>DFMR01000115.1 GCA_002376325.1 Proteobacteria bacterium UBA3588 | reverse complement strand
GTGCAGCGCATCTTCGGCCGCAGGATCGATTGCATCCTGCATGACCCCCTCGGCGGTCGCCAACGTCCGAGCGAGATCCGCGACGGCCGCGACGGCCGCATCGTCCGTGCTTGACGCCATCCTCGCGGCGGTGGAAACTCGTTCCATGCCGACTCTCGTTATCCAATCCAACCGTAGCACCCGACGCGCACGCGCCGGCATAGGCCTGCGCGCCGATGAGGTGAGCGTTGCGTAGCGGATAACCGAAACAAGACGAATTCCCCGAAAAGGCCGCAGGTCGACAGACCTGCGGCCTTTTTGTTTGCGCGTTCCTGGATGGAATGGAGGGAAGAAGCAAGGAACCAACGAAGAGACTGAAAACACCGAACAGGACGGTAAACGGTTTTGGTGCATTCGGTGTCGCCTGCATTCCTGATGTCTTTTGTGATGTGCTTGAGCGAGGAGCCTGCGATGGAGTACCCCGGTGAGTTGAGTGCGGTGATGTATGTGGCGGAGCGGCCGTCGGTGATGTTCGCGGCCGGGCAGGGTTCATGGCTGACGGCGGAGGACGGCCGCCGCTTTCTCGATTTCGTGCAGGGCTGGGCGGTGAACAGCCTAGGTCACGCACCGCCGGCGATCGCCGATGCGGTGGCGGCTCAGGCACGCACCCTGATCAGCGCCAGTCCCGCCTACTTCAACCGGCCGATGGTGGAGCTGGCGAAAAGTCTGGCCGGGCTCAGTGGCATGGAGCGCGTCTTCTTCGCCGGCAGCGGCGCCGAGGCCAACGAAGGGGCGATCAAGCTGGCGCGCAAGTGGGGTGCGCTTCATCGCAACGGCGCGTGGCGCATCGTCACCGCCAACAACGGATTCCACGGCCGCACCCTCGCCTGCATGTCCGCTTCGGACAAGCCCGGTTGGAGTTCGCTGTTCGAGCCGAAGATGGCCGGCTTCGTCAAGGTGCCGTTGAACGACATCGACGCCATGGCGGCGGCGCTCGGCGACGATGTGACGGCGGTGATGCTGGAGCCGATACAGGGTGAGGCGGGGGTGCTGCCGGCGGAGTTTGACTACCTGCGCGCGTTGCGCGCGCTGACCCNNGGCAATCCGCTTACCTGCGCCGCCGGACCAGCAGTGCTGGAGGCGGTGACGGCGCCCGGATTCCTGGCGCAGGTGCGTGACCGTGGCGCCTACCTGGCCGAACGGCTGCGGCAACTTTCTGCACGTCACGGCCTCGGCAGGGTGCGGGGCGGGGGTCTGTTGCTGGCATTGGAGCTGCCCGCGGGTGACGCGGCGGCGATCGCGGCGCGTGCCTTCGAGGCGGGCCTGCTGATCAACGCACCGCGGCCCCACACTTTGCGCTTCATGCCTGCCCTCAATGTAAGCCGCGACGACATCGACACCCTGATCGAGCGGCTGGAGAGCGTGCTTGCCGGCGGCAAAACCCCAGCGACTGCGCGTGGTTGAGCGCCGGCCGGCGGGTTAGAGTGGGAGACCCGGTACTGGAGGAGAGAACGTGGATATCGAGGCCGTTGCCGCCTACCTGATCGCATTGCAGGAGCGCATCTGCGATGCCTTGGCCGCCGTCGACGGCGGTGCGCCATTCGTTGAAGAGCGCTGGCGGCGCGATGCGGGCGGCGGCGGCCGCAGCCGGGTGCTCGCCGAGGGGTTGGTGTTCGAACAGGCCGGGGTGAATTTCTCCCGGGTGAGCGGCGACGCCCTGCCGCCGGCGGCCACCGCCCGGCGTCCGGAACTGGCCGGGCGCCGCTGGCAGGCGCTGGGCCTCTCCCTGGTGGCGCACCCGCGCAATCCCTACGTGCCCACCTCGCACATGAACGTGCGTTTCTTCGTCGCCGAACGGGAGGGGGAGACGCCGTTGTGGTGGTTCGGCGGCGGCTATGATCTGACCCCCTACTACGGTTTCGAGCAGGACGTGATCCATTGGCACCGCACGGCACAGCGCGCCTGCGCCCCGTTCGGGGACGATCGCTATCCGCGCTGCAAACGCTGGTGCGACGACTACTTCTTCCTCCCGCACCGCAACGAGCCGCGCGGCGTCGGCGGNNCGTACCGAGTCGATCCTGATGTCGATGCCGCCGTTGGTGAAGTGGCGCTATCAGTGGCAGCCGGAACCTGGTTCGTCCGAGGCCGAATTGTACGAGCGGTTCCTGCCGCCCCGTGACTGGCTGGCAGGAATGTAGGCCGGACATGGCCGCAGCGGTGTCCGGCGTGCGCTGCCCGACACCGCTGCGCTATATCGGGCCTACGTGACAGCGTCCTGCGCCTTCTCGGCGGTAATGCCTTGACGTGGTTCAGTCCGGCCGGTTGCGCATGAAGTCGGCCACCTTCAGCAATGCCTGCTCCAGCTCGCGCCGCAGTCCCTCTTCGACGCCCACGTCGGTCATCGCCTGGCGCATGCAGGCCATCCACTGGTCGCGGGCCGCGCTGTCGATGGCAAAGGGCTGGTGCCGCATGCGCAGCCGCGGGTGGCCGTATTTTTCGACATAGAGCTGCGGGCCGCCCAGCCAGCCGCTGAGGAACAGGAACAGCTTCTCCTCGGAACCCTTCAGGTTGCGGGCGTGCAGCGACCGGATGCCCTCGGCCGCCGGCAGGGTATCCATCAACTCATAGAAGCGTTTGGCCAGGGCGCGCAACGTGGCTTCGCCGCCGATGCGGATGTAGTGCGGGTTTTCCATGGGCGGCATGTTACTCTTAACGGTAAATTTTGGTTAATCGATTGGTCACCAAGCGATAGCTCGCCAGCGGACGGCTCTGACAACCGGGATGTAGACCACTTCCCGATGATGAGACCGTGATCAGCAGAACATTCAAGCGATTCATGCGGCCGTTGCGTTACGTCCTGCCGGGCGTAGTGTTGTCGTTGCTGGCGCCGACGGCAATCGCCGCCAGTTACAGTTTCGGCGTGGCGCCGCGGCAGGAGATCCCCGTCCTGGCCCGTCACTGGTTGCCGCTGTTTGCCTATATCAAAGCGCACGCGGGCGTTACCCTGAAGTTCCGTACGGCGCCCGATTGCGGCGTATTCGGCGAACGCGCCGCGCTCGGCCGTTACGATTTCATCTACGCCAATCCCTATGAATATACCCATCAGGACAGCCGCGTCGGTTATCGCGCCTTCGCCAAGGAACGGCACGGCTCTATCCGCTCGCTGCTGGTGGTGCGCCGCGACGGCCCCATCCACACGGTGCGGCAGCTGCAGGGCGCGACGGTCGCCTTTCCGGTGCCGACGACTTTCGGTGCCGCCATGCTGCCGCGGGCGATGCTGGCGGCGGCCGGCATTCGCATCACGCCCCGTTTCGTACACTCCCACGAGTCCACCTACTTGGCGGTGGTGCATGGGCTGGCGGCGGCCGGCGGCGGCGTCATGTCGACGTTTAGCGCGCTTAAGCCGCAGTTGCGCCGCCAGTTGCGGGTGCTGTGGCGTTCGCCCGGCTATCCGCCCAGCGTGTTCGCCGTCCATCGCCGGGTGCCCGCAGCGGTGATCGGGCGCGTGCGCAAGGCGCTGGTGGCAATGGCGCACGACCCCGAGGGGCGCCGGATATTGGCGCGGCTCCATTTTCGCGCCATTGTCGCCGCGGACGACGGCGATTGGGCGGGCATGCGCCGCATGCAGTTGCCGGCAGGTATCGCCGGCCAGGACCATTGATCATGTCGTTCCGCCTCAAGACCATTCTCGGTATCGCGCTGCTGCAGGGGTTGCTGCTGGTAATCCTGGTGTGGAGCAGCATGCGGCTGCTGTACGACTCGAGCCAGGAGCAGTTCGTCAAACGCGCCTA
>DFMR01000001.1 GCA_002376325.1 Proteobacteria bacterium UBA3588 | reverse complement strand
CGCTTGGAATTCTTCATTCGGTTTCTCCTTGTACACCTGTGGAAATACGTTGTTGTTAGCTGTCTTCTTTCATTTGTTGTTTTTATCGACCCCGACACGATATGGGGGGTGTTTTACCGTGTCAAGCAACGACCACTATTTAAGTATTTGAGCATATTAGCGTTTTCTAACTAACAATACGGATCAAGGGGTTATTGACGGCAAGATTTATAGATGAATTTCCTGCGTACCGTAACTGCCCGACCGGCGTGGCAGATTTCAGACGTGTTGGAAAGTATCCACAGGTGAGGCATGGCAATAAGTAAAACGATGCAGTCCATGCCGGGACGCACCGCCGCGGCAGACGCACGGCGTGCTGCCGGTACACGCTGTCCCGGATGATGCAGCGGAGCAACCCCGATCACGCATCGGAGTCACTACAACGCCGAGAGGTCCAGGCGACGGGCAAAAAGAACCCCGCCGAAGCGGGGTTCTTTTTGCCTCGACACCGAACGGATCAGATGTAGAGACAGACGTCGGACTCGCCGGCGAACTCGAAGAAAGTGGCGGCGCCGCCGAACTCCAGACCGCTGATGAAGTCGGACGGGTTCATATCGAACAGGTCCACGGTCATCTGGCAGGCGACAAACTTCACTTCCGCCTCCTGACACAGTTCGCGCAGATCCTCCAGGCTGGCGACGCCTTTGGCCTTCATCTTGGCCTTCATCATCGCCGTCATGATGGATTCCATGCCCGGAAGCGCCGTACCCAGCACCGGGAACCACTTGTCCATACCCATCGGCATCGGCATACCGGGATTGCCCAGCGGGGAGACCTTGAGCTTCAGATTCTTCTTCACCAGCTGCAAGCCGTAGAAGGTGAAGAAAATCTGCACGTCGTAACCCAACGCAGCAGCAGTCGATGCCAGAATGAACGGCGGATAGGCCCAGTCGAGCGTACCCTTGGTGGCGATAATCGCCAATTTCTTCTGATCAGCCATACGAGCCCCCTCCTCTATTATTTTAATTAGGCCTTCTTGATCAGGAACGCAAACTTGCCGCCTTCTTCGCCGGAAGAGAGCAGGGTGTTACCGGTCTGCTTGGCAAAGGCTTCAAAGTCTTTCACGGAACCCGGATCGGTAGCGATAATCTTCAGCACCTGTCCGGACCCCATGCCACCCAGGGTCTTTTTGGCGCGCAGGATGGGCAGCGGGCAGTTCAGGCCGGAAGCATCAAGTTCTTGATCGAAGTTCGCCATTATTACGTCTCCTCAGGCTTAGGACGGTTTACAGAAAAGCGAGCCCAAACAGGCCCGCCCATTAGAATACAATCGGGAACTTATATGACAAACCAGGGGGCCAAAGCAAGTTTAGCCCCCCTATCCAAAAGGGATATGCCGGACTGCGCCACGCCCTTCGACCAAGCCGGAACCGGCCCACGCCATCCCGTTACGCGACAGCCAAACCGCCCTGCAGCCAAGCCATGATGCCGCCGCGCATGTTATAGACGTTGGACTTGCCCAGGGATGAGAGGTAAGCGCACGCTTGCGCCGAACGCGCGCCGGTACGGCAATAGAAGACCACTTCCGAGTCGTCCGGGATCTTGTCGAGGCTCATGGGGAGCAGGTGCAGCGGGATATTGGTCGCCCCCGGTATGACGCCGGCCGCCACCTCCATCGGGCTACGGACATCGATGAGCTTCACCCCATGGTGCTGCGCATCCAACAGGCGCTTCACGTCAAATATCTCGATTTCTTTGATGTTAAACATGATGTATGCGTTATCCAAAATAGTATATTAGGAATTGCTAATATTTTATGGGTCCGCCCTGCCGATTTCAATCTCTACTTGATACAACCGCACAACAAACCGACCGGGTCCATATCCGTATGGCCACCGTGTGCGCATCCCGCCACTGTGACCGATTTCCGCCCGGAGCGGGCAAAAGCTGTTAGTCTTGCAACGTAGCCCGATCATCCACCGGTTTTTTGTACTTATCGTGAAACTGCGCTCCCTAGCCGTCGCCGGCATCCTCTCCTGCTTCGTTCCCACTGTGGTCGCCAACGCGGCAGATGCGCTCGCCCTGCCCGACATCGGCGACAGTTCCTCGGCCGTGCTGACGCCGGCGGACCAACAACACATTGGCCGGGACATGATGCGCAGCATCCGTGATTCGGGAAGACTGATTGACGATCCGGAAATCGAAAACTACATCCAGGAGATCGGCCACCGCCTGGCTTCCGCCAGCCCCCAGGGCGGCAGCTTTAACTATTTCGTAGTGCGCGATCCGACGATCAACGCATTCGCGATGCCCGGCGATTATATCGGCATTAACAGTGGCCTGATCCTGGCCACCCAGAACGAAAACCAGCTCGCCGCGGTCCTCGCCCACGAAACGGCCCACGAAATTCAACATCACCTGGCACGCAGCTACGCCGAGGCGAAGAGGATGAACCTGCCGCTCACCGCCGCAGTCTTGGCGGCCATCCTGCTGGGCTCCAGAGACCCGCAGGCGGGGCAAGCCGCACTTGCCGCGACCATGGGCGGTGCCGGCGACTCACAACTGGCATCCAGCCGCGCCCACGAAAGCGAGGCCGACCGCGTCGGCATGGACCTGCTGGCCACCGCGGGTTTCGACCCCTACGGCATGCCTGACTTCTTCGAACAGTTGCAACAGCACTTTCGTTTTTCCGACGGCGCGGTCCCGGCCTACCTGATCGATCACCCGGTGACTGCGGACCGCATCGCCGACGCACGCAATCGTGCCGCCCAATATCCCCGCGTACACTACGTCAGCAGCGTCAATTACCACATCATCAAGGCGCGGCTGCGGGTACTGGGGGCCACTGACGTCTCCGCGCTGCTGAAGCAGATTACGTCGGAATTGAAGAACGGCAATTACAACGACGACATCGGCGAGCACTATGCCTACGCCCTGGCTCTGGAGAAGAACGGCAAATACGCGGAGGCGCGTCAGCTCTTGCATAAAATGCTGCAGGACGATCCCGGTCGCATCGCCTACATGTTGTTGCTCGCCGAGGTCGACGCACAGTCCAAACAACCGGCCGCGACCCGCGCATTATACAAACATGGCCTCGGGCTCTATCCCGGCAATGCCCTGCTCACCTTGGGTTATGCCAAATTCATGATGCAGCAGGGTGAGAACAAGCAGGCCGCCGCGATGCTCGACGAGTTCACGCGCATGCACGACGATGCCCCTCCCAGGGCCTACGAGATGCTGGCGAATGCCGAAGATCAAACTGGGCGGAAGGGCATATCGCACATCGCCCTCGCGGATTACTACACCCGCATTGGGGAAATACCCACTGCCATCGAACAACTTCACCTTGCCCGCCGCGGGCACGACCTCGATTTCTATCATGAGTCGATCGTGGAGGCCAAACTCAAACAGCTGCAGCAGCAGGTTCCTACCAAGAAGCACGACTCCGACCGGAAAAAAAATTCTCGCTAGGCGGGAATAAATGCCATCCCCAACGCAACTATTCACTACAAGCGGAATAACGACGCGGCGCCGAGTTTCTATAGAACTTTAGCAACTTCTAATAAAGGCGGTGAATGGTAAAAGCCGTGCATATTGCGCTTGTGTTACGAGTCCCGTTGGGTACTATGTCCGTTATCCGCCGCACATGTGTCGCAGGCATGAGCGGCGAGGGAACGAGCAGCGTATCGAGTGATAACGTCAGCAGACTGAAGTTGAAACCAGGCACATAATCTGGTGCAACGAAAAAACACCTATAAACATCGCTATAGCATCGCGCTCCTGACATGGAGCGCACCACAAGACCAACGAGGAGGAAACGATGAGGAAGCCCGCTAAACTATTCGTCGCTGTGAGCGCCACGCTGGCCGTACTCGGGGCCCTTGCCTTTTCCGCGCAGGCATCCGCCGCCGACCAGTCAGAGATGGTCGCCGCGGGCAAAAAGATCGTCAATAACCGCAAGGAGGGCAATTGCCTCGCCTGCCATGACATCAAAGGCGCCATGCTGCCCGGCAACATCGGTCCGGCGTTGGTCAACGTCAAACAACGCTTCCCCGACAAGGCCAAACTGTTTGCCCAAATATGGGACCCGACCAAGAACAACCCGCGCACGATCATGCCCCCGTTTGGACGCAACGGCATCCTGACCAAGGCGCAGATCGAAAAAGTTGTCGACTATATCTACACCCTTTAACCAAGAATCAAATCAACAGGAGTCTGTAACGTG
Organism: Proteobacteria bacterium UBA3588; assembly: GCA_002376325.1. Lineage (GTDB taxonomy): Bacteria > Pseudomonadota > Gammaproteobacteria > Thiohalomonadales > Thiohalomonadaceae > Sulfurivermis. The sequence continues at coordinate 5,156 of DFMR01000001.1, read as the reverse complement.
AATACCAAGCGCAGAACTTTCCTTAAGGGTACTCTCGCCGGTAGCGCCGTCGCCGTTGCCGTTGGTGCCGGCCTGCTCAATCCGCGTCAGGCGCTGGCCGCTACATGGCCGAAGAGCGCTTTCGATTCCAAAGACGTCGCCGGCGCATTGCAGGGACTGTTCAACACAGACCTCACCATCCCTAGCGCGGACATCGACATCAGAGCGCCCGACATTGCCGAAAACGGCGCCGTGGTACCGGTGACCATATCCACCAAAATGAAAGGTGTCTCGTCCGTCAGCTTGATCGTGGAAAAAAACCCCAACCCGCTGGCTGCGGTCTTTAACCTGGCGAGCAACACGCTCCCCGACGTCTCAACTCGCGTCAAGATGGGCAAGACCTCCAACGTCATTGCCATCGTCAAGGTCGGAGACAAGACGTACAGTGCCCGCAAGGAAGTCAAGGTCACCATCGGTGGTTGCGGCGGTTAATGCCTTTTGCCGAAAACCAACACGAGCTTAAGTGTCAGAGGAATTCATAACATGTCAGATACGATCAAAATCCGCGCCACCGTCAACGGTGACATCTGCACGGTCAAATCTCTCATCAAGCACCCGATGGAAACCGGTCAGCGCAAGGACAAAAAGACCGGGAAAATCATCCCCGCCCATTTCATTCAGGAAGTTAACTGCGAACACAACGGCAAGAACGTCCTGAATGCCGACTGGGGTGTCGCCATTTCCAAAAATCCTTACCTGTCGTTCGAATTCACGGGGGCAAAACCAGGCGACAAGGTGACACTTAGTTGGTCCGACAACAAAGGTGAGAAGGACTCGATCACCACCCAGATTAGCTAAGCACCCCTAATAATAACTATCCCACCACACGCCCATAGCGAGGAGTCAGGATATGAAATTATTGCTAACAACGGCGACGGCACTGGCTTTATTGCTCGGTACGCCGTTCGCCGCCCAGGCCTCTACGCCGAGGCAGGATCTGAAGCAGTTCCGGGAATACTTCATGGCGAAGTTCCCGGGCCTTGCCCTCAATCAATTCGGCAACGGCGTCTATGCGATCGATTCTGACGCACGCTCATCATGGGAGGATTTGATGAACTTCCCTCCCTACGATGATGAACTGCAACATGGCAAGAAGCTGTTCCACACACCGTTCGCCAACGGCAAGACCTACGCAAGTTGCTTTGCACACGGCGGCATCGGCATTCGTCAGCACTATCCCTACTTCGACAGCAAGACCGATCAGGTCGTGACNNGCGGTTTGAAATCGTTATACGTGGCAGTTCCGTTGCCGCGCATTTTGACGTAACAAAGGCATTGCGCATCAGATCGGCAACAGCGCGTCCAATCGTTTCTTCTGTACGGCAAAGGTGCCGTATAGCACCTCAGCGCCGATGACGGTGATTGGGGCGATGCGCACGCCGTAGCGTGCCTTGGCCTCGTCGGCCACCCCGGGGGCGGAGATGTCGCGCTCCTCGAAGGCAATTTCATGCTGTTGCAGATAGCCCCTGACCGCGATGCAGTCCGGACAACCGGGAGAGGTATAAAGCAGTACCGACGGCGCCATCGCGTTACTCTTGCTCCGCCTCGTAACCCTCCTCGGCGACTGCGGCGATCAATGCCGCCACCGGCGCATCGCCATGCACCACGGCCGCGCCGGGTTTCAGCGTCACCTCGGCCTTCTCCACGCCCGGAACTTTCTCCAACGCCTTGGTCGCGGCGCTCACGCAGTGGCCACAGGTCATGCCGGTAATCTTCAGTTTGATCTCGCTCATGGTTTTGCTCCTTTCGTTATGTAATCAGTGCGCCGGTGCCGCATCGGCCGGCGCGGTGCTGCGAAAACCTTGCAGGCGCTTGAGCCTGAGGCTGTTGCCCAACACGAAGACCGACGACATGCCCATGGCCACGCCGGCCAGCATCGGGTTGAGATGAATCCCGATCGGCGCGGCCACGCCGGCCGCCACCGGGATCAGCAGGATGTTGTAAATAAATGCCCAGAACAGGTTGCCGCGGATCGTCCGCAGGGTGCGGCGGGCGGCGACGATCGCCGTCACCACGCCGCCGAGCTGGCCGTGGGTCAGGGTGACGTCCGCCGCCTCCATGGCGATGTCGGTGCCGGACGCGAGCGCGATGCCGACATCCGCCTGGGCCAGCGCCGGGGCGTCGTTGATGCCGTCGCCGACGAACACCACCTTGCGCCCGCCCTGTTGCAGGTTCTCGACCACCTGATTCTTACCCTGGGGCAGCACCTCGGCGTGCACCTCGTCGATGCCGAGCTGCTGCGCCACCGCGCGTGCGGTACGCTCGGCGTCGCCGGTGACCATGACGATGCGCAGCCCCATGCGGCGCAGCTCCGCAACCACCGCCGCCGACTCTGCCTTGACCGGATCGGCGACCGCGACCAGACCGAGCACCTGCTGTTCCGCGGCCACGAACACCACGCTCCGTCCCTGGGCCTCCAGCGTCCGGGCCTCGCCCGTCCAGCGCGGCTCCACCGGGATAGCATTGGAATCCATAAAACGCCGCGCACCGACCCGGACCAGCCGGTCCTCGACGCGGCCGACGATGCCGTAACCGGCCACCGCCTGGAACTCTTCCGCCGCCGGCAGTTCGAGGCCGCGCGCCCGCGCCCCCTCGACGATGGCGTGGCCCAAAGGATGCTCGGAGGCCGCCTCCAGCGCCGCCGCCAGGCGTAGAACCGTAGCCTCATCATCGGCGGCCACCTCGGTCACCGCCGGCCGGCCGGCGGTGAGGGTGCCGGTCTTGTCGAACAGCACGGTATCCACCAGCGACAGCGCCTCCAGCGCCTCGCCCTTGCGGAACAGCACCCCCATCTCCGCGGCCCGTCCGGTGCCGACCATAATCGCCGCCGGCGTCGCCAGCCCCATGGCGCAGGGGCAGGCCACCACCAGCACCGCCACCGCCGCCACCAGGGCCAGGCTGACGTTGCCGCTCAGCCACATCCACGCCGCGAAGGCGATCAGAGCGATGACGATCACCGCCGGGCTGAAGATGCGCACCACCCTGTCGGCCACCCCCTGGATCGGTAGCTTGCCGGTCTGGGCCCGCTCCACCAGACTGATGATCTGCGCCAGCACCGTGTCGCGGCCCACCGAGGTGGCCTCGAATACCAGGCGCCCATCCTGATCCACCGTGCCGCCCACCACCGGGTCGCCGCTCGTCTTCGTCACCGGCAGCGGCTCGCCGGTCAGCATCGATTCGTCGACGTTGGCGCGCCCCTCCACCACCTGTCCGTCCACCGGGATACGCTCGCCGGGCCGCACCACCAGGCGGTCGCCCACCCGCAGCTGCGCCACCGGCACCTCCTCCTCGACACCCTCCGCGTTCAGGCGACGAGTGGTCTTGGCCTGCAACCCCGCCAGCTTGCGGATCGCCGCCGAGGTGCGCCCCTTGGCCAACGCCTCCATATATTTTCCCAGCAACACGGCGGCGATCACCACCGCGGCGGAGTCGAAATAGACGTGGCGCGCCTCGGGCGGAAACAGCCCCGGCAGCACCAGCACCGCCACGCTGTAGACCCAGGCCGCGGCGGTGCCGCTGGCCACCAGGGAATTCATGTCCGGCGACAGGTGACGATAGGCGGCCCAGCCCGGTTGGAAGAAACGCCGCCCCGGCCCGGCCAGCACCACCGTGGCCAGCACCAACTGCACCCACATCCAAAAGTGGGGCAGCGGGCTGGCGGCGGCGAGGAGATGAGCCCATCCGGGGATAAACTCCGCCCCCATGGAGAGCAACAGGATCGGCACCGCAAACACAGCGGCGATGAACACGTCGCGACGCAGCCCGCGCACCGCACGCCGGTGGCCGTCGTCCCCTTCGGCCGAACCGCCTTCGTCCATACGGCGCGCCGCGTAGCCCGCCTCCACCACTGCGGCGATCAGGGTCTCGGCATCGGTCATGGCCGGCGCGTAACGCACATGCGCCCGCTCGGTGGCGAGGTTGACGGTCGCCTCGATCACGCCGGGGGTACGCCGCAGCGCCCGCTCGACGCGACCGACACAGGAGGCGCAGCTCATCCCCTCCACCGCCAGCTCCGCCTCGCTCAGTACCGGCGTGTAGCCCACCTCGGCGATGGCGGCGGCGATCTGCTCCGGCTGGAGCTGCTGCGGATCGAAATGCACCTCGGCCCGCTCGGTCGCCAGATTGACGGCCGCCGCCTTCACCCCCGGCAGCTTGTTCAGCGCCCGCTCCACCCGCGCGCTGCACGAGGCGCAGGTCATACCTTCCACATCGATCTCAAATTCGGCCATGGCCGTCTCCTAGAACCTCATCGCCAAAAACACCGCTGTAACCGAGGGGAACACGGGAGGAGCTACTGCCAACACACGGAAAAACTGGGCCTTTCACCCCATCGATGTCCCCGTGTTCCCCGCGTCCCCGTGGTTCATGTCCTTTAGTCGTCGTCCGCCTGCAGCGCCCCGAGAATCGGGCAGTGCTCCGTGGCACCGTGACCGGGGCAAGCGTCTGTCAGCGCCGCCAGTCCCTGCTTCATCCGTTCCAGGTCGTCAATCTTGGCCTGGATACCCGCGATCTTCGCCTGCGCCAGCGCTTTCACTTCGGCCATATCGCTCTCCGGATAGGCGTGCAGCGACAGCAGCTGGGCGATCTCGTTGAGCGAAAACCCCAGCACCTGCGCCCGCCGGATGAAGCGCAGGCGGCGCTCCGCCTCATCGCCATAGAGGCGATAATTGGCGGCGGTGCGCTGACTTGGCGCGATCAGACCGAGGCGCTCGTAATAGCGCAGCGTCTCCGCGGTCAGCCCCACCTGGCGCGCCAACACGCCGATGGTCATACCGTCACGCATGGCTGGATACCCCCGTAGTAGCCTTAAAATCAACTCTACACCCTAAAGTAGACTCCAAGGTCAAGGGTTGGGTTCCGGAAACGAATCACCGACCTTTGACAGACGTCATTGGGCGGCGGCGTCGCGCCGGGTGTTCCCGCGAACGCTCCGTTGGGTGGAATCAGTTGAATCCCGATTATGGTGCAGTAATCACGCCGAACTGATGGCCTGTCCCGCCCCGGTTGTTATTTTCAGGCAACCGCGAAAACAATAGACAGAACCTGCCGCGTCCCTCATTTTCGTTTCTTCGCATAAACTACATTTGTCAGGGCCCTGGGGACATCCGGTAAACATC
>DFMR01000195.1 GCA_002376325.1 Proteobacteria bacterium UBA3588 | reverse complement strand
TTGTGCTCGATCACCACCACCGAGTGCCCGGCATCGACCAACCGGTGCAGCACACGAATCAACTTCTCCACGTCCGCCATATGCAAGCCAACCATGGCTTCTTCGAACCCATAACATTCCTCCTGGATTCACGAAGCGGGCAACCAGTCTTCATGCCCATGGCGGACACGAACGACAAATACCGCTCCCTCATCGTCGGTGGTGTAGATGATGATATGCGATTCGACGGGGTGAACTCGCACCGACGGCGTGATCTCCGTGCGCAGATGGGCGGCGAAGGGATTTTCGGCCAGGAATTGGAAGCACTTCTCTAGAATGGCGTGGTAGCGCTCCGCCTGCTGGAGCCCGTACCGCTCGGCCCCGCGAAGAAATATCTCGATGATATCTTCTTCGGCCTTGCGGCTCAGGGTGTAGCCCCTACCCCGTTTAGCTGCTGCCCGCCTTCTTCCTGGCCGTTTCACGCAGTTCCTCCATGGTCTGCTTGCCCGGGCCGCTCTCCATGCCCTCGGTTACCAGTGCCTGCATATGGGCAATCTTCAACGCCTGCTCCTGATCGCGGCGGATAAGGTCGCGGACATAATCGCTGATGTTGCTGTAACGCCCTGAACGGGCCTGATTCTCCACCCACTGCTTCATTGCCTCGGGCAGGGATACGTTCATGGTTGCCATTGTCAGGTACCTCCATGGGGAAGCATGGCAAAGATTGGCAAATATTGTCAACGCGTGAAAAAACCGCACTAAACAACGAATTCCGACTTCGGCTTTGGCGTCTGCACCGCTCTACCGCCTACATGGGTGTAGGTGGCCGCCCGACCGACAACCAGATTGGCATATCGTTATTTCAGGAAAGCCCGCAGGGCCTCGCCGGTTTGCGACTTGCGCCAGGCCTTCGCCAACTCGCCCGAACTGCCGGCCGCGACACCGCGCCACGATGGCGTCATTCCGCCGCGAACAGGGCGCTGATCGCCTCGGCATCGATGGGCAGATCGGTTTCTCCCTTGCCCTTGCCGTATACGCTGCCGGCCAACTGGCGCTTGCGCTCCTGTAGGGCGAGGATTTTCTCCTCGACCGTGCCCTCTGTGACGAGCTTGTAGACGAAGACCGGCTTGTCCTGCCCGATTCGGTGGGCCCGGTCGGTGGCCTGGGCCTCGACCGCCGGGTTCCACCAGGGGTCGTAGTGGATCACGGTGTCGGCCTCGGTGAGGTTGAGGCCGACGCCGCCGGCCTTGAGGCTGATCAGGAAGAGATTGACCTGACCGCTGCGGAAGACCTCGATCGCCTCCTCGCGTTTGCGGGTCTGGCCGGTGAGTTTGGCGTACGGGATGCCGAGGGCATTCAGCTCTCCTTCGATCAGCCCCAGCATGGTGGTGAACTGGGAGAACAACAGGACACGCCGCCCCTCGTCGAGCATCTCCGGCAACAGTTCCATCAGCATCGCCAGCTTGGCCGATGCGGCCCCCGCCACGCCCCGCGTCCCGCTCGGCAGCAGCCGCGGGTCGCAGCAGACCTGGCGCAGCTTGAGCAGCGCGTCGAGGATGGTGATGTGGCTGCGCGCCAGGCCCTGTTTGGCGATGGCCTCGCGCACCTTTCTCTCCATCGTCAACCGGATGCTTTCGTAGAGGGCGGCCTGCTTGCCGTCGATGGGGGTGGTGCGCAGAAGTTCGGTCTTTGGCGGCAGTTCCGAGGCGACCAGTTCCTTGGTGCGACGCAACATGAACGGGGCGGTGCGCCGGGTCAGCTGTTGCAAACGCTCGCGATCGCCCCCCTTCTCTATCGGGGTGCGGTAGGCGCGACTGAACTGCTCCTGCGCGCCGAGAAAGCCGGGCAGCAAGAAATCGAACTGTGCCCACAATTCGCCGAGATGATTTTCCATTGGCGTGCCGGTGAGGCAGAGGCGGTGGCCGGCTTGCAGTTCCCGCACCAGTTGTGCCGCCTGCGACTTGGGGTTCTTGATCTGCTGGGCCTCGTCGAGGATGAGGTAGTGCCAGGGCTGTTCGAGCAGCACATCGGCATCGCGCGGCAACAGCGGATAGGTGGTGAGCACCAGGTCATACTCGTGCAGAGTGTCGAAGTGGTCGAAGCGCGTGGGCCCGTGCAACACCAGCACCCGCAGCCCGGGGGTGAATTGCGCGGCCTCGCGCCGCCAATTGCCCATGAGGCTGGTGGGAGCGACGATGAGGCTGGGCCTGCGCATCCGTCCGGCCCGCTTTTCGATGGCGAGGTGCGCGAGGGTCTGCACGGTCTTGCCCAGGCCCATATCGTCGGCCAGGATTCCGGCGAGTCCGTATTCGCGCAGGAACTGCATCCAGTTCACCCCAAGCTGCTGATAGGCGCGCAGCGCACCCTTGAAGGTGGCGGGTATTTTGGCTGCCTTGATGCCACCGAAGTTGCGCAGCTTCTTTGCCAGCCTTTGCAGTTCGTTACCGCCGCGTACCTTGATGTCGCCAAGATCGAGCAGGCGCGGGGCGTCCAGGCGCGACAAACGGAGGCTGTCGCCGCCAGCGTGGTCGTGGAGGTCGATGATGGTTTGCAGGATCGGTTCGACCCGGGCGCTATCGATGGCGATGAAATTGCCC
>DFMR01000194.1 GCA_002376325.1 Proteobacteria bacterium UBA3588 | reverse complement strand
GACGTCGTAGGCCTTGCAGATGTTATGGGTCATGTCGGCCACCAGCGTATAGCCGACGGCACCGATGCCGCCGTCCTTGATGGCGGTGTTGCGCCAGGCGTTGTGGGTGAAGTGGGAGTCGATGGAGACACCGATCACTTCAACGTTGCGCGTCTTGAACTCTTCCAGGCGGTGATCGAAGGCGATCAGCNNGGTACTTTATGCCCTGCGGGTGCAGGGATGCTCAGGAGCAGCACTCCACGCGTTCACCCACCCTGGGGCGAGGTGCATTAGAATAGGCCTTTCGCCGCTGCCGCCGACACCGCTCGCCGTGGCAGAACAAAAACAATAGGGACGCTCCCCTCCCAACACAAGGACACACCCGATGCGACTCGGTACTCCGCTCTCCCCCTCCGCGCTGCGCGTGATGCTGCTCGGCGCCGGCGAACTGGGCAAGGAAGTGATCATCGCCCTGCAACGCCTCGGCGTGGAGGTGATTGCCGTCGACCGCTACGCCAACGCCCCGGGCCAGCAGGTGGCGCACCGCGCCCACGTGATCAACATGGCCGACGCCCGCCAGCTGCGCGGCGTGGTGGAGCTGGAGCGGCCGCACCTGATCGTGCCGGAGATCGAGGCCATCGCCACCGACGAGCTGGCGCGCATCGAGGCCGACGGCCTGGCCGAGGTGATCCCCACCGCCCGCGCCGCCCAGCTCACCATGAACCGCGAGGGGATCCGCCGTCTCGCCGCCGAGGAGCTGGGGCTGCCCACCTCGCGCTACGCCTTCGCCGAGAGCCTGGACGAACTGAAACAGGCCATCGACGGCGGCATCGGCTACCCCTGCATCATCAAGCCGGTGATGTCCTCCTCGGGCAAGGGCCAGTCCACGGTCAACGGTCCGGACGATCTGCAAACCGCGTGGGACTATGCCAAGAGCGGCGGCCGCGTCGACCGCGGCCGGGTCATCGTCGAGGAGATGATCGACTTCGATTACGAGATCACCCAGCTCACCGTGCGCGCCGTCGGCGACTCGGGCGAGGTGGAGACCTTTTTCTGCGAGCCCATCGGTCACCGCCAGGAGAAGGGCGACTACGTGGAGAGCTGGCAGCCGCAGCCGATGAGCCCGCTGGCGCTGGAACGCGCGCGCGACATCGCCGGGCGGATCACCGCCGACCTCGGCGGCCGCGGCATCTTCGGCGTCGAGCTGTTCGTCAAGGGCGACCAGGTCTGGTTCTCCGAGGTGAGTCCGCGACCGCACGACACCGGTCTGGTCACCCTCTCCACCCAGGTGCTGTCCGAGTTCGAGTTGCACGCCCGCGCCATCCTCGGTCTGCCGGTCACCACCGCCCTGCGCAGCGCCGGCGCCAGTGCCGTGATCTATGGCGGCATGGAAGCCAAGGGCATCGCCTTCGAGGGCGTGGCCGAGGCGCTGGCCCTGCCCAACACCGACCTGCGCCTGTTCGGCAAACCGGAATCGTTCGTGCGCCGGCGCATGGGCGTCGCCCTCGCCTTCGGCAACGACGTGGACGAGTGCCGCGGACGCGCCAAGCTGGCGGCATCCAAGGTGCACCCGGTCAACGGCTAAGAAGAGCATTCACCGCAAAGGACGCAAAGTTTTACTCGGATCGTTACCGTCATTATCCCGGCAACGGTTTTTTTCGCGCCCTTTGCCCCTTTGCGGTGAACAGATTTTTATTTCCAAACGGCCCGCTCATGCTCAGTTATCGACACAGTTTTCATGCCGGCAATTTCGCCGACGTCCTCAAGCACGGCGTGCTCGCCTTGCTGCTCGACGCGCTGCGGCGCAAAGAGACGCCGTTCTGCTATATCGAAACCCACGCCGGCGTCGGCCGTTACGATCTGCAGGGCGCGGCGGCGCAGAAGACCGGCGAGTGGCGCGACGGCATTGCACGCCTCTGGTCTGCGGCCGAACCGCCGCAAGCCGCTGTCCCTTACCTGGAGGCCGTGCGGGCCTTGAACGGCGACGGCAAGCTGCGCTTCTATCCCGGCTCGCCGCGCATCGCGCGCCACCTGCTGCGGCAGCAGGACCGCATGGTGCTGATGGAGCTGCATCCCGCCGATCTGCCGCTATTGCAGCAGGAATTTTCCGGCGACCGCCGGGTGGCGGTGCGCCATCAGGATGGCCACACGGGATTGAAGGCCTTTCTGCCGCCGCAGGAGAAGCGGGGGCTGGTACTGATCGACCCCTCGTACGAGGTCAAGGACGAATTCGATCGGGTGGTCGAGACGCTGCAGGAAAGTCATCGGCGCTGGCCGACGGGGATCTACGCGCTGTGGTATCCGATCCTCAACCGTGCCTCGATCGATCGGCTGCATCGCCGCCTGCGCGACAGCGGCATGCGCAAGATCCTCTACGCCGAATTGTCGCTGCGGCCGGACGACACGCCGTTTGGGATGAACGGCAGCGGCATGCTGATCGTCAATCCGCCATGGCAGCTCGATCAGCAGCTCGGTTCGCTGCTGCCGTGGCTGGCTCACCACCTCGACAGCGAACGCCGCGGACACCACGCCATGGAGTGGCTGGTACCGGAATAGTATTGAACCACAAGCGCTGAAAACTCAGCGGATCGAACGGTAGGTTTGCGTCCGTTCGAGCTTGCCCAGCACCAACTGCCACAACAAACCGTGGCGCGAACGGAAAAACCCGGCGCAGCAAAGCAGGTAATACTTCCACATGCGGTAGAAGCGTTCGCCATACTTCTGCCGCAACTGCGGCCAGGCCGCATCGAAGCGCTCCCACCACGCCATCAGCGTGCGATCGTAATCCTGGCCGAAGTTGTGCCAATCCTCGATCACGAAGCGTCCCGCCAGCACTTCGGCAATCTGCGATGCCGACGGCAGCTTGCTGTTGGGGAAGATGTATTTGTCCATCCAGGCGTCCGAGGTCTGCGACGGCTTGTATACGCCGATGGTGTGCAGCAGGAACAGGCCGTCGTCCTCCATTACGCGGTCGACGGTATCGAAATAGGCACGATAGTTTTTCGGCCCGACGTGCTCGAACATGCCCACCGACACCACCTTGTCGAAACGTCCCTGGACGTCGCGGTAATCCATCAGTTCGATGGTCACCGGCAGGCTGGCGCAGCGCTCGCGCGCCAGCGCCTGCTGCTCCTTCGACACCGTGACGCCGACCACCTCGACGCCATATTCCGTAGCGGCCAGATGCGCCAGGCCGCCCCAGCCGCAGCCGATGTCCAGCAGCCGTTCGCCGGGCTTCAGCTCCAGTTTGCGGCAAATCAGATCCAGCTTGTCGCGCTGCGCCTGCTCCAGCGTCTGCGCATCGCGCCAGTAACCGCAGGAATAGCTCATGGTGGGATCGAGCATCGCCTCGAACACATCGTTGCCGATATCGTAGTGTTGCTCGCCGACCTGAAAGGCGCGGCGCGGCGATTGCAGGTTGAACAGATGCTGGCGCAGCAGTTCCCCCAGCAGGCGCAGGCGCCACGAGCCGCCCAGCAGCGCCTCGATATCGGCCTGCAACAGTCTAAAGAACAGCTGATCGAGCGCGGCGGTATCCCACAGGCCCTCCATGTAGGCCTCGCCGAAGCCGAGCGAACCGCGCGACAGGATGCGATGATAGAGCGCCTCGTCGTGAACCTGGATATCCCACGGGGCATCGCCGTTGAAGTGAACGCCGATCCGGTCGGAAAGCGCGCGCAGCACCGCTGGCGGTTCGGAATGAGATAATGTCAGGATTCTTTCCATCGTCGGTTCTCCCTGCAAAAAGCGGATATGCCGCAGTGGTTGAAGGTGCGCCGCCATACCGGCGACGCATTGGCGGATAAAACATGGGTCCGTGGATGAATGCGAATGGACGCATATCGCAGGCCTCATGCGATGGATGTTTATTGGCGTGCATTCGCGTTCATTCGCGGACCAGTCTTTTCACAGACCGGCCCGTCATCCGACGGCGGCGAGCGGCGCCTGCTGCCGGTGGAGGAACCAGCGGTCCAGCACCACGCGGCGGGTGAACAGACGGTTGCCCAGCAGCTGCGACGCCAGGAAACGTTTCATGCCCAGCGGCAGCCACGGCATGGTCGCCGGCTCCGTCGCCCGTTCGCCGAACCGATCATTGAGGCGCACGACATACGGCGCAAGATGCGCCTCGCGGTAGTCCCCCCGTGCCTGCGCGATCACCTCCGCCGCCAGCAGTGCCGATTCCACTGCGGGGCGAATGCCCTCGCCGCTCTGCGGATAGGCGAGCCCCGCCGCGTCGCCGATCAGCAGCACGCCGTCGCCGCTGACCCGGCGCGGGCTGCGTTGCGGGAACAGCAGATAGGCGTGACCGTGGAAACGCTGTGGGATGTCGGCCGGGATCTTGCCCTGGCGCTTGAGCCAGTCGGTGAAGGCGGCGACCGACTCGCCCAGCTTGCCGCCGGCCTCGCGGCCGAGACCGATGTTGAGCACCGGTCCCTTGCGGAAACACCAGCCGTAGCCATCCAGTTCGGGAGTGAAAAACAGCTCCGGCGTATCGGCGGCGATGGTACAGGCGGCCTCCTGCTGCGGCGTCAGCTCGAACTCCACCTCCTGCGCCGTCACCGGCCGCTCGTCGGCGCCGAGCGAAGCGCCGAGCATCCGGGCCACCGGGCAGTAGTGGCCGCCGGCACCGATCAGCAGCGGGGTGCGGAAGCGGCCGTTGACGATCCACTCATCACCGTCGCGCTCGCAGTTGTCGAAGCCCTCGCCCAGCGCCAGGCGCGCGCCGCTGCGCTTGAGCAGGTATTCGTCGAACTCGCGGCGGCGGATACCGTAGCTCACCGTCGTGCCGTAGTCGGTGAGCACCTCGCCGCCGCCGATGAGACCTGTGCGAAAGCGGCGGATAGGCTGGAAGGTGCGTCCCCGGGCGTAGTCGTCGATATCCAGTTGCAGCGCCGCCACCACCGCTGGCGTAATCCAGCCGGCGCACACCTTGTCGCGCGGGAACGCCTTCTTATCGAGCACCACCACGTCGAGGCCGCGTCGGCGCAGGCGCCAGGCCAGGGTCGAACCGGCGGGGCCGCCGCCGACGATCAGCACGTCGCACCGTTCCATCAGTTCGCCTCCCCGCTGTCGCTGCCTTGGTCCTGGTAGAGATGCGCGCGCGACCACGGCAGGTCGTTGTGCTGGCCGCGGGCGAACAGCACCTGAAACAGTTGCAGGCTGCCGCTGGTGAAACTGGCCACCGACGACGCCAGATAGAGGCGCCAGGCACGCAAGAAGTTGCTGTCGAACATATGCTCGATGGTCGGCTCGTGATCCTTGAAGCGCTGCAGCCAGTGCTCCAGCGTCCTGGCGTAGTGCAGGCGCAGGTTCTCCACGTCGAGCACCGAGAAGTCGTAGGGCTCGAAGATCATCATCATCTCGCGCAGCGTCGGCGGATAGGCGCCGGGGAAGATGCGTCGCTCGGCCCAGGCGCTCATCGGCAGCGCCTGGTTCTGGCCGATGGTATGGATCAGCCCGCGGCCGTCCGGCTTCAGGCAGCGATCGACCACCCCGCCGAGGCCGTAATACTGTTCGGCGCCCACGTGTTCCAACATCCCGATCGAAACGAAGGCGTCGTACTCGCCGCGGATGTTGCGGTAATCGTCGAGGACATATTCGACCCGGTCGTCCAG
>DFMR01000185.1 GCA_002376325.1 Proteobacteria bacterium UBA3588 | reverse complement strand
TACAACGTGCGCTCCCTCATCGAACTGCTGGACGACGACGACATGGCGCCCATCGCCGCGCACGGTCTCTCCAAGACCCTGCTGGTGTTCGACGCCTACCACGACGTGCTGCACAAGGCGAAGACCAACAACTGGGCCAAGGAGGTGATCGACGCCTGGGCCGAGGCGGAGTGGTTCACCCGCCGCAGCCAGCTGGCCGACGCCATCACCCTCACCGTATTCAAGGTCCCCGGCGAGACCAACACCGACGACTTCTCGCCCGCCTCCGAGGCGTGGAGCCGCCCCGACATCCCGCTGCACGCCAAGGCGATGCTGGTGAGCAAGATGCCCGAGGGGCTGGAGACCATCGACAAGCTGAAGGCCGAGGGCCGTCCCATCGCCTTCGTCGGCGACGTGGTCGGCACCGGCTCCTCGCGCAAGTCCGCCATCAACTCCGTGCTGTGGCACCTGGGCGAGGACATCCCCTACGTGCCCAACAAGCGCCAGGGCGGCGTGATCCTGGGCGGCAAGATNNCGGCAAGGGCTACACCCTGGCGCAGAAGATGGTCGGCCGCGCCTGCGGCGTCGACGGCATCCGCCCCGGCACCTACTGCGAGCCGCGCATGACCACCGTCGGCTCCCAGGACACCACCGGCGCCATGACCCGCGACGAGCTGAAGGAGCTGGCCTGCCTCGGCTTCTCCGCCGATCTGGTGATGCAGTCGTTCTGCCACACCGCCGCCTATCCCAAGCCGGTGGACGTCAAGCTGCACCACTCGCTGCCCGAGTTCTTCACCACCCGCGGCGGCGTAAGCCTGCGTCCCGGCGACGGCGTGATCCACTCCTGGCTCAACCGCATGCTGATGCCCGACACCGTCGGCACCGGCGGCGACTCCCACACCCGTTTCCCCATCGGCATCTCGTTCCCTGCCGGCTCCGGCCTGGTCGCCTTCGCCGCGGCCCTGGGCGTGATGCCGCTGGACATGCCCGAGTCGGTGCTGGTGCGCTTCAAGGGCGAGATGCAGCCCGGCGTCACCCTGCGTGACCTGGTCAACGCCATTCCCTACACGGCGATCCAGCAGGGGCTGATGACGGTGGCGAAGGAGGGCAAGAAGAACGTCTTCAACGGCCGCATCCTCGAGATCGAAGGGCTGCCGGACCTGAAGGTGGAGCAGGCGTTCGAACTCTCCGACGCCAGCGCCGAGCGTTCCGCCGCCGCCTGCACCGTGCGCCTCAACAAGGAACCGATCATCGAATACCTGCAGAGCAACGTCACCCTGCTCAAATGGATGATCGCCAACGGCTACGAAGACCAGCGCACCCTCGGCCGCCGCATCGAGGCGATGGAGGCGTGGATTAAAAACCCGCAACTGCTGGAGCCGGACGCCGACGCCGAATACGCCGCCGTCATCGAGATCGACCTGGCCGCGATCAAGGAGCCGATCCTCGCCTGTCCCAACGACCCGGACGACGTGAAGCTGCTCTCCGCCGTGGCCGGCACCGCCATCGACGAGGTGTTCATCGGCTCGTGCATGACCAACATCGGTCACTACCGCGCCGCCGGCAAGGTGCTGGAGCAGGTCGCCAACGTCCCGACCAAACTCTGGATCGCCCCGCCGACCAAGATGGACATGCGCCAACTGACGGAGGAGGGGTACTACGCCATCTTCGGCAAGGCCGGTGCGCGCACCGAGATGCCGGGGTGTTCGTTGTGCATGGGCAATCAGGCGCGGGTGGCGGATGGCGCGACCGTGGTGTCGACCTCGACGCGCAACTTCCCGAACCGGTTGGGTAAGGGTGCCAACGTATATCTGTCGTCGGCTGAGCTCGCTGCTGTGGCGGCGATGGTTGGGAAGATTCCGACCGTGGCGGAGTATATGGAGGCGGTGAAGGGGTTGCAGCCGATGGCGGGGGATATTTATCGGTACCTTAACTTCGATCAGATCCCCGAATATGAGGAAGTGGCCAAGAAGGTCATTCCGATTCGGGCGGCATAACTGCTGGCCTCCAATCTACCCACGAACCTTACCCTCTCCCCGATTCTTCTCCCCCTCTCCTTCAGGGAGAGGGGCGGGGTGAGGGGATAAATAAGGGTTTGCGGTAAGGGGCGGGGAGCCAAAAATCGCTTGTTACCAAAGGACAACCTACCGCTATAATCGACCCATCAGCCACGAACGACTCATTGCCGAACTGAAACGACAGGGTTGAGTGGAAGAGATCGGGAGGACGTCATGCAACACGCCAAACAGGAAGCCATAGAGACCATCGGAAAACTGCCCGACGACGCCGACATGGACGAGATCATGTACCAGCTCTATGTGCTGGATAAAATCCGGAAGGGCCAGGAGGCGGTAGAACAGGGCCGCACCACCAGCAGTGAGGCGCTGAAGCGAGAGATCGACTCGTGGTGATTTGGTCAGATCCGGCCAAAGCGGATCTGCGCTCAATTCACGACGTCATCGCTCACGACTCCACGCATTATGCCAAGAAGGTCACCCAGGACATCGTAGCCAAGAGCGATGTGCTCAACGAGCTGCCACGCATGGGCCGGGTAGTGCCTGAGCTCGACAACGAGGCCATCCGTGAGCTGTCGCTTTATTCATACCGCATACTCTACGAGATCCGAGACCATGGGGTTTTTATACTGGCGGTAATCCACAGGCGACGCGAGCTGCGGCCGGAGATGATCGAACGGTAGGCCGGTTGCTCCTAAAAGGACATGGCATCACTGTAATCGGCGTAAGCAGGGGGTTCGGAGCCAACCATGCCGTATATGATCGAGATGGAAAACGACGTCCTCCACGAAACCGCTTTGTTAGCTGAGGCAGCCTTGGCCGGAGATCACCGCGCCAAAGATAGGACACCCATGATTCGACACAAACTGTGGATCGCACCGCCGACCAAGATGGACATGCGCCAACTGACGGAGGAGGGGTACTACGCCATCTTCGGCAAGGCCGGTGCGCGCACCGAGATGCCGGGGTGTTCGCTGTGCATGGGCAATCAGGCGCGGGTGGCGGATGGCGCGACCGTGATTTCGACCTCGACGCGTAACTTTCCGAATCGGTTGGGCAAGGGGGCGAATGTTTATTTGTCGTCGGCTGAGCTGGCGGCGGTGGCGGCAATGATTGGGAAGATTCCGACCGTGGCGGAGTATATGGAGGCGGTGAAGGGGTTGCAGCCGATGGCTTCCGACATATATCGGTATTTGAATTTTGATCAGATCCCCGAGTATGAGGAAGTGGCCAAGAAGGTCATACCGATCAAGGCGGCGTAGCCGCTACTCTTCTTAACAGGTTGCTGAAAAACTCCCTCTCCCCCAGGGAGAGGGTTGGGGTGAGGGGATTAAATGCGCTCTCACCGCTATTGACTAAAGTAACATATAGGTTACCATTAAACCGTGACACGGACGTTACGCGAATATCTGGACGAACAGGGCCGCTCACCTTTCCGGCGCTGGCTTGATCGCCTGAACGGTCCGGCGTCAGCTAGGGTGACCACTGCCGTCAAGCGGTTAGAGGAAGGCAACGATTCGAATACAAAATCGGTAGGTGAGGGCGTATACGAACTCAAGATTGATTTCGGGCCCGGCTACCGGGTCTACTTTGGCTGGCAGGGCCGACAGTTGATCATCCTTCTGGCTGGCGGCAGCAAGGCGCGACAGCAGCAGGACATCAAGCAGGCCAAGGGAATGTGGGCGACGCACAAACGTCGCAAGAAAGACGAGAGGTGATACCATGGCGCTCACCAGAGATTTTCGGGAAACCGTACAGGCCCGCGTTGCGCGCGATGCCTCCTATCGCCGCGCCCTGCTGGCAGAAGCAGTCAATGAGCTTCTGGCCGGCGAGCTTCGGGTCGGCAAGTCCATCTTGCGTGATTACGTCAATGCCACTATCGGTTTTGAAGGACTTGCCGCCGAGATCGGCAAATCGAGCAAGAGTTTGCAACGCATGCTGAGCTCCTCCGGCAATCCGACGGCCGAGAACCTGCTGGCGATCCTGAAGGTGCTTCAGGAGCATGAG
>DFMR01000072.1 GCA_002376325.1 Proteobacteria bacterium UBA3588 | reverse complement strand
GAGAAACGCTGGCCGTGACGCATACGCCTCACCATCCGTTATTAACGTATTTTTTACATACCGATACATTCAACGCCTACGTCAGCACAACACGCTGCCTCGACGGCAGGGATCAACGGCAAAAAAAACCTTGCGATTTATCTGCCAATATCCGATCTTAATTCACACGCAAATCCCGCATACATAGATCGAAGGCCAAGCACCCGGCGACCAAGCACCGGGCATACGATGGCCAGCACCACCGTGCGGACGTTTTGCGCATATTTTCGGTCGATTTTTTTGGCCATAACAACAATGTGCATGGACCTCAAGGGAGAGCACAACAATGGGACCCATCGGAATTAGATTCAAGAGCATTGCCGTAGTCGCCGCTTCCGTTATCGCACTGGCCGCCTGCGGCGGTGGCGGTGGCAGCAGCAGTTCAAGCGCATCCGGTATTACCTATACAGGCCAGACAGGCCCCGCAACGATAACGGGAACCGATGCGACAAAGATATCAGGTGCGGTTATGAGCACTAGCGGCTCCTACAGTGCCGCCAGCACTCTGTTAAACGGTGCAACCATTAGCGCTACCCGCAACCCAGCACTCGCAAAAGTTGTTAAGCAGGTAGCCGACACAGTCAGGGCGATGGCAAATAATTCTGACAACTTGAGTAGTGCCGCTGGCGCATCCACCACAAGCACCGTATATGGTTGCACGGGGCAAGCCGCTGTTACCGTTACCAGTAACAGCAGTACATCGGTAACACTTAGCATTAGCTTCTCCAATTTCGAGGCAAATGATCTCAATACGGGCTCTTGCCCCAGTCCTGCATTACCGACATTCAACGGTAGCGCGACGTTGAGCTATACATTGATCTCGTATAACTCAACCCGTTACCCAACTAATGAGAGCGTCACCTTCACGAATTTGACCGTCGCTTACCCTAGTGCATCTATTGCGCTCAACGGCACATTCGGACTGGGTATTCAATGGGATACATCCTATACGACCATGACTGGTCTAACATTTAGTATGGATGCGGTCTACAGCGATTCGGCGACCGGGGCGATATATAAAGCATCCGGTTACCAAGCGACAATGGACGGTAACTTCAATTTGCTTACGGTTAAGGGCACCGTCTATGAGCCAAGCTCGGGCTACGTTACGATCAGCACGACGAATCAGCTAAGCTACGGCAACAGCTCGTGTCCGAGTATCCCGCAAGGTGGCGATATCCATTTAATAGGTGCCAATAATACGTGGGCAGATATTATTCCGGGACCCGGTAGTTCAATCACAGACGCGTGTACGCAATACACTCTCAACTACGGTGATGCGACCAACACGGTTTCGACATTCGGTACCTATTAGTCCCAACGCGAAGTTGCACAAGGCGCGGGCATTCGCCCGCGCCTTCGTTTATAGTAGGCATTCTCCTTTCGCCAACTTCACGATACGGCCATGAAGCAGCAACCCAAACGCATCTCCGGTTTCACCCTCATCGAGATCATGGTGGTAGTGGTGATCCTCGGCATCCTCGCCGCGATCATCGTCCCCAAGGTCATGGACCGCCCCGACGTGGCGCGCGTGGTCAAGGCGAAGCAGGACATCCGCGCTCTGGAGAGCGCGCTGAATCTCTACAAACTCGACAACTTCGTCTACCCCAGCACCGACCAGGGGCTGCAGGCGCTGGTGACCCAACCCAGCGGCGACCCGCCGGCCCCCAATTGGAAACAGGGCGGCTACATCGACCGTCTGCCCGTCGATCCCTGGGGACATCCGTATCAATATCTCAATCCCGGCGTCCACGGCGACATCGACATCTTCAGCTACGGCGCCGACGGCCGTCCCGGCGGCAGCGGCATGAATGCAGACATCGGCAACTGGACGCTTGATAAATAACGCGGAAGGCGGAAGGCAAAAAGCGGAAGGAACAACGGGCGCGCAACGACGCCACGCCGTTTGCCGCCCGCGAACCTTCGGCCGGCGGGAACGTCATGCCGGTTTCACCCTCATTGAACTGCTGGTGGTGCTGGTCATCATCGGCATCATCATCACCATGGCCACTCTGGCGGTGGGCAACGGCCGCGACGCGACCTTGAAAACCGAGGCGCAACGCGTGGCGACACTGGTCGACCTGGCCGGCGACGAGGCCACCCTGCAAGGCCGCGAACTCGGTCTGCAATTCACCCAAACCGGCTACCGCTTCCTGTTTCTGCAACCGGCACAGAGCGCGGACAAACCGGCCCAATGGCTGCCCATCACCGACGACCGGGAGCTGCGCCGGCGGCAATTCCCCAGCGGTGTGGTGCCGCAACTGTTGTTGGAAAACGTACCGCAGGCATTGCCGGTCAAGACACCCAAAACCGGAACTCCGCCGCAGGTGGTGCTGTTCGCCAGCGGCGAGCGCACACCGTTCGCCCTGGGTCTGAGCAGCGGCGACAACGCGGGCGGTTATCAGATCAGCGCCGGCCCGCTCGGCACGCCCACCGTGCAGCGTACCGGAGCGGCGTCGTGACACGCCGCCGCATAGCCGCCCGCGGCTTCACCCTGATCGAGGTGATGGTGGCGCTGGCGGTGGTCGCCATTGGTCTCGCCGCCGCCATCCGCATCGGCGCCAACAACGCCGCCAACGCCGCCTACCTGCGCGACAAGACACTGGCGCAATGGGTGGCGGAGAACAAGACGACCGAACTGCTGCTGCAAACCAGCTGGCCGCCCACCGGCAGCGCCAACGGCAGCAGCACCATGGCCGGTAGCCAATGGTATTGGCAGACCCTGATCAGCGCCACCGTCGACCCGCGGGTGCGGCGGCTGGAGGTGAGCGCCGGACGCGAGCAGGATCATCCGATGGTTCATCTGGTGGCGTTCCTGCCGCAGCCCAGCGCAGCGGTCTCCCCGCCGGCGCCCGCTGCCGGAGCAGGCAATTGATGCCGGCGGCGACGGTTCGGCAACGGCACGCGCTACGGCACGCGCGTGCCGGCGGCTTTACCCTGCTGGAACTCCTCATCGCCATCGCCGTGTTCGCCATCATGGCCGCCCTCGCCTACGGCGGCCTCTCCTCCGTGCTGCGCGCCCGCGAGGCGACCGCCGCCGGCGCCTTGCGGCTGCGCGCAGTGCAACAGACCATGCTGCTGCTCGGGCGCGATCTCGATCAGGCGGTGCCCCGCTCCATCCGCGACCAATACGGTGACGTCAAGCCGGCGCTGTACGGCGGCGCCGACTGGATCGAGTTCACCCACGACGGCTGGGCCAACCCCACCGGCGCCCTGCGCAGCGAGCTGCAACGGGTCGCCTACGCCGTGCGCGACAAAAAACTGGTACGCGACAGCTGGCAGGTGCTGGACCGCGCCCCCGACAGCACGCCCTACGAAGCGACGCTGCTCAACGGCGTAACGTCGCTGACACTGCGCTATCTCGATGCCGCCGACACCTGGCAGGAGAGTTGGCCGACGCAACAGCAGCAGGGCATCGCGCCGCAGCAGTTGCCGCTGCCGCGCGCCGTGGAGGTGACCCTGAAGTTGAAACCGTGGGGCAGCATCACCCGCCTGTTCCGCCTGCCGGGGGACGGCAAATGAGCGCGCGCCCCAGCCGCCAACGCGGCGTCGCGCTGCTGACGGCGCTGCTGGTGGTGGCGCTGGCGACGGTGGCGGCCGTCGCCATGGTTTCGCGCCAACAGGTAGACATCCGCCGCACCGAAAACCTGCTCGACGCCGACCAGATCCGCTTCTACCTCTACGGCATCGAGGGCTGGGCCGGCAAGATCCTGGAGAAGGATCGCCAGGACAACAACGTAGACGACCTGGGCGAGGCCTGGGCCACCCACCTGCCGCCGATCCCGGTGGAGAACGGCCAGCTGACCGGCTACATCGCAGACGCCCAGGGACTCTTCAATCTGAACAACCTGGTCAACGGCGACACCGTCAGCGCCGTGGACCTGCAGCGCTTTCGCCGTCTGCTGGCGGGCTTGAACCTGCAACCGTCGCTGGCCGACGCCGTGGTCGACTGGATCGACAGCGACGTCAACCCGACGGTGCCCGACGGCGCCGAGGACGACTACTATCTGGGGCTGACCCCGGCCTACCGCGCCGCCAACCGCCCCATGGCCGATGCCAGCGAACTGATGGCGGTGAAGGGTTTCGACGCCGCCACCTATCGCGCCCTCGCCCCCTACGTGGTCGCCCTGCCCAAGCGTACCGACATCAACCTCAACACCGCCCCCGCCCAGGTGATCATGACGCTGGCCGACGGCATCACCCTGGACGCTGCCAAGCAGTTCGTCGCCAACCGGCCGACCAAGGGCTATGCGTCCGTCGACGCGGCGCTGCAGGCCCCGCTGTTCGGCGGCCGCAACATCCAGCGCATTGGATTGAGCGTGGCCAGCAGCTATTTTGTGATAATGTCCGACATTAGATTCGGACGGCTGGAGCAGCGCTTCCGCTCCCTGCTGGTCCGCGCGGACAACGGTGCCACCACAGTAATCGCACGCAGCCAACTCTATCTCTGACACCGCATGGAAACCCTGCTCATACGCCTCGGACACGACCTCACGGCTCCCGTCGGCTGGTGCCGCAGCGACAGCCCCGACCAGGTGACGCGCGGCCCGCTGGCGCAGGCGGCCGCGGCCGCCGCCGGCGCGCGCGTAGTGGTGTTGGTTCCCGCGGTGGATATCAGCCTCGCCAGCGCGCACCTGCCGACGCGCCAACGCCACCGGCAACGCCAGGCGCTGCCGTTCGCGCTGGAGGAACAGCTGGCCACCGAAGTGGAACAGCTCCACTTCGCCGTCGCCGCGACCAGCCAGGGCGATACCGTCCACAGCGCCGTGGTCGACCGCGCGCTGATGCGGCGCTGGCTCGACACCCTGCAGGTGGCGGGACTCAAGCCCCAAGCCGTCGTCCCCGACCTGCTCACGCTGCCGCGCGCCCCCGGCGAATGGAGCCTGCTGGCCGAGCCCGACGGCTGGCTGCTGCGCACCTCCGACAGCGACGGCATCGCCTTCGAACCGGACGCGCTGTCCCTCCTGCTGCCGCTGGCGCTGCAACAGGCGGGCGACCGCAAACCGGCCACGCTGCACCTGTACGCCGCGGCCGGCAGCGCTGCGGCCGAGGTGGAGACCTGCTGCGCGCAGTTCGGCGTCAAGCTGCAACGCAGCGCACCCTCTTCCCCGCTGGCGCCGCTGGCGGCCGGCGCCGCGGCGGCACCGGTCGTCAACCTGTTGCAGGGCGAATTCAGCCTGCGCGACGAGCGCGGCAAGCAATGGCGGCCATGGCTGCCGGCCGCGGTGCTGTTCGGTGTGCTGGTGCTGCTACAGGCAGGCATGGCGGTCACCCGCTACGTCGCCCTAAGCCGTGAACAGAGCCGCCTCGATCGAGCCATCGACAAGGTCTACCTCACCACCTTCCCCGACGCCAAGCGCATCGTCGACGCCCCGGTGCAGATGCAGCAGAGACTCGATGCGCTGCGCCGTGGCCGTACCGGCCAGGAGTTCACCCGGCTGCTCGCCGCGGCGGCACCCGCACTGCACGGCACCGACGTCGAACTGCGCTCGCTGCAATACTCGCCCGGCCGACTGGACGTGGCGCTGCACGTCGCCAGCCTGCAACAACTGGATCAGATCAAACAGCAACTGACCGGCGCCGGACTGCAAGCGGAGATCACCGGCGCCGACAACGGCGCACACGGCGTGACCGGCCGGCTGTCAGTGCACGGTGCCGGCAAATGAGACGCCGCGCCGCCAGACGAGGAGCAACGGCATGAACGCCAAAGAGTACTGGCGCCAACTGCAACCGCGCGAACAGACGATGCTGCTGGCCGGCGGCATCGCCGCCGCCGTGTTGCTGCTCTATGCGCTGGTGTGGGATCCGTTCAACCAGTCGGTCCGGCAGTTGCAGCAGAGCGTGGCCGCCGAGCGCGTCACCCTCGCCGCGATGCAGCATGCCGCGCGTGAAGTAGTGCAGCTGCGCGGCGGGCAGGCGAGCGGCGCACGCGCACAATCGCTGCTGACCCTGGTGGACGAGACCGCCCGCAGCCACGGCTTGGGCAATGCACTCACCAAAGTCGAACCCAACGGTCGGCACGCCGTGCATGTCACCCTCGAAGGGGCGCCGTTCGACACCGTGCTGCAATGGATCGACACGCTCGTCGCGCGCGGCATCAAGGTCACCGGCTTCAGCGCCGACAAAGGCGACGGCGGCGGATCGGCGGACATCCAGTTGTCGCTCGGAGAGAGCCAATGAGGCGCTGGCTGCCCTACCTGTTGCTCGGCTGCGGCGTCTACCTGCTGACGCTCGTCGCCACCTTCCCCGCCGCCTTCGCCTACCGCATCGCCGGCCCGCGCCTGACGCGGGCCGTCCCGCTGCAGCTGTACGGCATCAGCGGCAGCATCTGGTCGGGCCGCATCGGCACCGTTGCCTACGGCGCCAACGCGCTCGGCTCACTGTCGTGGCACCTCAAGCCGCTACCGTTGCTGCTCGGCCATCTCGCCCTCAGCTACGAACTGGACGCGCCCGACGGCACCCTCACCGGCGCCGCCGTGATCAGCCGCAGCGGCGTAGAACTGAGCGACCTGTCGGGCCGGCTGCCCATGGCCGGCCTGATGGCCTTCAACACCGCATTACCGTTCGGCGCCGGCGGCACCCTCGCCTTCAACATCGCCCAGGCCGACCTCCCCGCGCGCGGCACAGCCAGCGCCAGCGGCACCGTCGTATGGAACAGCGCCGCACTGCTGACCAACCAGCCCATCCCCCTCGGCGACCTCAAACTGGCGCTGCGACCGCAACCCAAAGGCGGCATCGACGGCACCGTCAGCGACGCCGGCGGACCGTTGCAGATCAACGGCACCATGAACATCGACGCCAACCGCGGCTACCACCTCGACCTCCACCTCCGTGCCCGCCCCGCAGCCGGCCCAGCCCTCGGCAACACACTAAAGATGCTTGGCCGCCCCGACCCGCGCGGCGAATACGCGTTGCGTTACAACGGACGATATTGATCCGCCCGACCGTCCCGCATAATCTCCATCTCCGTGAGAGTGCCTCCGGCGCGATAATCGAAACCGCCACCCTCGCGGCGCAGCCGCTCCTACCGGGCATACGACCATCGAATCACCCCATCGCGGCACAGCCGCTCCTACCAGGCACATGATCTTCCGTAGGAGCGCCTCTGGCGCGATAATCGAAACCGCCACCCATCGCGGCACAGCCGCTCCTACCGGGCATACGATCATCTAATCGCCCCATCGCGGCGCAGCCGCTCCTACCGGGCATACGACCATCGAATCACCCCATCGCGGCACAGCCGCTCCTACCAGGCACATGATCTTCCGTAGGAGCGCCTCCGGCGCGATAATCGAAACCGCCACCCATCGCGGCACAGCCGCTCCTACCGGGCATACGATCATCTAATCGCCCCATCGCGGCGCAGCCGCTCCTACAGGGCATACGATCATCGAATCACCCCATCGCGGCGCAGCCGCTCCTACCGGGCATACGACCTTCCGTAGGAGCGCCTATGGCGCGATAATCGAAACCGCCACCCTTCGCGGCACAGCCGCTCCTACAGGGCAGACGATCTTCCGTAGGAGCGCCTCCGGCGCGATAATCATCAACAGATATTCCAAGGAGGGAATGTGCCGATCGAACGTCAACGCCCACACGGGCATCACCTCAGGCGGGGAAGAGTTTCCGAACGGGAACGCATCTATCTGGTAACGACGGTCACGCATGACAGGTTACCGCGATTCTCCGATTTCGATCTCGCCTGCGCCGCGGTCCATACGCTGCAACAGGAGGTCATGGACGGCTCCTGCCGCACCCTGGCGTGGGTATTGATGCCGGACCACCTTCACTGGCTGTTCATACTGCAGGACGATGAACTGTCACGTCTGGTAGGCAGATTGAAACAGTCCACCGCGCACAGCGTAAACCGCATTACCGGCCGGACCGGCGACGCACTGTGGCAACGCGGTTTTTATGATCGGGCCGTCAGAGCTGAAGAAGATGTAGTGCAAATGGCACGCTACATCGTTGCAAACCCGATGCGGGCCGGTTTGGTAGAGGATATCGGTGATTACCCGTTTTGGGATGCCATCTGGCTGTAGGAGCACCTATGGCGCGAGGGTTTGGTTTATCGCGGCACAGCCGCTTCTACCGGACACGCAATCATCTAATCGCCCCATCGCGGCGCAGCCGCTCCTACGGGGTACGCGATCTTCCGTAG
>DFMR01000070.1 GCA_002376325.1 Proteobacteria bacterium UBA3588 | reverse complement strand
TCGGCGCCGTCGCCGGACGGGTGGCGGTCTACAACCGCGACGAGGGCCTGATCCCGCGCATGCTGCACGTGCGCTACATCCTCTCCTTCGATTTCATCCGTGCCGCGCAATCCATGTACGGCACCGTCTATTGCTGCCCTGGCGCGCTCGCCGCCTACCGCGCCACGGTCGTCCACACGGTCCTCGAACGTTGGGAGAACCAGACGCTGCTCGGCGAGCGATGCACCTTCGGCGAAGATCGGGCGATGACCAATTACATCCTCGCGGAAAATTACAATGCGGTCTATCAGCGCACCGCCGTCGTCCACACCATCGTACCGGTCACCTACGATCGACTATGCAAGATGTTCCTGCGCTGGGATCGCAGCTACGTACGCGAGGAGTTTCGCCTGGGCTTCATCGCCATGCGGCGCTCGTTTACCTCGCGTCTCATCACCGTCACCGACATCGTGGTTACCAACGTCTCCTATCTGCTCGGCTACGCCAGCCTGCTGCTGATTCTGGGACTTTCCGTCACCAACCACAAAGTCCTCATCTACATGCTGACTGCGATCGGCCTGTCCGCCACAATGAACACGCTCTACTATCTCAAGGCGGAGCGCTCGTGGAACTTCATCTACGGTATCGTGTACGCCTATTACTATTTCTTCACCATGTTTTGGATACTTCCCTACGCCGCGCTCACCGTGCGCGCCAAATCATGGCTGACGCGATGAGCGGAATCCGTCCGCATCGCCTCGACACCCGTTTGTGCCAGGAGTAATCGTATGAGCAACACCGTCATCGCCGTCGTCGGACTGGGCTACGTCGGCCTGCCGCTGGCGGTCGAATTCGGCAAGAAATACACCACTATCGGCTTCGATATCTCGCCGCGCAAGGTGGCGAACTACCGCAACTTTTGCGATCCCACCGGTGAGGTGTCCAGCGCAGAGCTGCGCAGCGCCGATAAACTTCACGTCACCGACAACGCGGAGGAGCTGGCGCGGGCCGACGTGATCGTGGTCGCGATGCCGACACCGGTGGACGCAGCGCACCAGCCGGATTTCTCCGCCTTGGTGGCCGCCTCGGCTACGGTCGGCCGACAGATGAAGCGTCAGGCGCTGGTGATCTATGAATCCACGGTCTATCCAGGTGCTACTGAAGAGATATGCATCCCGATCCTGGAGCGTGAATCGGGCCTGCGCTGGCGCAGCGACTTCCATGTGGGTTATTCGCCCGAGCGCGTCACCCCCGGCGACCGGGAGCGGACCTTAAGCAAGATCACCAAGGTCGTATCCGGTGACGATGCGGCGACACTGCAACGCATCGCCGCACTGTACGAGAGCATCATCGTTGCCGGCGTCCATCGTGCCAGCAGCATCAAGGTGGCCGAGGCCGCCAAGGTCATCGAGAACACCCAGCGCGATCTCAACATCGCGCTGATGAACGAGCTGGCCATCATCTTCGAGCGCATCGGCATCGACACCCAGGAGGTATTGCGGGCGGCCGGCACCAAATGGAATTTCATCCCGATGCGCCCGGGCTTGGTCGGCGGCCACTGTATCGGCGTCGATCCCTACTACCTGACGCACAAGGCGGAGATGCTCGGCTATCATCCCGAAGTGATCCTGGCGGGACGCCGCATCAACGACGGCA
The DNA here is from genome assembly GCA_002376325.1 of Proteobacteria bacterium UBA3588. Taxonomy (GTDB): domain Bacteria; phylum Pseudomonadota; class Gammaproteobacteria; order Thiohalomonadales; family Thiohalomonadaceae; genus Sulfurivermis. The sequence continues at coordinate 2,328 of DFMR01000070.1, read as the reverse complement.
TGGCCGCCTATGTGGCGCAACAGACCGTGAAGCAGCTGATTCGCGCCGGCAACGCGGTAAAGAACGCCACCGTCACCGTGCTGGGCTTGACCTTCAAGGAGAATTGCCGCGACTTGCGCAATTCGAAAGTGGCCGACCTGGTGCGCGAGCTGCAGGAGTTCGGCTGCAAGGTACTGGTACACGATCCGCTGGCGGATGCGGAAGAGGCCAGGGAAGAATACGGCATAACGCTGGTCGAATGGCCCGAGCTGCCCGCAGCGGATGCACTGATCGCGGCAGTGTCACATAGGGAGTATCTGTCGCTGCAACCGCAGGAACTGCTGTCGAAGCTGAAGCCTGCCGGGATATTCATCGACGTCAAGTCCGCTTACGACCCGGTGCCGCTGACGACGGCTGGCTACAAGCTGTGGCGCTTGTGACGACAGTACGCGGCGCCGGCTGCAATTGTGATGAGCCATCGATAAAGCGCTGGAGCGCGGTCGCTCCCATGAGCCAAGCGCGTGCAGGTTCGGCGGATGCCGACCTCAACGGCCGCCAACCGCATGATAAGTTGGGGAAAATCGTCGCGGCGGGGCTCTCGTGGAGAAGTGTTCTTTCCGGCACCGGCCACGATGCCCTCGCCACGATACGCACAGCGCCGAGGGAACACCTGCCGAGCCCCCACCTTCGCGGGCTTTGCGTCCTGGCGAGAAATTCTCTTCCTGCGTCACAAATCCCGCCAACGAACCCGATTTTCGAGACCCATAATAGGCTGGAGTACAGAGCGCCGAATGATATAAAGTGAAACGGTACGAATTGAGGCTAAATTACCGCTTCGAACCGGACGCTTTGACTCTCCTTCGCCCGCTGGGAGAAGGCGGGTATCAGGTCACCATTTTGGAGCGAGCAATGGGATACGCCCGGAGTGGATGCCGATTTTTGACAGGGTACGCAATCGTTCGCAGACATAACCTGCCACTTTTACGAATTCGCAATGAAAGGCGCCGTCCCGGGATCGATTCCCCGTAGAGGCAAGAGCCAATCCTCGCTGCGCGCCTGAGTGCCCCGGAAGAGCGACCCATGATGTTACGAAGCACTACACGCCTGTCGGCCTGCCTTTGTATCGGTTTGTTGGCGGCGACGCCCCCCGCCTTCGCCTGGAGCCTCACCTCCCTCGTCCACGAGGTGGAGCATTACCTTCATCACATCGGCAGCCACATCCGCCGCGGCACAGGCGGCGGAGCCCAGTTTCCCCAACGAGACGCCCTCCCGAACCCGCACCTCACGCCGGGAGCCTTGAACCCCGCCGTGACGCAGGAGACGCTGTACGAGACCATCTGCCGGCCGGGCGGCTACACGCGATCCATACGGCCGCCGGAGCAGTACACCGAGAAACTGAAGCGTGAACAGATCCGTCAATACGGCTATCGGGACCACCGGCTCGGGAACTATGAGGAAGATCACCTCGTCGCACTCGGCTTGGGCGGCTCGCCCGACTCGCCCCGCAACCTATGGCCGGAACCGCACAATGTCGCAGGCGGCTGGGGGAGCTATGCGAAAGACAAACTGGAGGAGCGGCTGCATGAGCTCGTGTGCAGCGATAAAATCAGTCTGGCAACCGCCCAATACGCCATCGCCAACGATTGGATTGCGGCTTATAAACGCTATCTATCCTCAACGCCGTAAGCCATCGCAAAACGCTGTTTCTCCGGAGTCCACGTTGCGACAAACGGCGTGCCGTTAACGGCATACCCGAAATTTCTACACCCCGTGTAGTTGTCTCGGAAACTATCCTGGATTACAAAACCTTACAGACAGATAAGGATTGTTTGCCGGTCATATCGAGCATTCCAGACACTACATTGTCGTTCTTTTAAAGCATCCGTCAAACCGGGGGGAGGTTCACTCCGTCCCCTTTTATTGGTATTGTTACTTTTACCTTTGTGATGACTGGCAATCAGGTCAGGAAGCTCCGTGAGTAACATCCATTCGACACCTAAACTATAATTCGGGATTTTCTTAAGAAAGCCGTCTCAAAATTGCCCTTCGAACAAGGGTCCATCGGAGCGGGTTCGCATTGCGACATGCTATTCTGCAGGAGTTGAGCCTTCGTTTTGGGCGCCAAGACCCCGCCCCGTCTACTTCCAACGGCAGATTTCGCTGAAAGGAAGCGTAAAATCGGCCAGCAGGCGAGTATTCTTCTCGCCCCATGCCCCTGAGGAACCTTATGGCTAAAACGAACTATTCTTTCGAAAAGCGACAACGTGAACTCGCAAAGAAGAAGAAAAAAGAGGAGAAGAACCAGCGCAAGCTCGACAAGGGCGACGAGCTGGGAGGCGTAACGGATGA
>DFMR01000048.1 GCA_002376325.1 Proteobacteria bacterium UBA3588 | reverse complement strand
ACGGCTCACAAATTCCGCTTAGTTAAGTGCCATTCAAGTCCGGACCCACAGATTTTACCGGCCGTCAGAACAGCAGATAGTGATCCACCAGCAACAGCGCGAACAGCGCCGTCAGATAGGTGATGGAGTAGCCGAACAGCTTCATCGCCGCACGATCGCTTTGCGCATGCAATAGCCGATAGGCGCGCACCACAAAGCCGATCCCCAACAGCAGTGCGCCCAGCAGATACAGCTTCCCGCTGATCCCCAAGGCAAAGGGCAACAGACTCACCGGCAGCAGCGCGAGGGTGTAGCCGAGGATGCTGCGCTTGGTGTACGTCACGCCGCGGATCACCGGCAGCATCGGCACGCGGGCGGCGGCATATTCGTCGCGGCGGGCGATGGCCAGTGCCCAGAAGTGGGGCGGGGTCCAGACGAAGACGATGAGGAACAGCGCCAGCGCCTGCCATTGCCATTGGCCGCTCACCGCACACCAGCCGAGCAGCGCCGGNNGTGAACACCACCAGCGCCACCACCTTGGGTTTGCACAGCCGGAGATAGGCGCGCCAGGAGATGGCGACGCCGGCGGGGGCGAGGGTGCGCACATTCATGATGAATCTCCGGTAGGGGCCGCGCCCGCGGAACGGACGATGCGGCGGTTGAAGGTGGCCGCGGCGAGCAGCAGGCCGGCGGCGGCATCGGTCAGGCGGCGGTCGGGCGAGGCCATCTCAGCCCTCCCCCGCCAGCCGCAACAGCCGTTGCAGATCCTTGAGCAGGCCCTGGGGGTCGAAGCCGGGCCGGTAGCGCAGCACCAGATTGCCCTGGGGATCGACCAGGTAGACCGAGCCGGCCGGCAGCGGCCAGCGTTCGGCCGCGGCGATGCGCAGGCCGCGATTGCTGCGGCCAAGGGCCGCGTCGTCCTTCCCCAGCGGCGCCGGTTCGACCAGCACCCGCTGCACTCGGTTCATCGCCTTGCCCTGGGCCAGACGCACCCGGCGCAGGGTATCCATCAGGGCGCGGCACGATTCATCGCAAGGTCCGGCGCTATGGTAGAGCAGGGTCCAGCGGCCCTGGAACAGGGTCGCGTCGAGGCGCTCGCCCGCGGCGCCCATCAACGGCGGCGAAGTGAGCGGTTGCACCGGGTCCAGCAGCTCGCCGTGTTGCAGGCCTCCCTGCGGATGCCACGCCGGCTGGTGGTAGATTGCCCAGGCCAGGGCCAGCGGCGCGAGGAACACCGCGGCCAGTGCGGCGGGGACGAGGTGCTGCGCGCGGGTGTTCATGGCTGTTTTCTCCGTCGCAGCCCGTGGCGCAGGTAGACCGCCACCAGCACCGCCGCCATGGCGAACCACTGCACCGCGTAGGCGCGGTGGCGCGCAGGCCCGAAGGCGTGCGTCGCGGCGATCTCGTGGGCGGCGACGGCGGAGCCGTCCGGGTAGAGCACCAGCGGCAGCAGCGGATGGCCGAGCGCCGTCGCCAGTCGTGCCGGCACCGCCGTCTCCACCACCTTGGGCCAGCCGGGCGCGAAGGCCTCTTTGTCCGACAGCGCAAACGGCGGCGGCTGCGGCGCGAACGCCAGCCCGGTCACGGTGACCGCGCCCTGCGGCACGGACACGGCCGGCAGTCGGGCGCGGCTCGTCCCCTGCGGTAGCCAGCCGCGATCGACCAGCACCGCCTGTCCGTCGGCCAGCCGCAGCGGCGCAAGCAACTCATAGCCGGCCTGACGGTTGCGCACGCGGTTGTCCAACAGGAACATGCGGTCGCCGTAATGACCGCTGGCGCGGGCATGCTGCGGCAGTTTCGCTGCGCGCAACGCCGCCACCGCTACCGGCGTCGCCCGTTGCGCCGCCGCCTCGGCGGCAAACAGTTGCTCCTTCCATACCGCCCGGTGCAGTTGCCACACCCCAAGTCCGATCAGCGCCGGCAGCAGGATCAGCGTCGCAAGGGTTTGCGCCGGCGCCGGCCGAAAGCCGTGCCGCATAGCGCTGTCTATACTTGCTGCCATGCTCTCCAAGATCCTGCTCCTCCTGGTTCTCGCCGCCATCGTCGCCAGCCTCGGCTCGGCACTCTACTATCTGGTGCGCGACACCGGCGGCGGCAACCGCACGGTGCGCGCTCTCACCTGGCGCACGCTGCTCTCCATCGGTCTGTTCCTGTTGCTGCTGCTCGCCTTCCACTTCGGCTTCATCCGCCCCCACGCGGCCGGGTTCACGCCGCCGGCCGCGGCCGTTCACCACCAGTAGACAAAGATATAGAGCGCCAGCCACACGACGTCGACGAAGTGCCAGTACCACGACACCGCCTCGAAGCCGAAGTGCTCCACCGGCGTGAAGTGGCCCTTCAACGCCCGTCCCAGGATCACCGTCAGCATGATCACGCCAAGGGTGACGTGCAGCCCGTGGAAGCCGGTGAGCAGATAGAAAGTGGAGCCGTAGACGCCCGAGTGCAGCGTCAGGTTCAGCGTGCGGTAGGCGTGGAAATATTCGTGCGCCTGCAGGCCGACGAAGCTGGCGCCGAGCAGGATGGTGACCAGCAGCCAGCCCCATAACTGGCGCCGCGCGTTGCGCTTCAACGCCCAGTGGGCGAGGGTGACGGTGAGGCCGCTGGTGAGCAGCACGGCGGTATTGAAGGCGGGGATGCCGGTCGGTCCCATGGCCGCCTTCGGCACGGTAAAGTCGCTGCTGCGCGGCATATCGATCAGTGGCCAGTGGGCAACGAAGTGCGGCCACAGCAGATGCGCCACCCCCTTCGCGCCCTCGCCGCCGAGCCACGGCACCGCGAAGGTGCGCAGGTAGAACAGCGCGCCGAAGAAGGCACCGAAGAACATCACCTCGGAGAAGATGAACCAGGCCATGCCGAAGCGGAACGAGCGGTCTACCTGCGCGTTGTAGCAGCCGCTCTGGTTCTCGCCGATCACCTTGGCGAACCAGTGCGCCACCGCGTAGATCAGCACCACCGCGCCGAGCAGCGACGGGATCATGGTTTCGCCGTGCAGCAGCAG
>DFMR01000083.1 GCA_002376325.1 Proteobacteria bacterium UBA3588 | reverse complement strand
TACCCACTACCCACTACCCACCACGTCGCGCACCCTCGAAACCGCGAGCCCGGAACTATTGTTTAACCCTCGGGACTCCCAGGCGCTGGCGCTTTTCCCACAGCGTCTTGCGGCTGATGCCGAGGTTACGTGCCATTTCGGTCTCGTTCATCTGGCCCTCGTTGTCGCGCACGAAGCGGCGAATGTAGTCGTCCAAGGAGAGGCTGGCGTCGGCAGACGTCTGCGTATCCTGCCCGGACGGCCGCGCGCTGTCGATAGCCAACAGGTGGGGGGTGATCCGATCGCCGTCGGCCAGGATCACCGCGCGTTCCACCACGTTCTCCAGTTCGCGCACATTGCCCGGCCAGCTGTGGCTGCGCAGTCGGGCCAGGGTCTCGGCGCTAAAGCGCATCGGCGGCCGGTTGAGGCGCTGGCGGCTCTTCTCCAGCAGCTGTTCGGCCAGCTCCAGCAGGTCGTCGCCGCGCTCGCGCAGCGGCGGCAGGCGGATCTCCATTACGAGCAGGCGGTAGTAGAGGTCGCTGCGGAACAGGCCGTCGTTGACCCGTTGTTGCAGGTCGCGGTGGGTGGCCGCCACCAGGCGCACGTCCACCTTGCGCGACTGGGTCGAGCCGACGCGGCGGATCTCGCCCTCCTGGATCACCCGCAGCAGCCGCGCCTGCGCTTCCATCGGCAGCTCGCCGATCTCGTCGAGGAACAGGGTGCCGTGATCGGCCGCCTCCACCAGACCGCGGTGGGTGCCGACAGCGCCGGTGAAGGCCCCTTTTTCGTGGCCGAACAGCTCCGACTCGATGAGGGTGGAGGGGATGGCGGCGCAGTTGACGGCGATGATCGGTGCGTCGCGGCGGTTGCTCTGTTCGTGCACCGCCCGCGCCACCAGCTCCTTGCCGGTCCCCGATTCGCCCAGGATCAGCACGGTGGTGTCGGTCGGGGCCACCTTGCGGATCCGCTCGGACACCTCCAGCATCGCCGGGCAGCGGCCGATCATGCCGTCGGCCGGGTAGCTGCGCGAGAGTTCCTGCTTGAGCGTCGCATTCTGCCGCTCCAGCGCGCTCTGCTTCAGCACCCGCTCGACGGTGAGCAGCATTTCGTCGTGGTCGAACGGCTTGGCGATGTAGTCGACCGCGCCCATCTGCATCGACTCCACCGCGGAGCGCACGCTGGCGTAGCTGGTCATCACCAGCACCGGCACCTCCGCCGCCTTGGCGATGATGGCGGTACCCGCCTCGCCCGGCAGGCGCAGGTCGGTGATGATCAGGTCGAAGTCGGCCAGTGGATGCTGCTCGGCCTCGTGCACCGCGCCGGCCTCGGTCACCTCGTAGCCGTGACGTTCAAGCAGGCGCCTCAGTGAGGTGCGGATGACGGTTTCGTCTTCAACGATGAGTATTTGGGTCATGGTGTTGCTTTGCGTCGCTCAGTGATATTGCCAATACGCTCGCGGGAGCCCTCCGTGGGAGCCCGATACATCGGGCGATGCCCGGCAGCTCCGTCGCTCGGCACAGCCTGGCTCCCACAAAAAAACTCGCTAGCCCCCGGCCTCGATCCGCGGCACCGCCACCGCCGGCACCCGCAGGATCACCGAGGTGCCTTCGCCCTCGCGGCTGCGCAGCGCTACCGTCCCGGCATGTTCGGCGACGATGTTGTAGACCATGGGCAGGCCCAGGCCGGTGCCTTCGCCGGGTTGCTTGGTGGTAAAGAAGGGCTCGAATACGTGGTCCTGCAACTCCTCGGGAATGCCGTCGCCGTAGTCGCGTACCACCACCTCGATGAAATCGCCGTCGGTGCGCCCCGACACCTGGATACGGTCACCCGGATGCGAGGCGTCGCAGGCGTTGGAGAGCAGATTGACGAACACCTGAATCATGCGCTGCCGTTCGCCCCGTATCGCCGCCTCGGGCGGGCACTGGTTGAAAAACTCGATCTGCTTGCCGGCGTGCGACAGCCGCACCAACCGCATCGCGTCGTCGACGCACTGGCGTACGTTGAAGGTGCTGAGTGGCTGATCCACGGCGGTGCCGCTGTGGCTGAAGCTCACCAGGGAGTGGACGATGTTGGAGATGCGGCGGGTCTGCTCCAGCATCTGTTCGATGCTGTCGCGCACGAACTCGGGGTCGCTCGCCTCGGTCAGCACATTCTGCGCCAGGCAGGCGATGCCGGTGACCGGATTGCCGATCTCGTGGGCGACGCCGGCGGCGAGGCGGCCGATGGAGGCGAGCCGCTCGCTGTGGGCCAGCTCCGACTCCAGCATGTGCATGTCGGTCAGGTCCTCGATCAGAATTACGGTGCCGCCGTTGCCGGAGGAGGGGGAGGCGCGGCCGGCCGGATCCTCGATCGCCGCCTTGTGCAGATTGAACACCCGGATGCGGCCGTCGCCGTTCACCTTCACCTTGCGCAGGTGACGGTCCTGGGTGCGCAGGAATCCGCCCAGCAGGCCGGACCACGGCTCCGGCAACTCGCGCAGCGGCCGGCCGACGGCCTGGTAATCCTCCAGGCCGGAGAGGAAGGCCATCGCCTGGTTCCAGCTGATCACCTCCATGTCGGGTCCGACCGCGCAGACCCCCAGCGGCAGGTCGAGCAGCACCTGGCGATGGTAGCGGCGCAGGTTGTCCAGCTCCGCCGCCAGGCCGCGCAGCCGCGAGCGCGACTCCTCCAGCCGCTGCTCGACGAAGCGCACGCTGGCGGCCACGGCGGTGCGCGCGGTGGAGTCCATCTGCAAGCGCTCGTCGACGATCATCCGCGCCAGCAGCGGTCCCACCAGGCCGGAGAGGTTGCGCTCGATGCGCTGGCGCAGCCGGCGCAGCTCGTCCTGCCGCAGCTCGTCTGTGTCAAGGCCGAGATCGGCCAGGGCCTGCCGCACCTCGTGCTGCGCCATCTCCGCGCCGATCACCAGCGCCAACTGTTCCTCGAACTGGCCCGGCGAGGCCGCCAACGGCACCCCGCGCGGCGGCTCCAGGCTCTCGCGGCAGCAGGCGTGGGCCGCCTCCTGTTCCGCCTCGCTGGGGCGGCTCACCAGGGAGACCGTCGCGAACAGCAGGCTGTTGACCGCCAGGGTCCAGAAGGTGGCGTGGCTCCACGGATCGCCGTGATAGCGGCCAAGGGCGGCGACCCCGCGGAAGGCGTCCGCCAGCATGCCGGAGCGCTCCAGCAGCGGCAGCACCAAGGTCACCGCCCACACCAGTGCGCCGCCCAGCAGGCCGGCGATGAAGCCGGCGCGGGTGGCGCGGCGCCAATAGAGCAGGCCCACCACCCCAGGCAGGAACTGGGCCACCGCGACGAAGGAGATCAGCCCCAGCTGCACCAGTCCCTGGTTGTATTGCAGCAGCAGGTAAAAGCCGTAGCCGGCCAGGATGATGACGGCGATGACCACCCGCCGGCCCCACAGCAGCCACCGATAGATGTTGGTCTGGGGCGACAGCCGCGGCGGGAAGCTGGCCGGCAGCACCAGATGGTTCATGCACATGGAGGCGAGCGCCAGGGTGGTGACGATCATCATGGCGCTGGCGGCGGAGACGCCGCCGACGAAGGTNNGAGCGCGGCTCCAGGTTTTCGGTGAATGTCATGTGGAACTGGCGCGGCAGCAGGAAGGCGGCGGAGAAGGCCAGCAGCAGCAGCGTCGTCCACGGCCCCTCGCGCACCGGCTGGTAGAGGTGCTGCAGCGCCTCGGGGTGGGCGGCGAGCCAGTTCTCCATGTGGCCGACGCCGCCGAAGATGTTGAACACCGCGAACAGCCCCACCGCCAGCAGCACCGTCAGCTTGAACAGCGATTCGAAAGCGATGGCCACCACCAGCCCCTCGTGCTTCTCGCGCGCCGAGGTGTGGCGGGCGCCGAACAGCACGGCGAAGGCGATCAGGGTGAGGCAGAAGCCCAGTGCCAGCAGCAGTCGCGGCGTGCTCTCCTGGGTCAGCACCTGCAGCGATTCGGTAACCGCGCGCACCTGCAACGCCAGGTAGGGGAGCAGCCCGGCCAGCATGAACAGCGTCACCAGCACNNGTGGTGGCATAGACGCCCAGCGACAGGGTGTAGGTGAGCGGATGGCGCGCCAGCCGCTGCGGGATCCAGCCGCGTTCCGCGGCGTAGGCGATGAGAAACAGCAGCAGCAGATAGCTGACCCCGGCGGCGAACAGTTGCCACAGGTCAAACGTCATGGTGCGCCTTGCGCCGTCGCTGCAGCCAGTACATCGCCCCGATCAGCAGCAGCCAGATCAGATAGGGGGCAAACCACACGCTGTCGTCCGCCGCCCACCAGTCGACCAGCGGCGACAGCAGCAGAAACAGCGCAAACAGGAACAGCAGGACCACCCGATCCAGCAGCCGTTCGTTTTGAGTGGTAAATGCCATCGCCAGAGCTTACCAGCATCTGTTACGAAAGGTAACACTGGACCATGCTGCCGGAGAGATACGGTACTAACGATAAGAAACGGCCAAACATGCCGATATAGGAAGGATTCATAAGTTAGTTCTTAAGCAGTATGTGTAGATGAACGTCCCCTCTCCCCCAGGGAGAGGGACAGGGTGAGGGGAGTAAAACGAGCAATACATGATATTTGTATTCCCTCACCCTAGCCCTCTCCCGGAGGGAGAGGGGGCAAAACCGTTAAGAACTAACCTATGAGGAAGGTTTCAATCAAATCTTGGTGCTTATCGGATATACCCTTGGCGCTCTTTGCGTCTTGGCGAGAGTTTTGTAATTTTCCCTGCCAAAAACAGCAGCCCCCCATCTCTCGCCAAGACGCCAAGCCCGCCAAGAAAAGAGGATCTGTGAATATCTTCGGTAATTTCGTTGGTTTCGTTGTTGTTCGGGTGGCCTACACAACGATCTTCTTGCGCGCCGGGATGCGCTCTGCCTGCCAGTGGGCAATAGCCCACTCCCATAGTGCCTGCGGTTCGGCCTGTTGCAATTCGGTCGGCGGCTGCTGGCCGAGGAAGGTAAGGGCCTGCCACAGGGCAGGGATGGGGCGGTGCGGGTCGAGGGGCGGGGCGTAGGTCTGCTTGGAGAGTTTCTCGCCGGCGGGGTTGACGGCGATGGGCAGGTGCAGGTAGGTCGGTGTCGGCAGCCGCAACAGGNNGCGCTGCGGCAGGTGCCGGGATAGACGCCCGGCACCAGTCCCAACCGCGCCGCTGCCTCGATCGCCTCCCGCCGCGAGCAGCGGCAAGCGTAGGCATGGCCTTGATGCAGCAGGGTATCGAGTGCGGCGCGGTAGATGTCGTCGCGCCGGCTCTGGTAGAGCACCGGGCCGTCCCACTGGAATCCATAGGCATCGAGGGTGCGCAGGATCAGCTCGGCGGACCCGGCCACCTCACGCGGCGGGTCGATATCCTCTATGCGTACCAGCCAGTGGCCGCCGCGGCGTCTCGCCTCCAGGCAGCTGGCCAGCGCCGCCACCAGCGATCCGAAGTGGAGCGGGCCGGTGGGCGAGGGGGCGAAGCGGCCGACGTAGGACATACAGGGTTCGGGGTTCAGGGTT
>DFMR01000117.1 GCA_002376325.1 Proteobacteria bacterium UBA3588 | reverse complement strand
GGCCTGCGAGTTCGACTACTCCGGCGCCCAGGCCTGCAAGGCGCTGAAGGAGGAGGGCTTCCGGGTCATCCTGGTCAACTCCAATCCGGCCACCATCATGACCGACCCGGAGATGGCCGACGCCACCTATATCGAGCCGATCACTTGGCAGACCGTGGCCAAGATCATCGAGAAGGAGCGCCCCGATGCGCTGCTGCCCACCATGGGCGGGCAGACGGCGCTCAACTGCGCCCTCGACCTGGCCAAGCACGGTGTGCTGGAGCAGTTCGGCGTGGAGATGATCGGTGCCAGCCGCGACGCCATCGACAAGGCCGAGGATCGCGACCGTTTCCGTAAGGCGATGAAGAAGATCGGTCTCAGCATGCCGCGCTCGGCCATCGCCCACAGCATGGAAGAGGCGCTGCAGGTGCAGGCGCAGATCGGCTTTCCCACCATCATCCGCCCGTCGTTCACCATGGGCGGTTCGGGCGGCGGTATCGCTTACAATCGTGAAGAGTTCATGGAGATATGCGAGCGCGGCCTCGACCTCTCGCCCACCAACGAGCTGCTGATCGAAGAGTCGGCGCTGGGCTGGAAAGAGTACGAGATGGAGGTGGTGCGCGACCGCAGGGACAACTGCATCATTATCTGTTCCATCGAGAACTTCGACCCGATGGGCGTGCACACTGGCGACTCCATCACCGTCGCGCCGGCGCAGACGCTGACCGACAAGGAGTACCAGATCATGCGCGACGCCTCGCTGGCGGTGCTGCGCGAGATCGGTGTCGATACCGGCGGTTCCAACGTGCAGTTCGCCATCAATCCGGCGGACGGCCGCATGATCATCATTGAGATGAATCCGCGCGTCTCCCGCTCCTCGGCGCTCGCCTCCAAGGCGACCGGCTTCCCCATCGCCAAAGTGGCGGCCAAGCTGGCGGTCGGCTACACCCTGGACGAGTTGCAGAACGACATCACCGGCGGCGCCACCCCGGCTTCGTTCGAGCCATCCATCGATTATGTGGTCACCAAGGTACCGCGCTTCACCTTCGAGAAATTCCCCAAGGCCGATGCGCGCCTGACCACTCAGATGAAGTCGGTGGGCGAAGTGATGGCCATCGGCCGCACCTTCCAGGAGTCGCTGCAGAAGGCGCTGCGCGGTCTGGAGACCGGCAAGGACGGGTTGGACGAAGTGCTCGACCCTGCTATCGAGAACCCGATGGAGCGGTTGCGCCGGGAGATCCGCACACCGACCGCCGAGCGTCTGTGGTATGTGGCCGACGGTTTCCGTGCAGGCATGAGCCTGGAGGATATCCACGAGCTGTCCAAGATCGACCCGTGGTTCCTGGTGCAACTACGCGAGTTGGTGGAACTGGAGCAGGAGGTGCGCGCCAAAGGCATCGACGGACTCGACAAGGCGGCCCTGTTCCAGCTCAAGCGCAAGGGTTTCTCCGACCGCCGTCTGGCACACCTGCTCGGCGTACGCGAAGGCGTGCTGCGCAATCTGCGCCACCAGCTGGGCGTGCGCCCGGTCTACAAGCGCGTCGACACCTGCGCCGCCGAGTTCGCCACCTCCACCGCCTATATGTATTCCACCTACGAGGAGGAGTGCGAGGCACAGCCGACCTCACGCGACAAGATCATGGTGCTGGGCGGCGGGCCCAACCGCATCGGCCAGGGCATCGAGTTTGACTACTGCTGTGTGCATGCCGCGCTCGCCATGCGCGAGGACGGCTACGAGACCATCATGGTCAACTGCAATCCGGAGACCGTCTCCACCGATTACGATACCTCCGATCGCCTCTACTTCGAGCCGCTGACCCTGGAGGACGTGCTGGAGGTGATCGCGCTGGAGCAGCCCAAGGGTGTCATCGTCCAGTATGGCGGCCAGACGCCGCTCAAGCTGGCGCGCGACCTGGAAGCGGCCGGCGCGCCGATCATCGGCACCACGCCCGATTCCATCGACCTGGCCGAGGACCGCGAGCGGTTCCAGAAGATGATCGACAAGCTGGGCCTGCGCCAGCCGCCCAACCGCACCGCGCGCAATCCGGAGGACGCCGTGCGTCTGGCGGAGGAGATCGGCTACCCGCTGGTGGTGCGCCCCTCCTACGTGCTGGGCGGACGCGCCATGGAGATCGTCTTCAACGAGGCCGAACTGCGTACCTACATGCGCGATGCGGTGAAAGTCTCCAACGAGTCGCCGGTGCTGCTGGACCGTTTCCTCGACGATGCGGTGGAGGTCGACGTGGACGCCATCTGCGACGGCACGGATGTGCTCATCGGCGGCATCATGGAACACATCGAACAGGCCGGCGTCCACTCCGGCGACTCCGCCTGTTCGCTGCCGCCCTATAATCTGACGCCGGCGATCCAGGACGAACTGCGCGATCAGATTCGGGCCATGGCCAAGGAACTGAAGGTGATCGGTCTGATGAACACCCAATTTGCCATCAAGGGTGACAAGGTCTATGTGTTGGAGGTCAATCCGCGCGCCTCGCGCACCGTGCCGTTCGTCTCCAAGGCGACCGGCGTGGCGCTGGCCAAAGTGGCTGCGCGCTGCATGGTGGGCAACACGCTGAGCAAGCAGGGGGTGACCCGCGAGGTGGTACCGGCCTATCATTCGGTCAAGGAGGCGGTGTTCCCCTTCATCAAGTTCCCCGGCGTCGACCCCATCCTGGGACCAGAGATGAAGTCCACCGGCGAGGTGATGGGCATAGGACGCAGTTTTGCCGAGGCCTATTACAAGTCGCAACTGGGGGCCGGCATCGTGCTGCCCAAGGGCGGCAAGGCCTTCGTCAGTGTGCGCGATGCGGACAAGGCGGGGGTGGTGCCGGTGTGCCGCTATCTGGTCGAATTGGGCTTCGAGCTCCTGGTGACCCGCGGTACCGGGCGCACCCTGGAGGAGGCGGGCGTACCCTTCAGTCGCGTCAACAAGGTGACCGAGGACAGGCCGCACATCGTCGACATGATCAAAAACGATGAGATCAGTTTTATCGTCAATACTACGGAAGACAAGCAGGCCATCGCCGATTCCTTCCTGATCCGGCGCGAGGCGTTGCAGCACAAGGTGACCTATACCACGACCCTGGCGGGTGCGCTGGCCACCGCCAAGGCGATGATGCAGCGTGACATCAGCGATGTGAATCGTATCCAGGATCTGCACTTGGAGCTGGTTAAATGAGCAAGACCCCGATGACCGCGCGCGGTGCCGAGAGCCTGCGCCAGGAACTGACCGAGCTGAAGGGCGTGGCGCGCCCGCGCGTGATCGCGGCGATCGCCGAGGCCCGTGCCCATGGCGATCTGAAGGAGAATGCCGAGTATCATGCGGCGCGTGAACAACAGGGCTTCATCGAGGGGCGCATCCAGGAGATCGAGGGCAAGCTGTCCAATGCCCAGATCATCAATCCGACTGCGCTCAATGCCGGCGGCAAGGTGGTGTTCGGCGCCACCGTTGCGCTGCTGGACATGGATACCGAGGACGAGGTGACCTACCAGATCGTCGGCGAGGACGAGGCCGATATCAAGGAGCAGCGTATCTCCGTGACCTCGCCGGTGGCGCGCGCCCTGATCGGCAAGGAGGAGGGCGATATCGCCCAGGTCCAGGCACCGGGCGGCGTCCGCGAATACGAGATCGTCGAAGTCCGCTATGAATGACGGTAGCGGGACCCGGGGTCCGGGTTTCGCACGCCGGAATCCGCAACTCGAAATCCGGAATTCCACCCTATGTATCTGATCGGCGAACGCATTCTCATTACCCTCTGGGTCGGTGCCTTGTGGGCGATCGGCTATCTGGCGGTGCCGACTTTATTTGCCACGTTGCAGGATCGAATGCTGGCCGGGATGCTGGCAGGCAAGATGTTTACGGCGGTGAGCTATATCGGGCTGCTGTGCGGTGGACTACTGCTGCTGGGAGAGTGGAGTCGCCGCGGACGCGCGCTGCTGCGCAGTCCGCGCGCCTGGCTGTTGCTGGGGATGGTGCTGCTGGTGGGGATCGGACAGTTCTGGCTGCAACCGCTGATGGTGGCGCTGAAGGCCAACGGTTTGGCCGCCGGCACGCCGCAGGAAGCGGCGTTTGCCCGTTTGCATGGAATCGCGGCGATCCTCTATCTCTTCAACAGCGTTGGCGGCCTGTTGCTGGCCGCCGGTTTCAGGTTACGCTAGCTGGAGACGCGGCTTGTCGGCCCGCCGGTAGAGCACGGCGATGTGGCCGATGAGCTGTACCGCTTCGCTGCGGCTGGCGGAACACAACTGTTCGATCAGCGCCCGGCGCGCGTCGCGATCGATGGCATTGACGCGCACCTTCAGCAACTCATGGTGTTCCAGCGTCGAATCGAGTTCCTGCAGCAGCCCTGCCGTAACACCCCCTCCACCCACGATGATCACCGGTTTCAGGGCATGGGCGAGTTTGCGCAAGTGGCGTTTCTGCGGTTCAGTCAGGGCCATGGTCAGGGTCACTCCGGGTGTGGCAGCGTGAAAGGGGCGCTAGTGTACTCCGGAACCCGGGCGCAGGACAGCGCGCCGTTTGCGGATCGTAGCGGCACAGATTGGATGACGGCAGGGGACGAGGTATGGCGCGCAGCAAGAGCAGCAGCCGTTGGCTGAAAGAGCATTTTGACGACGAGTACGTGAAGCGTGCCCAGCAAGAGGGATACCGCTCCCGCGCCGTATACAAATTGTTGGAGATCAATAAAAAGGATCGCCTGCTGAAGTCGGGGATGACCGTGGTCGATCTGGGTTCGGCCCCCGGAGGGTGGTCGCAGGTGGCCGCGGACATCGTCGGCGGCAAGGGGCGGGTGGTGGCATTGGATATCCTGCCGATGGATCCTCTGCCGGGGGTGGAATTCGTGCATGGCGATTTCCGGGAGCAGGAGGTGCTGGATCGCCTATTGGCCTTGCTGGAGGGAAGGCCGGTCGATCTTGTAATGTCGGATATGGCGCCCAATATCAGTGGTATGAGTTCGGTCGACCTGCCGCGCGCCATGTATTTGGTGGAATTGGCGCTGGAGTTGTGCCGTACGGTGCTGAAACCGGGAGGCGATTTCGTGGTGAAGGCGTTCCAAGGACCCGGATTCGACCCGTTCATGCAGGCCATGCGCGAGAGCTTCAGCAAAGTATCGATCCGCAAGCCGGCGGCCTCGCGGCCTCGTTCGCGTGAGGTATATGTGGTGGCGAGGAACCATTCTCTGTAGTAACGTACCCATAAAGCGTATGGTGCCTTTGGCGTACCGGGGTCAGTGTTGAGAGGCGTGCTTTGAACGATATAGCAAAAAACATCATTCTATGGGTGGTTATCGCCGTCATTCTGATGACGGTGTTCAATAATTTCGGCCAGCGGCGGCCGAGCAATCCGCCTATGCCCTATTCCCAGTTCATTTCCGACGTACGCGCCGGTGATGTCAAGAGTATCCAGATCGAAGGGCACCAGATCGTCGGGTTCAAGACTGACGGTACCAACTTCAGTACCTATAGCCCCAATGATCCCGGCCTGATGGGCGATCTCATCAACAATCACGTCGATGTGTTAGCCAAGCCGCCCGAAAGCCAGGGGCTGCTTACCCAGATATTTATCTCCTGGTTCCCGTTCCTGCTGCTGATTGGTGTCTGGATATTTTTCATGCGCCAGATGCAGGGGGGCGGGGCTGGCGGGCGCGGTGCCATGTCGTTCGGCAAGAGCAAGGCGCGGCTGCTGGGCGAGGATCAGGTAAAGGTGACCTTTGCCGACGTGGCTGGCGTGGAGGAGGCCAAGGATGAGGTGGGGGAACTGGTCGAGTTCCTGCGTGATCCCTCCAAGTTCACCAAGCTGGGCGGCAAGATCCCGCGCGGGGTACTGATGGTCGGCGCCCCCGGTACCGGCAAGACCCTGCTGGCCAAGGCCATCGCCGGCGAGGCCAAGGTGCCGTTCTTTACCATCTCCGGTTCGGATTTCGTCGAGATGTTCGTCGGCGTCGGCGCGTCGCGCGTGCGCGACATGTTCGAGCAGGCCAAGAAACATGCGCCATGCATCATCTTCATTGATGAAATCGACGCGGTCGGCCGTCATCGCGGTGCCGGCCTCGGTGGCGGCCATGACGAGCGCGAGCAGACACTGAACCAGCTGCTGGTGGAGATGGATGGTTTCGAGGGCAATGAAGGCGTCATCGTCATCGCCGCCACCAACCGCCCCGACGTATTGGACCCGGCGCTGCTGCGTCCCGGTCGCTTCGACCGCCAAGTGGTGGTGCCGTTGCCGGACGTGCGCGGCCGCGAGCAGATCCTGAAAGTGCACATGCGCAAGGTACCGGTGGGGACCGACGTCAACGCGTCGATCATCGCCCGCGGCACGCCCGGTTTCTCCGGCGCCGATTTGGCCAATCTGGTGAACGAGGCGGCGCTGTTCGCGGCGCGCAGCAACAAGGCCATCGTGAGCATGGAGGAGTTCGAGCGTGCCAAGGACAAGATCATGATGGGCGCCGAGCGCAAGTCGATGGTGATGAGTGAGGACGAGAAGAAGCTCACCGCTTATCACGAGGCGGGTCACGCCATCGTCGGCCGCGTGGTGCCGGACCACGATCCGGTGCACAAGGTATCGATCATCCCGCGCGGGCGGGCGCTGGGGGTAACGCTCTTCCTGCCACTAACGGATCGCTACAGCTATTCCAAGCAGCGTCTCGAAAGCCAGATATCCAGCTTGTTCGGCGGTCGCATTGCGGAAGAGCTGATCTTCGGGCCCGAGAAGGTGACTACAGGCGCCTCCAACGACATCCAACGCGCTACCGAATTGGCACGCAATATGGTGACCAAGTGGGGCCTGTCGGATAAGCTGGGTCCGCTCACCTATGCGGAAGAGGAGGGCGAGGTATTCCTCGGTCGCTCGGTGACTCAGCACAAGAACGTGTCGGACGAGACCGCCCATATCATTGATGAAGAGGTGCGCCTGTTCATCGACCGCAACTATGAGCGGTCGCGCCAGATCCTGACCGATAACATGGACAAACTGCACACGATGGCCGACGCGCTTGTCAAATACGAGACCATCGACCTCGATCAGATCAACGACATCATGGACGGACGTCCGCCGCGTCCGCCGGCCAACTGGACCGACCATGAGCCGAAATCGGGGAGCGGTGCCGCGGCTTCCGGTAGTGAGTCGACCGCCGACGGCAAGATCGGCGATCCGGCAGGACAACACTGAGTGTGACGCTCCTCGCAAACGCCCCGCTTCGCGGGGCGTTTTGTTTTGCACCCCCTGATATAATGG
>DFMR01000108.1 GCA_002376325.1 Proteobacteria bacterium UBA3588 | reverse complement strand
GCTGCGCTGCGCTGCGCTGCGGGGCGGAGGTTCCGACAGCAAAGGGGCGAGGTTGGAGCGGAATGCCGTCGTTTGGATGCCGCTGTTGGTGGTGCGCCCCAGAAGATCCGAGCCTCTGGTCTCCGGCATCGCCTGGTATTTGATGTCGGCCGTGCGTCTTTTTCGCGCAATCTCCCCGCCACAAGCACAAAAACTGTGCAGCACCAAACGCCCTTGATCACACAGTTTGTCCGTGAATTGAGGCCGCTAGGCTGTTTAAACAACAAGTTACCGTATCAGTCCGGGATTGGCACGCAATCTGCTGAGTGTCTGTTGCCATCGTCGATCACGCCAAGGCTGGGTGATGCAAGCCGGCCGTATAACGGATACGGCGGCGTGCGGTATATAGGCGCGATTGGTGGATGGCGATGATGTCCGACGTAAAGAACAACGATGGTCGCAAGCTGCGGGTCCTGCTGATCGACCGTAGCTCGGGGCGTGCAGCGATCCTGGAGCAGGCATTGAAGGATGCCGGCTATGTGGTCGCGGCAAAGCTTACCGGAGTGACGAACCTCTACAACGAAGTGGAGCGAGTCGAACCGGACGTGATCATCATCGATCTGGATTCGCCCGATCGAGATACGTTGGAACAGATGCGCGAAATCAGTCGTGATCGGCCCAAGCCGGTGGTGATGTTCGCGGAAGATGATGACAGCGACACCATCCGGCAGGCGGTCAAGGCCGGCGTAAGTGCCTATGTCGTCGACGGGTTGTCGGCCAAGCGTGTCAAGCCGCTAATGGAGGTGGCGATAGCACGGTTCCGCGAATACCAGGCACTGCGCGAAGAGCTGCTGCATGCCAAGGTTTCGTTGGCGGAACGCAAGGTGGTCGAGAAGGCGAAGGGGCTGCTGATGCAGCGCCGCGGAATGAGTGAAGACGAGGCCTACAAGGCCTTGCGCAAAATGGCGATGGACGGAAACAAGCGCATCGCCGAGGTAGCCGAGAAC
Organism: Proteobacteria bacterium UBA3588; assembly: GCA_002376325.1. GTDB lineage: Bacteria > Pseudomonadota > Gammaproteobacteria > Thiohalomonadales > Thiohalomonadaceae > Sulfurivermis. The sequence continues at coordinate 4,652 of DFMR01000108.1, read as the reverse complement.
ATTTTGGCCGTCGCGGATTTATTGATCTGACGACGGTTGACTGAAATTTGCGGACCAATGGCGGTCCGCACACGAACAAAGGCGTTCGTCCTCCGCATGACACATGCGGCAGGCCGAACGCCTTTTTTTTGTACATGGATGTACTTACGCCGTGTAGGCCATGGATGGCGGGGAGCGGCGTTGCGGCCTTGGAACGGCGATGGCAATTGCAGGTTCCATCACATTGAAGGCGAGGTATCCGTAAATGAAACACGCATTACCTAAAGGTGGAGGGGGAAAATGAGAAACATCAAGACGCATAAAGTAGAGCAGCTGGTGATGGCGGCGGTGGCGTTCTTCTGGTGCTTCCTGCTGTGGTTCGCCAGTGCGGCCTTCGTGCCGACCATCGCCTCGCAGTTCGACCTCGGCATCAAGGGGGTGGCGTTGCTGGCGAGTTCGGCCATCTGGACGGCACCGCTGGCGCGACCGGTGGCCGGGTGGCTGGCGGATAGGATTGGCGCGACACGGGCGTTCGTGATCATCCTGGTGGTGTGCGGCGGTTTCAGCATCCTGTCGGGCATGGCCCAGACCTTCGCGCCAATGGTGGGGATGTCCGAATACCACTTCCTGTTCTGGACCCGCGTCATAGTGGCCACCGCAGGCGTGTCATTCGTGGTCGGTATCCAGCACGTGGCGCAGTGGTTCGAGTCGGAGGAGATGGGAGCGGCCGAGGGACTGTACGCAGGTACCGGCAACGTCGGCGCCGGCGTCGGAGCGTTGCTGCTGCCACGCATCTACGGCCTGGACTATCACGCCGCCTTCATCCATCTGGGTATCGTCGCGTTCATCATCGCCGGCTGGATCATCTGGCGCGGCGTACCTGCCAAGAACATGGAGAAGCTGCACATGGCGAAGAAGACGGCGACGCTGCGCGACACCGCCTTCGTCTGGACCCGCCATGCCGCCATCGCGCTGATGCTGGCCTACGCCATGTCCTTCGGCCTGGAGATCGGCATGAACGCCTGGCTGCCCGGCTACTACAAGATGGGCTTCGCCGGGGCGATCAAGGCGTTGGGCTTCCACTCGTTGCAGGACGTGCAGATCGCGGCCGGCTCGTTCGCCGCGGTACAGTCGTTCAACGCGTCGCTGTTCCGGCCGCTCTCCGGCTGGATCTCGGACATCTGGCAGCGCAACCGCTGGATGCCGTTCCCGCTGCTGTCGAAGAAGCTGCAGTACTCGCCCCGCATCCACTGGCTGATGTTCGCACTGTTGTGCATCACCACGATGATGATCCTGCTGACCATCGCGGGCATGTCGGGTCATATCGTTGCTTCGGTGATCATCCTGGCGTTCTTCGGCGTCGCCGTAGCATTCGGCACCGGCGGCACCTTCGCCATCGTGCCGCTGATGTTCCGCGAGCGGCCGGGAACGGCGGCGGGTTTTATCGGCGGCGTCTCCTGCATCGGCGGCATCATCTATCCGCTGATCTACGGCAACGTGGCGACGAGTTTCGGCATCGGAGGGATTCACCTCGGCTACGCCATCGTCGCGCTCGTGCTGTTCATCCCGTTCATCCTCTACTTCGTGTGGGCGATGCATTGGGACATCCATCCCGAAGGGCACGGCATCGGCAGCAAGGAGAAATGGTTGGGCGATTCGCTGTTGCCGGCTATCGACGGCGTCCTGGAACCCGTGGGCATTGAATAAGAGGAGCACCACAGCATGAGCAGACATGGAATAACGGAAGCGATTACTGCCGATGAATCCCACGTGCACGAGCCTTGGTACAAGTACGGCATCGGCGTGCTGTTCCTGGAGGCGACGATCGCGGTGGCGGTCAGCGTGTTCGCGATATCGATGGGGCTGTCGGGCAAACCGGTGGCGTTCAAGAAGCACGTCGTGTTCGAGAAGAAGCCTGCGCTGGTGGCGCCGGCACCGTGCCAAGCGTCAAGCGGTCTGAGCGATTGCACGACCGTAACGCCGGAGAAGTCTTGAGCGTTGCCGGCAACCACGGTTTGCCGCAGCGATTCGCATGGACGCGATTCGCCGTGGCAATCGCGCCGGTATGAATCAGTCATGGAGCAAGGTATGACGAAGAAATCGACGGCCATCGCCCGCTACATACCGCTGGTGGCGGCAGCTGCTCTGGCCGGTCTGGCGGTGAGCCTATACCTTTCGGCCAGCTACGTTGAACCACTGCTGCACGTGTTGAATGGGGTGCTGAAATGAACGTTGCACTGCAACAGAATCTGGAAAAGCCGCAGCTTACCCTCGGTTTCATTCCGCTGACGGACTGTGCGCCGCTGGTAATTGCACAGGAGAAAGGAATATTCGGTCGCTATGGCTTGGAGGTGACGCTTTCCAAGGAGACCTCGTGGGCCAACATCCGCGACAAGGTGGCGTTGGGCATCCTCGATGGCGCGCAGATGCTGGCGCCGATGGTCTTGGGCATGAGCTGCGGCGTCGGTCCGGTGCACAAGCCGATGATTACCGCCTTCAGCCTCGATCTGAACGGCAACGCCATCACCGTTTCCAATGCGCTCTATGCAAGTATGCATGCGTTGGCGCCGCTGCAGGCATCGGTGCCCAATCGGAGCGCCCACGTGTTGAAGCAGGTGATCGACGCGCGGCGCGCGGCCGACGAAGAGCCGCTTGTCTTCGCCACGGTGTTCCCCACGGCCACCCACACCTACGAACTGCGTTATTGGATGGCGTCTGCGGGCATCGATCCCGATCGCGACGTGCGCCTGGTCGTCGTGCCGCCGCCGCAGATGAAGGCGCGCATGGAGAGCGGCGACGTCGACGGCTTCTGCGTCGGCGAACCGTGGAACGCCGCGGCCGTGCATGCCGGGATCGGGCGCACCCTGATCACCAAGTACGAGTTGTGGAACAACAGTCCGGAGAAGGTGCTGGGCGTCACCCAGGAGTGGGCCGAGCAGTATCCACTTACCCACCGTGCGCTGCTGATGGCGCTGCTGGAGGCGGCGCGCTGGCTCGATCAGCCGCACCACCGGCGCGAGGCGGCGGCGCTCATCGCGCGCAGCCGCTATGTCCATGCGCCGGAAGAGGTGGTGGCGATGTCGATGACCGGCACCTACCGCTACGCCGTCGATGAGGCGCCGCGCGCGCTGCCCGACTTCAACGTGTTTCATCGCTACGCCGCCAATTTTCCATGGCGCTCCCATGCGATCTGGTTTCTCACCCAGATGGTGCGCTGGCAGCAGTTCAAGGCGCCGGTCGATTTCCGTCGTATCGCCGAGACCGTCTACCGCCCCGATCTGTATCGCGATGCCGCCGCGCAGCTCGGCGTGCCGGCGCCGAGCATCGATTACAAGAGCGAAGGCGGACACGCCACCGCGTGGTCGTCGGAACCGCACATTACGCTGGGCAGCGACCTCTTTATCGATGGCCGCACCTTCGACCCGACCGATCCCATCGGCTATCTGGCCGGCTTCGCGCGCGCGGACGATAGCGGCAAGGTCGTGTCGCTGATCAGGCGCTGAGCAGGAGAGACAGTGATGAAAGAAAGACTGGTAGTGATCGGCAATGGCATGGCCGGCATCCGTACGGTGGAGGAGCTGCTGAAGCTTGAACCGGAGCGCTACGCGATCACGGTATTCGGCGACGAGCCCCACCCCAATTACAACCGCATCATGTTGTCGCCGGTGCTGGCCGGCGAGAAGCGGTTCGACGAAATCATGCTCAACGAACGCAGCTGGTACGACGAGCACGGCATCAACCTGCATACCGGTGCGCCGGTGACGGCGATCGACCGGGTCAAACGCAGGGTGACGGCGGCCGACGGTGCCGAGGCGGAATACGACCGCCTGCTGCTGGCGACGGGTTCGACGCCCTTCATCCTGCCGGTACCCGGCCACGACCTGGAGGGCGTCGTCGGATTTCGTACCATCGCAGACGTCGAGGTGATGGTGTCGGCGGCAAAGCGTTACTCGCATGCGGTGGTGATCGGCGGCGGCCTGCTCGGCCTGGAGGCGGCCAACGGCCTGCTCAACAACGGCATGCAGGTCACCGTGATTCATCTGTCGGAGGTGCTGATGGATCGCCAGCTGGACGAGGCGGCGGCGAACCTGTTGCGCGCCACCCTCGAGCAGCGTGGACTGCAGATCGTCACCGGTGCCGATACCGGGGCGCTGCTCGGCAACACGCGCGTCGAAACAGTGAAGCTGAAAGATGGACGCGAGCTCCCTGCCGATCTGGTGGTCATGGCGGTGGGCATCCGTCCCAACGTCGCGCTGGCCAAGGCGGCCGGCCTGCACTGCGAGCGCGGTGTGGTGGTCAACGACACCATGCAGACGTTCGACCCGCGCGTCTACGCCGTCGGCGAGTGCGTGCAGCATCGCCGCCAGACCTACGGATTGGTGGCGCCGTTGTTCGAGCAGGCGAAGGTCTGCGCCAACCATCTCGCCTACCTCGGCTACGGCCGTTACACCGGATCGACCACGGCGACGCGCCTGAAGGTCAGCGGCGTCGAGCTGTTCTCCGCCGGCAATTTCCTCGGCGGCGACGACACCGAGGCGATTGTGCTGAAGGACGCGGCGCGCGGCATCTACAAGAAACTGGTATTGAAGGAGAACCGCATACAGGGTGCGGTGCTCTACGGCGATACCGTCGACGGCGCGTGGTATTACGAACTGATGCGTGAAGGTTCCGAC
>DFMR01000103.1 GCA_002376325.1 Proteobacteria bacterium UBA3588 | reverse complement strand
GGGCGATGGCTCCGATTCGGCTATCGCCCGATGGCGGCTACGGAATCAGCCGCTCCTACACGCTTATCATCGCCGCAATTTCGGCGGTCTTTTCCTGCATCAGCTTCTCGTCGCCGCGCGATTCCACGTTGAGACGCAGCAGCGGTTCGGTGTTGGATGAGCGCAGGTTGAAGCGCCAGCTGCCGAAATCCATGCTGAGGCCGTCGGTGCGATCTATGTGGGGAGTGGGTAGTGGGGAGTGGGAATACCCGGGTAGTGGGTAGTGGGTATTGCCGGAGTCCCCACTACCCACTACCCACTCCCCAGCCTCCCCCTCTTCCATCGCGTTGCTGTAGTGCGCCTCGATACGCGCGACGACCTGTTTGGCGTCGGCGACACGGAAATTGATCTCGCCGCTGCACGGATAGGCCTTGATGCGAGCGTCGACCAGGGCGGAGAGCGGCTTGCCGGAGGTCGACATGTATTCGGCCACCAGCAGCCACGGGATCATGCCGCTGTCGCAGTAGGCGAAGTCGCGGAAGTAGTGGTGCGCCGACATCTCGCCGCCGTAGACGGCNNATGTAGTAGCCTTCGATGAAACGCCCGCTTTCGTCGAACAGGAAACAGCGGTCGAAATCGCCGTCCCAGGCGATGCCGAAGTCGGCGCTGTTTTCGATAACCGCCTGTGCCGTTGCCGCGCGATTCTCCGGCAGCAGTGGGTTGGGTATGCCGTTGGGAAAGGTACCATCGGGTTGATGATGGATACGGGTGATTTTGAACGGTAGGTGCGCCGCCAGGGCATCGAACGCGGGACCTGCGGCGCCGTTGCCGGCGTTGACCACAATATGCAACGGGCGGAGTTTGCTGCGGTCGACGAACGACAGCACTTTGTCGACGAAACTTGGCATGATATCGAGCTGTGTGTTGGCGCCCTGCCCCTTGAGCAGCGGATCACGGCCTTCGCGCACATGTTGCTCGATTGCAGAGAGACCGCTGTCGCCACTGATGGGGATAGCCGATTCACGCACCAGCTTCATGCCGTTGTAGTCGATCGGATTGTGGCTGGCGGTCACCATGATGCCGCCACCCATGCCGGGCTGCGCCGCGGCGTGGTAGATCATCTCGGTACCGCACAGACCCAATTCCCGTGTATCGACGCCGCTGTCGTTCAGCCCTTGAATCACCGAGCGCGCCAATGCCGGGCTGTCGAGCCGGATATCCCACCCCACCGCCACCGGACCTTGCGGCCGGGCCACTGCGGCGTAACCGCAGCCGATGCGGTAGGCGAGCTCGTCGTTCAGTTCATCCGGCATGCGCCCGCGGATGTCGTAGGCCTTGAAACAGGGAAGACGCTGCATAGCCATCAGCCCGTCGCCACACCGCGTGTGCGCAACAGCGCCAACACCCTGCCGACGCTGGCCTCCAGCGCTTCCTGCGAGGTATCGATCACGAGGTCGGGATGTTCCGGTTCCTCGTACGGCGATGAAATTCCGGTGAACTCCTTTATCAATCCGGCCCTGGCCTTTTTGTACATCCCTTTCACGTCGCGCGCCTCGCACACGGCGAGCGGACATGCGACGTAGATCTCGATAAAGTTCTCGTCGCCGATGAGCTTACGAATTCGCTCGCGATCGGCGCGTAGAGGGGAAATGAAAGCCGTCAGGGCGACTACGCCCGCCTCCACGAAGAGCTTGGCCATTTCGCCTATGCGACGGATGTTTTCGGATCGGTCCTCGACGGAAAAGCCCAGATCGGAACAGAGACCGTGACGGACGTTGTCACCATCGAACACAAAGGTTCGATTGCCGCGCCGGTACAGTTCCTCCTCAACCGCGTGGGCCAGAGTCGATTTACCGGCACCGGAGAGGCCGGTAAACCACACCGTGGCTGCGCGATGACCGTTAAGCTGTTCGCGGCGGGCGCGGGTGACTGTGGCGTGATGCCAGACGACTTCGGCCGGTTTGGTATCCTGCGTCATACAACTATTCCTGTGTCCCGTCGGTCACCTGGGCAGGTGTGATGTCCATCTGTGAAACCTCGCGATGCAGCCGCTCGATCTCTGCTTGAAGCGCTGCATACTCCTCCTGCTTGCGCTTCAGAAAATGAAGGGTGATACGTGCCTTCTCCTCGATGCCCTTAGGTGTGAGCAGATAGGCATAATTCTTCTTGTTGGGATTGCTGCGGAAATTGGCAGCCTTGATCAGCCCCTTTTCCACCAGGGCCTTGAGGCAGTAGTTGGTCTTGCCCAAACTGACGCCCATCGCCTCGGCCAACGCGCGCTGGGTCAACTCCGGGTTGTCCTGGAGCAGCTTGAGCAGGCGGTAATGGGTGGTTTCGTCAAGCATTTGTATGTTCAGACGATGAACAAGATTGGCCTATTAAACGTTCAATGCTTGAACAAGTCAAGTCAGCTGACCCAAGAGCGTCGCGGTCCTCATGAAGTCGGCACGGGACATCCGAGTCAACCCTGCCGACAATCGGACTTCCGACGGATATGCTCTTCGCACGGCCCCGGACGCACTCGGCAACTGCTCCCGGCGTTGCCCTACCTCCTGCATCCATGCAGTCGTGCGTCCGCTGCGACTCCGCATACACACGCTAC
>DFMR01000065.1 GCA_002376325.1 Proteobacteria bacterium UBA3588 | reverse complement strand
CCTTATAATCAGGCAAAATGGTCTCAACGAAAGAAAACGGCGGGAACAATACAATAATGCCCGCCGGTCTGAATGTCCGGGTACACGATTAGAGGGAACTACGCAGCGTGTCGCCATTTGCGTCGAATTTTGAATTTCTCAAAGCGCACGACGCGCTGCTTTATCAGCTCGCCTTAACGGCTGAGAAGTCATTCGTCCCCGATCCCAATACGACCCTGGTCAAGCTGCGTCAGCTCGGCGAGGCGCTGGCGCAAGAGATCGCCGCGCGTATCGGTATCGACGTCGACAGTCAGACGCGGCAGCTGGATCTGTTGCGCGAAATCGACCTCAAGCTGCGCCTGGATCGCAGCGTTACGGAGGCATTCCACCAGATCCGCAAGCTCGGCAACAGAGCGACCCACGATTTCTCTTCCGCCTCGCACAAGGATGCGCTCAACTGCCTGCAAATCGGGTGGACGTTGGCGGTCTGGTTTCATCAGACCTTCGGCGCCGACAAAGCGAAAGGGTTCAAGTCGGGCAGCTTCATTAAACCGCAGGATCCGAGTGAAGACGTGCGCGAGCTGGAGCAACGCATCCGGTTGTTGGAAGCGCAGCAGGAGCGCACGGTGGAGCGGCTGCAAACAGTCGAGTCGCTGAAGCAGGCGGAAGCCGACCGCGCCGAGGCGCAGCGGCGACGTGCCGAGGCGATGCAGGCAGAGGGGGACATCTGGGCCGAGCTGGCGCAGGAGCAGGAGCAGGCGTTCAATGCGCTCAAGCGCGAGTTTGAGCAGGCCAATAGGGACCGCGTCGTCGACTTCGCCAATCAGCCCGGCGAGATCCAGCAATCGCTTATGCAGGCGGTGGAAGCCGCGCCGCTCGACCTTTCCGAGGCCGAAACCCGCCTGCTGATCGATCAACAGCTGGTCGAGGCGGGCTGGCAGGCAGACTCCGAAAATATGCGCTTCAGCAAGGGCGCGCGCCCGGAACCCAATACCTTCAGGGCGATTGCCGAGTGGCCGACCGCATCCGGTCCCGCCGACTACGTGTTGTTCGACGGCCTGAGACCGGTGGCCGCGATCGAGGCCAAGAAAAAGGCCAAAGACGTATACGGCGCGATCGATCAGGCCAAGCGTTATGCGCGCGGCTTCGAGCATCGCGATGCCTGCGAACCCGATGCCGACGGCTGGGGTGATTTTCGGTTGCCGCTGGTATTCGCCACCAACGGTCGGCCCTACCTGAAGCAACTGGAGCAGAAGAGCGGCATTTGGTTCATGGACGTGCGTCAGGCCGACAACCAGCGCCGTGTGCTGCAAGGCTGGTATAGCCCTAGCGGATTACGCGCCTATATCAAACAAAATCGTATCCATGCCGAACAGCGCCTGGATGAGATGGGCTTCGAGTTCGATTTCCCTCTGCGCCCCTATCAGCGCGACGCCATCGTTTCCGTCGAATCGGCCATCAAGGACGGCAAGCAAAAATGCCTGGTGGCCATGGCCACCGGCACCGGCAAGACCAAGACCTGCATTGCCCTCATCTACCGCCTGCTCAAGGCGGAGCGTTTTCGCCGCGTGTTGTTTCTGGTGGACCGTTCGGCCCTGGGCGAACAGGCGGCCAACGCGTTCAACGAGACGCGCATGAAGAATCTGCAAACCTTTGCCGACAGCTTCGGCATCAAGGAGCTGGCCGACAAGGCCCCCGACGACGACACCATGGTGCATATCGCCACGGTACAGGGCATGGCCAAGCGCCTCCTCTATAGCGACAACGCCCCGAGCGTCGACCAATACGACTGCATCGTGGTCGACGAATGCCACCGCGGCTATCTGCTCGATCGCGAACTGAGCGACACCGAGCTGATGTTCCGCGACCAGCGCGACTACATCTCCAAATACCGCCAGGTGATCGAATACTTCGATGCGGTAAAGGTCGGCCTTACCGCCACGCCTGCCCTGCATACCGTCAACATCTTCGGCGAGCCGGTCTACACCTACAGCTATCCCGAAGCGGTGATCGACGGCTATCTGGTCGACCATCTGCCGCCCGTCCGCATCAAGACCAGGCTCTCCGAAGACGGCATCCATTACGGCGTCGGCGAAGAGGTGCAGGTTTACACGACCGGGCAGGAGCAGCTGGAGATCTTCAAGGCGCCCGACGAACTCGACTTCGATGTCGCCCAGTTCAACCGCCAGGTGCTCAACGACAATTTCAACCGCGAGGTGTGCAAGTACCTCGCCGGTGAGCTGGACCCCTACGGCGACGAAAAGACGCTCGTCTTCTGCGCCACGGACAGCCATGCCGATACCGTCGTGCGCCTGCTAAAGGATCAGTATGCCGAGCAGGGCGGCGTCAACGACGACGCCATCGCCAAGATCACCGGCCAGTCGGACAAGCCGCTCGATCTCATCAAGCACTACAAAAACGATCGTTGGCCCAACGTCGCGGTGACCGTCGATCTGCTCACCACAGGCATCGACGTGCCGCCCATCTGCAATCTGGTGTTTCTGCGCCGGGTCAACAGCCGCATCCTCTACGAGCAGATGCTCGGCCGCGCCACCCGCCGCTGCGACGAGATCGGCAAGGAGGCGTTCCGCATCTACGACGCCGTCGATCTCTACGACTCGCTGCAGAAGGTGAACACCATGAAGCCGGTGGTCGCCGACCCTACCATCACCTTCACCCGGCTGGTCGAAGAGATGCGCCAAGGCGCGGCGCCCGATTTGCAGCAGCTCGCCCGCGACCAGTTCCTCGCCAAGCTCAACAGCAAACGGCGCCACATGAGCCCCGACCGTCTCGCCGATTTCGAGGCCGTCACCGGCAAGCCGCCACAGGCGTTCGTGCAGGAGCTGAAGGCGATGACCCTGGCGCAGGTGGCCGAGTGGTTCACCCGGAATCCGGCGTTGGGCGAACTGCTGGATGCCAAGAGCGGCACGCCCCGCCCGGTGGTCGTCTCCGGCCATGAGGACGAGTTCACCGGCGTCGAGCACGGTTACGGCACCGGCCAGAAGCCGGAGGACTACCTCAAGGCCTTCGAGAAATTCATCAAGGAGAACAGCAACCGCCTGCCTGCGCTGGAGGTGGTGATCAAGCGCCCCTGGGAGCTGACCCGGCGCGACCTCAAGGCGCTGGCGGTGGAGCTGGAGCGTCACCACTTCCGCGAGCAGGACCTCAAGACCGCCTGGCACGAACTGACCAACGAGGAGATCGCCGCCCGCATCATCGGCTTCATCCGCCAGGCCGCCATCGGCGAGGCGCTCATCCCGTGGGAGACGCGGGTGGACCGCGCCCTGGCCCTCATCCTNNCAGCGGGCGGACAGGCTGTTCGAGGGCGGCATCGACCAGGTGCTGGAGCGCTTCAACCGCGCCCTGTGGCAGGCCTGATGCGCCGCCTTGAGCCGAATAACCCGTTTAATCGGCTCACGCTTCGAGCTGAATGAAGGGTTACCGGAGGAATTTCGCGTGACCGCTGAGCCGAATAGCTGTTATATTCGGCTCATTCACTGATTCAAATAGGCCCCGTAATCGGCTCATGTCTATCTGGGAACGTCCCAACTGGCCCGAATTCACCTGGGATGCCGAGCTGTTGCAGCCCCGGCTCGATGCCCTGCGCCTGTTGCAGGGTCGGCTGCTCGGCCAGTCGGAGCTGCTGCCGGACGACGCCGACCGCCAGGCGCAGATGGACGCCCTGATCCAGAACGCCATCCGCACCAGCGAGATCGAGGGCGAGAAACTCGATGTCGAATCGGTGCGCTCCTCGGTGGCCCGCCGCCTCGGCCTGCTGCGCGCCGGCATGGCCGACAAGGCGACCGCGCAGACCAACGCCCTGGTCGGCCTGCTGCTCGACGCCACCGAACACTACGATCGGCCCCTCACCCCGGAGCGTCTCTGCCAGTGGCAGGCGGCCCTCTTTCCCGCGGGGCCGGGTCTGGCCGGCATCAACGTCGGCACCCTGCGCGGCGCGGACCCGATGCAGGTGGTCTCGGGTCCGATCGGCCGGCGCACCGTCCATTTCGAGGCCCCGCCGCGCGACCGGCTGGAGGCGGAGCTGCAAGGCTTCCTCGACTGGTTCAATTACGTCCCGGCCGGGCTCGACCCGCTGCTGCGCGCCGGCATCGCCCATCTCTGGCTCGTCACCCTGCACCCTTTCGACGACGGCAACGGCCGCGTCACCCGCGCCGCCACCGACATGGCGCTGGCCCAGGCCGAGCGCCAGGCGATCCGTTTCTATTCGCTGAGCGCCGCCATCATGGCCCATCGCCCGGAGTACTACGCGCAGCTCGAAGCGGCGCAAAAAGGCGACCTCTACATCACGCCCTGGCTCGCCTGGTTCCTAGACGTGCTGGAGGAGGCGATGCAGCAGGCGCTGCGGCGCTTTCGAAATGTGTTGGCCAAGAGCCGCTTCTGGCAGCGCCACGCCCAGAGCCAGCTCAACGAACGCCAGCTCAAGGTGCTCAACCGCCTGCTCGACGGCGCCGGCGAAGAGTTCGAACACGGCATCAATGCCCGCAAGTACATCGCCCTCACCGGCGCCAGCAAACCGACCGCCACCCGTGACCTCGCCGACCTGCTGGA
>DFMR01000136.1 GCA_002376325.1 Proteobacteria bacterium UBA3588 | reverse complement strand
CGTACTAAAATAGGATTTCTCTACCAAAGCCTCGCGAGTCGACTCACGATAACTAAGCGTCTTGTAAATGGTTCTCGCGGTGACATTTCTGTTGGTGCCGATAAAGAGGTTCCCTCCCGAGTACATCATTTCGACCTCGACCGGCCCTTCCTTGCCTTTACGCTTGGCTGCATCCGCCGCGTGCAAAAACAGTCGCGTCGACATCTGTCGCATCAGTTGCGCCTCGCGCTGCATACCGTATGAGCGTGCGGAACTCCTTGTTATTCCCAGTTTTGACTGAAATCCTGCCTGTTTCGCGCCTGACGGCACAACAAGCGAGGCCATCTCCTTTTTCCACGGTCCTTTCTTATGTGAACTCATTGCAGCGTTCTCTGTTGGATATCTTTATCGAAAAAGAGACAGCCTGTCCGTATCTGCCTTCATCCCCGCGTCATCCCGCCGGATACCATCACCTAGCCAATACGTCCCCGCAAACTATGCGAACGCAGCCACCCTGCTTCGGAGTAGTTATCCACAAAGCAGACTTTGATCTGCGACTCGCCGATGCTGCCGAAATAGAGCCACACCGTAGCTTCCTGCTGGTTGCGGGTGATGTACCAGAGGGCATCGCCGCGCGCCAGGCCCCAGCTACCAACCCGATGGACGCACAGATCCGCCTGCCCCGGAGAATTGACCAGTGCCACGCGAATATGCGCCGCCCCCATATCATAGGTCTGATAGACACGCGCCACTCTCTTCCTCCTTGCCCCATTGGTACTCGCCGGTCCATACTTGTAAAAACTGTCGCGAGGGAACCGCATGAAGCTGCCATTCCACCTGGGTCTACGCAAAAATCACCACACCGTCACCGTCATCAAGCTGCCCGGGCGCCAGCCCGCGGTGCTCGGCACCGCCCAGCCCGACGACGACGACCGCCGCGCCCGCATCCTCGCCAACTGGGGCGTCTACGCCCCTTCGCCGCGCCAGACCGGTGAGGCGACCATCAACCAGCCGTTGCCGGTCCGCAGCCAGACCATCCTCTACTACCAGGTAAATCCCACCGTGCAGACAACGCTGGATGGCGGCGTAACGCCGCTGGTGCAGTCGCGGCGCGACAATCAGTCCGGCCCGCAGCAGCGCGTCCACCTCGGTACCGACCCTGTCGCCTTGCCCACAGACGGCCGGCCCGGCCGCCTGACCCCGTCGCCCAACGACACCGCCTCCGCCACCCCCGGCGAACGCGCCGGTCACGGCACCATCTCCGTTACCATCGGTTCGCCCCGGCGAAAATAGTTCCGCCACATCCAAATCGGCATCCTAAAACTTAGCGCTCTTGGCGTCTTGGCGAGAGCATCGGGTTTCTATAAACAAAGAAAAGTAATCTCGCCAAGCGCGCAAAGAAATACAAACTACTTCTTGGCGCCGCCGCCGATGTTGATCTTCATGCCTTTCCCACCCAGGGACATGGATATCCCCTTCCCCGTTTTCGAACCACTGCCCAGGTTCATGTTGATGCCAATCTTGCGGTTACCGCCCTGCTGAGAAAACGACAGTCCTATCCCGCCCTTGCCGCCTTGGTGCGAGAATGAAAAACTGTTTCCACTCTTGCCGCCACGTGAAGAAGATATCTCGATCCCAGACTTGCCACTGCCATGCTGCGAGAATGAGAAACCACTTCCACCCTTGCCACCTCGTGAAGAAGATATCTCGATCCCCGGCTTGCCGCCGCCATGCTGCGAGAATGAGAAACTGCTGCCGCCTTTGCCTCCACCGGCTTGCTGCGATGAGAAACTCATAGCGAATTTTCCGCTTCCGCCCCCATGCTCCCCCCGGAACAGCGATAGCTTCAAGCCGCGCTTACCGCCCAGCTCCATCTGGAAACCGGTGCCGCCATTTGCGTTTTCGCCGCCGTGCGACTCCTGGAACAGCGAGAACTTCAAACCGCCCTTGCCACCCTCGGTGGCGAAGTGCATAGCACTGAGACTTCTGTCACCCTGTTTGGTCTGCGATACGTCGATCTTGAAACCTCCGCGATCGCCGGCCCCGCTATGGGCTTCCTTGTACTCGAACCCGAAACCGCTGCGTCCGCCCTTTTTGTCCTCGAACGCCTGAAAGCGCATGCCCCGCGCATGACTGCCCTCCGGGCCATGCTCCATCTGCGCGAACTGGAAACCGGCGCCACGCATGCCGCTCTTTTCGTCATGAAAGGCGCCGAACTTCGCCCCGGTGGCCTTGAAACCGCCGCCCGGCGTTTGCTCGCTATGGAATCCGCTCCACTGAAATCCGCCGCGATCCTTGGCGCCGCCAAAGGTACCGCTGCGAGTCTGATCATGTCGTTGCCCCAGCGGCACCAGCGCCTTGGTGTTCTCGCCGCGCGTGCCTTTCGATTCACCACCGCGCCGGCTGTGGGCGAGCACCACCATCCCGAACGAATCGGGATTGGCGATGTGCCTGCCGCGTGAAGAACCTGAGCTCATGTATGTTGGACCGAGGCATTGCGACCCCTAACGCCCCTCACAAATCATTATGCCGATGTCCTGAGTTCTGGTCTTGCGTATATGACAAAATACCAGACCCGACCCCGCCGTCTCCTCGAATCCATCGCCGACAGCAGCCAATGCAACTCGGGTACGGCCTACGCTTACTGATGTTCTAATCAAACGTCTTTGTTGCGCCTCCGCGCACAGGTTCTTGGATGGTCGATCCGCTGGTAGGTACATGAGATGAAGTATGAACCGTTCCATCCTGTGCGTAATGCGTGTGCCGGCGGCCGGTTTTTGTGGTTCTGAATTTGACACTTCCATCATCAAATGTTGTTCTGGTTGTTGTAAATCTTCCGACCGACATGCTTCTTTTATAGGTCCTATCACTTTGCGCAATTCCTCCCGCATGGAATGGTGCTTGATAACTACCAGTCCAAGTTTTATTTTCGGTCACTTTAGGCCTTTTTGGGGCTTCGATTTTTTTCCATCCACTGCTACTCATGTTGATCTCCTCTATTTTATCTTTTGGAAATTTAATAAATAATGTCAGCCCCCATCGATAAATGGAGTCAGACCCATTTGTTCCCTATTTTCCACTGCGTTTACTTATATGCTGTTCATGTTCCGCCATACATGTTTCGCATGAATTTGCCATACTGGAAACGCTGTCTCTTCGCTGACGACCAGCGACAGTCAGCGGACCAACAGGGTCCGGCAGTGAGGTATTTGGCACGCTGTAATTACTGAGCAGATTGCCACGACCACTCATTGCCGGACTCATCATTTCTACAAGCGAATCAGGCGGGGGAATCACATCACGCCCGACCGGTTTGGTCGGAGCTTCTGGGCCCAATACCAGAGAATGGGTAACGTGCGCAGCACGCTTGGCGGCGCAGACATTACCGCCGTCCTTCGCAAATACGTCGGTTACCGCAACCTCCTTGAGTCGTCCGCTCCAGTGATGCGACTCATCAGATTTGTCATAGTGCTCCTGTAATTCCAACATACGTCTCTCAACCCGCCGCGTATGCTCCATTTCCGAGGATTTCCCTGAAAACCCAACCCCGATATGGCCGCGTACTGAAGCCACACCGATCTGCCCCACTTGCTGGGGGTTTTTTTTCTGAGCAATGTCTTCGCGCACGATCTCGTCCTGTGCTTCCTCAGCCATACTTGCGGCAAAGCGAACGGCACTGGCATCCCGCATTGTGGCCGGACCCATGGCATTCATTTCCGGATGTTCGCGATTCCGGAACTGATGCTTGCTGGCATCAACGATATCCTGCCGTACACCCAGCTCCCTCACTGCCGCTTGGGTCACATGATCATCCTTGTGTCTGGTTAACGTTTGCAGCGTTGTGATGGGAAGTCTGCGGATACTATTTGACCTCTTTCGGCCCATTATGGCCGTACCCAAAGGATTGTCGCGTTTACGCGGCTTCTCAGGCAGTGCAGTATCCAATGCTCGTCCACGTAATGTGAACTCAGGTGTTTTATCCCGGCTCGACATAAGACACTCCTTTAAAATAATTACAACAAATGGGGTCAGACCCCTTTATTCCTGACTCCATAGTCGCGCGATACGCGCGGTCAAACCTTGATCGGTATGCCGCCGCCGATACCACCCTGCCCGCCCTGGTCGTTGTCACCACCACCGTGCCGTTTGCGCTCTTCGGGGGTGCAGGAGCCCGATTGCCACTGGAAGAGGACTGGTTGCGCCTTTTTGCTGCGCACCGGATTCCAGCTCAAGCTGCGGTTGAACTCTCGGCTCGGTTTGTCGTAGAAATTTTGTACGTGCTCTGGCGAGAGCTCGGCGTACTCCATGTGGCGGGTTGAGATCGCCATACCGAGTGCCCTGAAATCGTCATTTTTTCCCTGTTCATCCTGGACGAAACCGCGGGTCCCGGAGCGAGGTACCCGGATGATGTGGGCTCCATCTTCCATGAAAGCGCGATTGGCCAGGTAGTCCTGGGTAGTGCCGAGGTTGCTACTCATGTAGAGATTTTCCTGATTAGTCCCTTGATGAGCCACCAGATCGAGCTGATGGCGCGCCGTTTGAGTCAGCATTTGAGCAAACTGGGGAAAATTCTGAGTTTCCTGATTGGCCTGGACCAGATTGCGACTGGCTCGGCGAAGCTGCTCAGGCCAAGAGCGTTGCAGGCCCCGCCCTGTCGATTCGTCCAAACCAACCCCTTGGCGCGATTGCAAGTTGTTGGGGATCAGGCCGCCGCTTTGTTGGATGAGTTGGAAGTTCTGGGGGGTGGTGACGTGGTACCAGTATTCCTGTCCCTGATGGTTTTGCGGGGGCCGGTAATGACGCACCATGGGCAACACCATGCCGCCATGATTCGGCGGCAACGGCATGGAATTGCGCCTCCGCCGGTTTGGGGTCGTATTGGGGGAAACGACCTGACTGAACTCGGTGTTCCGAGTACGTTTGTTAATAACGGAATCGTCTTTGGACATCCTAATTTCCTTTGAAACAAAATTGTTTTACCTTCGGTACAACAACGGACCGCTTACGTGTAGTCCTGCGAACTTCTGAACACGTGAGCCACGGTACTTTGCCGAACGGTGGCCTGTCCGAAGTAATCGCCAAGATATCGCTGCTTTTGTCCGATTGGGTTGGAGAACTGGCTCCCCTTCCCCTCGTAGGCCTTGATCTGGAACGGCTTGTCCGGGTTGGCCTGCTTCAATTCCTGATGGAGGAGCACAGCGGGGGCATATGTAGTCTTTTGAGACTGCAGGTCCACATGTTTGTAGGTATAGCGATCCCTCATGTACTGGTCTGTACGGACAGGATTGGCACTCCAGCACGACTCCATCCGTAGATCGCTGAATTTATCGAGTACCCCTTGTTTATGAAATGATTCCGCAAGCTCGTCGAACAACACGATGTGGCTCTCTTTGGTCGGTTGCTGGAGGGCGGTCATGCCCCGCATACCAGGTCCCCCGTGCCCCAAGAGGTGGAGCTTGCGCGATTGGCTCTCCTTCTTGCCGGAGGGCAGCTCCTTCATCTCGGCGAAACGCATGCCGGAATGAACCACTTCATCCTCGCGAACCCCGGCAAGGCTGCCCTCCTCGGCCCTAAGCAGAGCCCGCTTATCTCGAATCGTATCTGTATCTGACGCTTGAACTGTGGAGGTGGTGTTGCTGCTCCACCAAGAAAGCCACCGGACGGGATTATAGGTCCCCCACCTCCGGCCGGTCTCTGACCAGACCTCCTGATCGAGTTCACTTTGGGATTGGCGTACATCCTGGCTATATTCCGCCTTGTTTTCCGCAATCTCTTGCCCCTTGGCGCGATGCTTTTCCAGCAGTTGCTCCTTCACTTGCGGCGAAGAGGCGATCACTGTCATGGAGGACTGTTTGCGTTGCTCCACAGGCACATCGGGGCTGCTCCGCCTTTGCTCCCCGGCGCGTATGAAACGGCCACGATTGAGTGCGAAGGCTTGGTTATACAGGTCTCCTTCACCTGTCCAGGCGTAGGCATAGGATGTCTTGAGTGTCTTCTCTCTTTTGATGCCTGAATCACTCATTATCACTACTCCTTGACAGCAAAGCCGACAGCGTCATGGACTACGTTCCTATTAAGGTTCTGCACTCGTGAACCGACGTCCTGGTCTCACGGCTCACATATCGAACGACGCGAATCTTTCGCATCAGCCGCTTCAGCTCTCGTACAGTCTCATCATGCGCAGCGGGATGACCGTACCTGTAAAACAGCTCGTCATCATGTGGCGGCGTCGCACTTACAATCAATTGTTCAAACCCAAGTTTTTCCAACCCCTGCTGCGATGCCCGGTTGCATTCGAACACCTTGGCGTAGCAGGTGTGCATACCGCAGCTCTCGCGGGCCATGGTCAGCATCATCTTCACGGCCTTCGGTCTTAACCCATAGCCCTGAAAATCGGGCCCTATCCAGTAATCAACAAATGGGGTCAGACCCCATTAATTCGTGACGCGGAACTTATTCGATGGTTTTTACTCTGACATCAAATATTTCAAAGCCCTCGGCATTGGAATTTGCGCTCTCATGGTTCCTGGATTCTTCATCACAAACCGCGCCGCGTCATAAGTTGTTGCGCCCAGCCGCCTGGGGCAGAGCCCAGCCCGTGCTTGGCGAACTTGCGTTGCACGTACTCGCCGACCTGCCAGGACTGATAGCCCTTGTCGAGCGCGCGACCGCCAGCGGAGACCGCCGCCATCATGCGCGAGTCGGTAATTTCGTTCCTCAATCCGATGTCGCTCTGCGTTCGCATCTTGTCCACCGATACCAGTTGCGGGAATTTCGTTTCCAAGTGGCCGCGCAAGGCATTCGTATCGGTGAGCGTCGCCCCGGCACTTTTTGCGGACCATTTCTGGTGCAAGACCTCGGCCATGATCCCGGTGCCGGCGTCGTGCGTATCGCTGCCCATGGATTCCTGCCCGAAAGCAGTCGTCGTCTCGTTGACGCGGATCAGGGATGCCCCCAACAGTCCGGAGTCGGAATAGCTCTTGCCACGCCAGTTGTTAATGCCCGTCTGGGGGCTGAGCATGTCGCTGTGGCCGGCAACGAAAGACTTGTTGGCGCGCGTAAGGTCGGTGACCTCTATTTTCGGGAAGATGTTTTCATACTTGGTACTTTCCCCCGTACTCGGCACGGCAACCTGCTGGGTCCATTGCTTTCCCGTGGTATACGCGGTCTGTGTCTTGAGGCCTTCGAATACGCTGGTGCCGGAGCCGCCTGGGCGAATCACGAAGGGCACGCCCATCTGTGACAGACTGCGCGCCTGATCAAGGCTTTTCGCACGCGGGGGATTTTGCGGTTCGAACCCCCCACCCAGCAGCGGCGTGTCTCTTGAACTCATGGCATTCTCCTTGAATACATTTATAGCCAAAGGAAATGAGCGAAATTTGCTCGATAATTGGCTTTCCTTGGTTGAGCACGGTGATTCCGTGGACGTCGCCAGGGATTAGCATTGCATTCGCTAACCTGCATCACGCTCTCACTACCAGCACATCGAACGATGCGATCTTTATATCCGACCCCATCAATCGCATCAGCCGCTTCAGTTCTCGCACCGCTTCCTCATGCGCAACGGGACACCCCCACCTGTAAAACAACTCGTCATCGTGAGGCGGCGCGGCGCCCACCGTCAATTTCTCAAACCCAAGTTTCTCCAGCCCCCGCTGCGACGCCCGGTTATACTCGAACACCTTGGCGTAACAGGTGTGCATACTGCAGCTCTCGCGGGCCATGGCCAACATCAGATTCACGGCCTTCGGCCCAAGTCCGTGGCCCTGAAAGTCAGGCCCGATCCAGTAATAGAAAAAACCGACCCCCTCATGCAGAACCAGGCTAACCGAGCCGACGAATCCCCATTCTTCATGCAACACAGCGAAAACCACCTGATCGCCGTAAGAGGCAACCTCGTCCACCCACTTATGCCACTGATCGTCACTGTCGAACTGCGGCAGACAACAAAGCTGGGCGATGGTGGGATCGTAATACTGCCTAGCAAAAGCCGAGATGTGATGATGCCCCAAAGGTTCGAGATGTATCCCGTCATCGGCGGCGGTTAGCGTCGTCACGAATGGATGTCGGTCCAGCCAAGCGGACCACGCCTGCAAATCGATGTAACGCTTGGCGGCGTCGACACAGGCGGGGTCGCTAAGACATAGGCGACGAGCGGATTGCAGTGCTCGCCCGGTATCGCCCAACTGCCATAGGGCGTCGATGCAATGAAGCGTCTCGCCGGTGTCCAACGCCCGTTGCCCGGTGATGGCTTCTCCTACGGAGAGCAGCAGCGGCCAGTCGCCCCAGCAGCCGGTCACTTCGAACAAACGCTCACGGGCATGCTGCGCAAAGGCCCAGCCGTGACGCTGCCACGCAGAGCGCAGCCCCACCAACCAGTCGGTTCGTTGCGCCGGATCGAGGGCGCGCGACTGCTCCGCAATTGCCGGCAGCCACTTGCCCAATACCGCCAGTGACCAGTCGGCTGCGCACAACAGCGGGTAGATATCCGTCAGCGCGGCGGATGCTGTGTTTGTCGCGCTACGCGCCTGGCCGGTTGCGGCAGTCGGTTTCTCGACGTACATATGCAGTCCCTGTATTTATCCGTCATCACCCTGTTGCAATCGACAGTTGCAGCTGTCGCATCATCACAACTGTTTGCGCCACACCGGCACCATCGCTTCCAACTGCGCCTCGGTGCGCTGCTGGCCGCTTTCCTGTACGGCACTGCGCATAGTCGCCAGCATCGTCGGGTCGGGAGCCATGCCCATGTGACGATAAAAGCCTTGCGCTTCCTGTGCAGTCAACGTCGTTTCCAACTGGGTTGCCCCCAGGACGCGACCCACATGTTCAGCACGGCGGAACAGGGCCGTGCCGACGCCGCGGAAGGTGGCACCGCGCTGATTTTCCAGGTCGGTGATGGTGGTGGTCCTGCGGCTCTCGCTGTGTTCGATTTTCATCTTGCCGACCTGCTGCCCGTCCTGGGTCGCAAAAAGCTCAGCACTGAAGCTTCCGGAACGGGCACGTTTCTGTTGCGCCGTACGTGAAATGGAACCGCCAATGGTGCCGTTGAACTGCCGTCGCGCATCTGCCATCGCCTACCCTCCTCTGTGAATGGCCGCAGCCTTATTCAGCCGTTTCTTCCTGTTGCATCGCCTGCAAACCGAGCAGGTCGAAGATGTTGAGCTGGCCGCTATGAACGATAAACAACTCGTGATACAGCTCCGCAGTATTCAACTGTCCCCACTCCAGCGCACGGCGCACCAGGTAGGGCACCGGGCTGTGCGGTTCGATGTGTGCCAGGAATTCCGCTGCCTCGGCCAGACGGGCGTAGGCGTCGGCGCGGCTGCCGAGGATTGCCTGCTGCGGCAGACCGTACGAAGACCCGCCGTGCGGCACGGCGGCGGGCTCCTCTTCGTCTTCCAGTTCGACGGACGCACCGATATCCGCGGTGAGCTCCAACACGGCCCCGCGCTTGTGCAGTTCGGCGGCGATCATATTCATGATGCTGTCGAGCAGTCCGGTCAGCGCCGTCATGCTCGGCGCCTGTTCCGCCGCCTGTTGATCGAGCAGTCGATTCAGGGCGCCAACCGCCTCCATCGCCTCGCGTATTTCGTTGTAGGTGCCCATCAATCGCTCGGTGGCCGTCGCCGACATGGCGGAACCCAGCTCATTGGCGGTAACACCTTCGATAGGTTCGTTGCGGTTGCCCTGGGCGGCACGCAGCTGCTCGTTGCGCCGCGCCAACTCCCAGTCGGCCCAGGTGTACTCTTTGCCGTTGCGATCGGCGGCGGTCAGCGGAATCATCCGCAATACCGGCAGCAGCTTGTCGTTCATCCAGCGGAGCACGTTCATGCGATGCTCCAGGTCACCGTCGTCGGCGTTCGGATGCAGGGTGTCCCAGTAGTGTTCGCACAGCAGGCCGATCAATTCGACGCAGGCGGTCATGCCTTTGAAGCGGCCGCGGTTGACCTCCGCCTCCAGCAGCCAGATCGCCAGTTGCAGATCCTTGCTGCGATCGGCCAGGGCGGCGGCGGCGAGTTGCGCCACCTGTTCCCAGTCCGCTTTTTTCAGATCGTGGGTCCAGGCGCCCTGGGGCAGCGTCGGATCGTCCTGGCGCCGCGCCTCCTTGATGTCGCGGTAGACCCCGTTGGTACGCAGCCAAGGGCCGGCCGGCCCTTCCTCCCGGATCGGCGCCAACAGGTCGTCCAGCGTCAGACCGACGGCGGCGTTGAAGTAGCGGCTGATTGTCGCGTCACTGTTCATCTCTTCCTGCTCCTTACCACACCGTCGGCGCGTATTGCGGGAACACCAGCGGGAACTTGACGGGCACCTGCTTGGCTCCGGTGGCATCGACTCCGCTCAAGTGCAGCGATAGATACATGTGGCTCATCTGCTTGCGGCCCGCGGCCTGATCACTACCATGCACCCGGACCGGGACTGTGAACTGCAACACCACGGCATTGGTATCCAGGGGATCGGTGATGGGACGGCTGCGCGGCAGATGCGCCTGGATCAGTCGCAGCAGCGCCCACTGCCCGCCGTCGGAGAACTGCGCAGAGCGTTTGTCGACCAGCAGATCCTCCTGGCGCGGATCCGGCTGCGGCCAGAAGCGCGACTGGTTGGCCCAGTCGAAGGTCAGTGCGACAGGCTCGCCGAACTGCCACGGCACCTGATCGCCGCCGTTGGGGAAGGAGACGGTGTCGTCCCCGGACGCGAACTTCCACGTTACCAGCTGATCGCTGCCCGGCGACTGCGACGGATAGCTGCGGAAATTGAACTTGAGGGTGAGCGCGTGGCTGACGTCGCCCGCGGCCAGGCTTGCCGCCATGAAATCGGCGACACTGTCGAGTTGAGTCAGGAACTGCTGCGCCCGGTTGTCGGCATCGCCCTTGAGGCCGTTCAGTTCCGCGTGCAGCGCATCGCGCTGTTTAAGGTAGGTGGTGAAGAACGCCTTGACCGCCGCCAGCGACGCCTCCTGCCGGTAGGGCGCGCCGAACGGATAATGCCCGGCCAGCAGCCGGTTGAACTCGGCGGCGACGCCCTCATAGGTGGCGAAGGCGTTGGCCTCCGCCCGGTCGTTGCACAACAGGCCGGACTGCCGCTCCAGCGCTGCGCGCCGTTGCGAGAACAGGTCGTTGCCGTAGACCGGCGCATGGTACTTGTCGAGGCGATCTGCACAGTTGTCCTGAGTCATGCCGGCAAGCTGATCGAGGAACAGGCCGTTGAGGTGCGCCACCTGGCCGTTGGGCTCCTTGAACTGCACGTAGCGGTTGATCTCGGTGATGGTGTTGCTCCAGTAATCGGCGGTTTCGCCGTTGGAACGTCGCGCGTCGTCGATTCCCTCGGTATTGAGCAGGAACGACACGAAGGGACTGGCGTAACCTGCCAGCACCTGCGCCCGTTGCAGCTGCCGCGTCAGGTAGTCGCCGGTCTGCGCCGCCGGACCGAGGGCGAACAGCGTGCCGCCGCCGTCGCCGGCGGTGCCGGCCGGCGACTGTTCCGGTTCGTAGAGCCGGCTGGCGGCGGTCAGGGCGTTGACGCTTTGCAGCGCATCGCCCGCCATGTCGCGCGTGCACTGCGTCACCCGCGACTGGAGGTCGTCGAAGCCCATCTGCTTCAGTGTCCGCAGCAGCAGCACCAGCTGATCCATCGATTGGGAGAAATCGCCGCTCTGCTGCTGCAACTGCGCATCCAGCGTCGATACCGGGCTGATCAGGGCACGCACCGTCGAGGCGGTGGCGTCGTATTTGAGTTGCGCTCCGTTCAGGCTGTCTTCCAGCAGGCCTTCCAATTGCAGTTGCGCGATGCGTTCATACAGGGGCGTATCGGCAGCGCTCGGCACCGTGGATTGATTGCTGTTTTCGAACGCCTGATAACTCCTGACGTAGCTGGCCGCCTCGGCCAGCACCGCCGGGCGCCATCCCCGCAACGGCGCGGCGCAGCTGAAGCTCTGACTGGGCGTCAGCTGCATGAAATCCGCCATCGCCAACGATTTGAAGCCGGTCAGCTCCGCGGCATAGGCCGGTGCCATGGTCAGCGTGTTGCCCTTGCGCACGAATACCACGCCGTGGGGCGCCACGTGCAACGCCTCCAGGTGGTTCAGCGCCGGCTGGAAACAGCTGAGCGTGTCGAAATAGCCGGAGGCGTCGGCGAGATCCGCAGGGTAGCCATATTGCTTCGTCAGTACGTTCAGCGGCTTGTCCAGCATCGTCTTCACCGACCGGCACGGATTGGAATCGGCGTCGGCCGGCAGCCACTGGCCGTTGATCCAGTCGGACCAGCCGAGCAGCCGGCGCACCTTGGGCAGATAGGGGGCGTCACCGTTGTCCAACGCCTGGAACAGGTGGGCGCCCTGACCCAGGCGGCCGAACATGTCGCTGTTGAGCTGCTTGGCGGCCAGGACGATGTTGCGACTCACCTGGTTCTTGAAATCCGCCGGCATCCGGATCGGCGGCGCGTAGACCACCTTCACCAGCGAATCGCGCACCTGGCCCTCGTTCTGCTGGAACACCTCGGGCACCGGCCGGCCGTAGACGTAGTCGGCAAGCTGCGCGAACTTGGTCGCGATCGTCTGCGCCTGGGTCTCCTCACCGGCGACCACCACCTGGTGGAACAGCGTCACGTCGCGCTCGAAATTCCTGACCGCGTCGACATATTTCTTCAGCGCCCGGCGCTGCGCCGCCATCGCATCGGCCGTCTTCTCGTTGCCTGAGGTAGCGGCACGCAGATCGGGCGGCGTCATCAGCGTCGCGGCGCGCTGTTCAAGCTGGCAGCGCAGGCTGGGAAACACCACCCGTTCGAAGGCGGCATTGGTCATGAATTTCGATTTGCGCTGCGACAGATGGCGATCGACCCACGACGCGGGGATTGCCAGATAGGTGTACTGCACGTCCAGCTCGGAGATGTCGCTCAGCAGGTTGTAGACCGTGTCGCGGCCGATGCAGGCGCCGTCCGCCACCGTCTCGTATTTCGGCTGTTTGATCAGCTCCAGGGCGCGCACCGTCACATCCACCTGGCTGTTGAGCCGCATCCCCGATACCCCCAAACCGACACACAGCAGCCCGAACAACACGATACTGCCGAGCTGGAGACGGCGAATCGTCGTATGGCGCGACAACAACCCGCTGCGTGTCGGCCGCGCCAGATTGAATTCGGCGAACACCTTTTCGTCGAACAGCGCATCGACGAAGGCGATATCGTGGCGCGCCTCTTTCGCCTCTGCGCCGCCCGCCTCCACCGCACCGGTGAAATAGAGGCCGCGCAGGAAGAAGTTGGTGTGGTAGGCGCTGGATTGGAACACCTGCGCCAAGGTCGCCCTGAGTACGTCTTTGAGTTCGCGCAAGCGCTGGGGAAACAGAAAAAAGCGATCGGTCTCCTCGATGTCGTCGTTGTCGCCGGCGGCGGCGTCGACCTGCAACGATTTCAAGGAGGCGCCGACGGCCTCGAAGGCCTCGTCGACCCAGCCCGGCAGGAAGCTGGTGTCGAGCGCATAGGGATTCGACCAGCCGAACATCTCGTGCCTGCGCGCCTCCGGCTGCCGGCGCCAGAAGGCGCCGAAGCCTTCGATGACGTCGCACTGCGTCACCGTGACGTAGACCGGGAAGGTGAAACGAAACTGCCGCTGCAGATCGACCAGCTGCGCGTAGGCACTCTCCGCCATCTGGTGCAGCTCCGCCGCGCTGCTGTCCAGCAGCCGGCGCGCGGAGAAACAGAGCACCACGCCGTCGATGGGCCGCTCCGGCCGATGATCGATGAAACTGGAAGTAACCTCGCTCCATCCCGCCTGGCTATTCTTGCCGACCGCCGTCGGCGTCGCCGCCGCATCGACGTCGATCAGCACGCCACGGTTGAAATACCACCAGCGGGTGCCGGGGATCACCAGGTTGCGTTCCGCAGCCGACAGCGTATCGCGGCGGCTGGCGGTGATCGATGAGGCGAGGCTTTCGCGTCCCGAACCGTCGGCACCGAGCAGCAGGATCCAGGGTACCTGGTAGCGCCACTCGCGGCGCGTCATGATCTGGCGCATCAGTTTGGCCAGCAGACCGAAGGACCCGACGAGGCCCCGCCACAGGCCGGAAAATGAGAACAGCGTCTTGCGCCCGTTGGCGATCCACACCGGCCGGCGCAGCGGATTGCGCGCGCGCAGGATCAGCCAAACCGCGGCCGCCAACAGCAACAGCGCCAGCACCGCCGCCGAAAGAAATACGGGATCGACGCCGTTCACCAGCTGTTTGACCGTATCGATAACGCCGCCCATCTTCATCAACGCTTCCTCAACCCACGAACAACGTATTCAGACGCTGGATCGACAACAGCCAGACGCCGCTCGATACCAGGATATAGAGCAACAACATCACGATGCCGACGTTGTACCAGGGCCGCAGCGGCGCCAGCCGCTGCCCACGTACCTCGCTCATGCGGTACTGGTAGGCCTGGTTGAATGCCGGCACACCTTCGGCATAGTGGCTGCCGCTGCCGACGAACTGCGACAGCTTGGCGCGATAGGCACGCAACACCGACTGGCCGCGGCTGCCGCGATACTGTCCCTGGAACCCCAGCTGCAACACCATCAGAAACACCGCCGCCAGCTCGTCCTGCAGCGGGTCGCGCCCGCGGGTCTTGAGCAGGAGGTCGAGCCGGGTGAAGAAATCGCGCCCCGCCGTCGCCGTTTTGAACAGGCTGCGCTCCAGCAGAAACTGCGACCAGGCGTTGCGGCCCGGCCAGTCCAGCTCGATGATGAACAGCTCGTCGGCATGGGCGGCCATCAGATATTGGGTGATGTGATAGGCACTCTCCTCCGCCTTGGTACCCTGTTCCGTCACTTGCCGGCGCTGCTCCTGCAACAGTCCCAGCAGCCGGTGGTGCACCATCGCTGCCAAGTCGTTGCCGTTCACCGTCTGCGCAGCGCGGCCGTTGCTCAGATAGTGCGCCAGACGACGCTCGCGGATCGCCGCCTTGATCCGCACGATCTCCTGATAGAACTCGGCGAAGCGCTCCAGCAACGCCTGCCGTCGTTGCGTCCGTTCGCTCATCGCCCGCCTCCGCCGGCACCGTTGCCGCCGTTATCGCCCTTATCGCCGTTCTTGGCGCGGTACATGATCACCGCGGCCGGCGCCCCCTCCTGGCCGTCGCCCTCGATGCGCAGCGGCTTGCCGAACTGGATCACCGGCAGGTCCTTGCCTTCCCATTCGATGGCCTGATTGACCAGCTCGAACATTGTGCCCGGCACCTGGAGGTTGAGCTCCAGCGTCTCCTGCGGCGTCAACTGCCGCACCGTGGCACCGGGCACCCGGCGCTGACGCAGCAGCGGCATCAGCGGCGTGGCGCCGATGCGCGCCTGACGCAGCCACTGCACCATGCTCTCCGTGGACTGTCCCGGACGCGGCCGCAGCTCAATCAGCAGCTTCTCGGTGCGCCGCTCCACCGGCAGGGTCCGTTCGAACACCGCCGCCGCCGGCCGTTCGAACGGCAACGTTTCGTAGGCCACGTGCAGCCGCTTGACGATATCGCCGACATAACGGATGGCAGAGAAGAAACCGGTCACCACGTTGTTGTGCTGATACGGCGCCAGCTTCATCGGTACCGGTTCCGGCGCGATACCGGAGATCTGGCCGACGACGTTGGCCAGCGCGCGATAGAGATCGAAGGGATGTGCCGTCTGCGACTGCACCAGCAATTCCAGCTCCGGCAGCGCACTGGCCAGGTGACGCAGCACGAAACGTTGCGACATGCCCCCGGTCTCGGCGCCGTGCTGCTCCGCCGTGCCCGACAGTTCGCGCGCCTTCTCCCGCATCTGCGTGGTGAGCGCCGTCAGTCCCCGTTGCAGCGAATACTTGCCGAGGAACTCCGCTGCGCCGCTGCGCAGCAGCGGCGGGTGGTATTCGGTCAGCTCGAACATGCCGCCGATGTCGCGCCGCACCTCAAGCAGCGGCATGCTGGCGTATTTGGCCGGCACGTTGTCGCCGGCAAACAGTGTCATCCGCGGCCGCAACCGGCATACCTGGATGCGGCTCTCGCCGGTGTTTTCGTCCACCTCCAGTTCTCCCGCCACCGACGCATAGCGCTGGATCGCGCTCGACTGGCTGGCCGCCCCTTCGGCGCGCACCGGTACCGCCGCGTGGATGCGCACCGGCTTCTGCTCCTTCAGCTCGTCGCGGTCGGCGATATCGATGTAGAGCACCTCGTCCTGCGTCGCCGCCTCGTGCTGCACCACCAGCCCGTCTGGCATCACGCACCGCAGGCGATCGATCCGCACCTTGCCGTCGCGCAGCAGCGCCTCGTCGATGGCGATATCGAGCACGCCCCAGTAATAGGGCTGCAGCTGGGCCATCAGGTGACGCAGCTGCTGCTGCCAGTAGATGTCGTTCTGCTGGAAATGCTGCGGTGACAGCATCATCCCCTCGGACCATTGCAGCGATTCCGTCAGACGTTCCGTTATGTCGTTCATTCCCGTTCACCTCGTTCAGGCGCGAAAACCGCCATCGCTCACTCCTCCGTCAGCGCCATCGACNNGGCGGGATCTGCAGCGAGACCACGTCCAGGTCCGTCGGCGCCGCCGCAATGAAACGATCACGGTGTGCGAACCACTCCGGTGCGCTCTGCGGCAGGATCGTCTCGGCGTCGCTGCTGTAGACGAACACCACGTCCAGCGCCGTCGCCATGTTCGAATTGGCGTCGTCGGTGGCAATCACGCTCAGGCTCTCCAGCTTGGCCTTGGGCGTACCCCCGCCGAACAGGTGCATCACGCTGCAACCGCTCATCCCCAGCATCACGGTCGCCACCATTGCCTTCGCCCACCGTCCCATCCGTCACCCCAGCAGCAGCACGCACACCTGTGCCGGCGTCAGCGAAAAGCCGATGGCATTGGTGCTGTTCTGGATGTTCATGGTGGTGAGGCGCGTCGCCGGCGCCGTGCCGAAGAAGGTGCAGAAGCTGCCGAGCACCGGCCGGTCCGGGCCGATGATGGTCCCCGACGCCACCCCCATGGCGATACCCGCCTCGTCGCCGTTGCTCACCGTGCCGCTGGTCATCAGGTTCTCGCTCAGGCCGCAACCGATCAGCACGTTGAACACCGACGGTATGTGGGTGGTGGAGAACGCCAGATTGACCAACGGCAGCGGAACCGTACCTACCGGCGTAACGATCTGGCAGACGTCGGGAAACGCGAAATTCAGTACGCCGAGGTTGTTGTTGGCAAACATGGCATTACCCGATGTGGATCCGCTCGGCGTCCAGCTTGAACTCCTGCTCCGCCGTCACCACGCCGTGGCGGCCACGCAGGTGCAGCAGGTCGCGCACCCGCAATGTGTAATCGCCCATCGTCGCCACATAGTGTTCTGCGCTCTCGATCAGGCATTCGCCGACGGTCTGGAACAGGTTGCGGGCGTTGAGCGCCAGGGTTCCCGTCGCTGCCGTCAGCTCCACATCCTTCAACGAACGGATCGCCACCTGCTCGGTGGCCGCGAGTTCGATACGCTGCTGCGTCATGCCCAGTGCGCTGGCGCCGGCCACATGCAGCCGCGCCTCCTGGCCCGCCTCGCGTTCCAGGATATGCAGGATGAGGGGCGCGCCGTCGCCACCTGCCAACACCCGATCGCCGGGTAACGGGCAAAGCAGGCAAGAGACCGCGGTCCGCGCCACGGCGCCGCTGCTGAGGCGCCAGCCGCCGTCCTCCTCCTGCGCGATCACCCGCGCCTCGAACAGGGTCGCCTGCCGCATCCGCTGCGGCGTTCTGTATAGTCGTGCCGTTCCGCTCATATCGCCTCCAGTGCCAGCGTCGCCCGCTCCGCGGCCAGCAACGCCTTGTCGGTACCGATAACCTGCGCGGCGTGCGCATGCCGCAGCGAGGTGTTTTTCCGGGTGGTGTCGTGAAACTTGGTGAAGAACAGCGTCGCGCCGTCGAACAGCGTGTCGCTGAGTTGTGCGTGGGAGAAGTCTGCGAACGACAGTTTCGCGTCGCTGAAGTCGCTGCCGTCGTGACGGCTGTGGGCCCACGCGCTCTTCTCCATCTGCGCGCCGCCGAAGCGGCTGGCGCTGACGGTGGCCTTCTGGAATACCGCGTTCTCCAGCGTGGCGCCGCTGAAATCCGCCTGCGTGATCTTCGCCTCGAGAAACAGTGCACGCGACGCCGTCGCCTGCGCCAGCCGTGTGCCATTGAGGGTGCTGCGCACCAGGTTGGCCTCGGTTAGATCGGCGTCGCTGAGATCGGCGCCGCTGAGGTCCGCCTCCTGGAAATTGCAGCGCCGCAGCGACTGCCCGGCCAGCGTCTTGCCGCTGAAGTTACCCTTCATGAATACGCCGCGGTCGCAGTGCCAGCCGTCGAGGCGAACGCTGCGGAAGTCGGCGTCGTTGATCACCGCCTGCACCAGTTCGGTACCGCTCAGATCGGCACCCGCCAGGTTGCATTTCAGCAGTACGCAGCGTTCCAGATGCACGCCGGTAAAGACCGCACTGCTCAGATCGCATTCGGTCCAGCAGCACTTGTCGAACCGTTGCCGCTCCCAACGGCTCCCGCCCAGTGCGCATTGGGTGAAACTCAACTGGCGCATCGGTGCACTGTCGATGGTGATCCCGGCCATGGAACACTGGACAAAATTGGTGCTGTCCAGAACCGCACACGCCAGAGTGGCGTCGCCTAGCGTGCAGCGGACGAAGGCGGCGCCTCTCAGGTTGCAGCCGTCGAGACGCGCACCGTTCAGCTGCACATCTGAAAACACTGCCTCGCCCAGATCGGCTCCCTTGAAGTCGAAACCCTTCAGATCCAGCCCGTGGATCGGCCGTTTCAGGCGCACCTCGTGCAGTAGTTCGTCCAGCATCATGATGCGTTCCTCAACCGTGGGGCCGGCCGCATATCCTTGAGCTGCGCGTCGGCGAAACGCGCCTCGGACATCTCGGCCTGGACGAAATTGGTGGCGCGCAGATCGGCCTGGGAGAAATCGGCCTTGCGGCACATGGCCTGAAAGAAATCGGCCTCGGGCGCGCGGCAGTCGTTCAACTTCGTCTGCATCAGGATCGCCCGCGACAGCACGGCGCGTGAAAGATCGGCGCCGCTTAGATCGGCCATACCGAAATCGCAGGCGGCGAAGCGACCGTCGGAAAGATCGGCGCCGCGCAGGTCGCTGCCGCGCCAACCGCACATCACCGCGTGGATGTTGCGCAACGTCGCTCCCGGCAACGGACATTTATTGCCGAACATCACCCGCGTCAGCCGCGCCCCGCTCCAGTCGCTGCCGTCGGCCCTGGTGCCGGTGAAGGCGCTGCGCTCGATCTGCGCGGCGGCGAACGAAGCCCCTTCCGCGTTGGCGTTGATCACCATCGTCTTGCTCATCCTCGCTCCCTTGAGCGAGGCATGGGCGAGGTTGGCCCGCACCAGTTGCGTATTGTCGAACAGCGCCTGATCGAGCACGGCGTCGCTCAGGTCCGCGTCGAGGGCCAGCCAGTCGCTCAGGTCGGCACTGCTCAGGTCGCAGCCGGCCAGCTGCGAACGCACCGCCTGTCCCTTGCACAGCCGTGCACCGCGCAACAGTGCGCCCTGCGCCTGCGCGTCGCTGAGGTTGGCGCCGCTCAGATCGGCACCGCTGAGATCGGCGCCGTCGAGATGGGCCGCCGTCAACACGGCGCCGTTCAGGCGGGCATCGTTGAGCAAGGCGCCGCTCAGATCGGCGCATTCCAGGACCACGTTGTCCAACGTTACGCCGCGCAGGTCGATACCGGCCAGTGCGGCGCCGGTCAGGTCGCGCCCCGCCAGAGACTCACCGGCGGCCAGCCACTGCCGCACCAGCGCGCCCAGATGTTGCGCCACCTCCGGCGCCACCGCTGCGGCGGTAGCCTTGGGCGCCAGACGGCGCGCGTCGTGACGCAATTGCGGCAGCTTGGCCGCGGCCTTCGGCACCGCCTGGCCCGCCGCCGCCAGGCCTTTCATTGCCGCAGCGATGGCGGCCGTATCGCCGCCGTCGCGCGCACGCCCCTCCGCTTCCTGTTTCTGCTGCGCGACATCGGGCTTGGGCGCCGCCGCGGAATACTCCTTGGCCATGGCCAGCAACGGATTGCGGCCCGTCTTGAGCGCCTGCA
Source organism: Proteobacteria bacterium UBA3588 (assembly GCA_002376325.1). Classification (GTDB taxonomy): domain Bacteria; phylum Pseudomonadota; class Gammaproteobacteria; order Thiohalomonadales; family Thiohalomonadaceae; genus Sulfurivermis. Next base: position 14,629 of record DFMR01000136.1, on the reverse strand, counting down.
ACGCAGCGTCGCCTTCCTTCTTCGCCTGCTCCGCCAGCGCCTTGGCCTTGTCGATGTGCGCGCTCAGATCGAAGTCGCCACGCGCCTTCGCCTGCGGCGTGATCACGCCCAGGGGCGACGGTTGCGCCTGCGGCGGCTTAAAGCCCTGCGGCGGCTTCATCCCGCTCTTCTGCCAGAACTCGCCGGCGAGCGCATCGAGCCGTTCCTGCGTGCCGGCCAAAGCCTTGGCCTCCGCCTGCGCCTGTTCAGCCGCATGTGCTTCGCGCTGGCCCGCCGTCGGCAGCGGCGTCAGTTGCGCTTCGTTGAAGGCGTGGGCCGCCGCAGTCTCGCGATCCAGCCGCAGCGTCAACACCTCGCGGTAATGTTCGATGGTGCGCGGTGCGTCGCCCTGCCGTTCGTAGCCGATCATCACCGCCGCCAGATCGAGGGCGTCGCTGTCGGCCACCGTGGTGCGTCCGCGATAGATGCAGACGCCCCGTTCGAGGTGGGGAAAGAACCACACCGTATCGAGCTGCATCGGCAACTCTTCGGCGGCGGCGGGCGTCTGCCCCTGACGCATCACGAAGGCGCGTACCGTCATTGCCGGGATAGTGCCCTCGATCACTTCGTCAAGCGGATGCAGACCCTCCAGGCGATAGGCCTCGCCGCCGTCGAAGAAACCGGCAAGCTGCTGATCCTCCGCGGCGGCGTTGAACACCGACCAATCGATGTCGTCGGGCAGCGCGGGAAACACCTTGTCGAGCCAGGCTTTGTTGTAGGTACCCGCCATACGCTGGCGCTGGCGCCAGCGCAGGTCGAGGGGACCGAAACCGGCAGGCGGCAGCGCCTCGTGGTGATTGCGCAGCGTCGCCCCCGGATACTCGATGTTGGGCATGCGGCCGTGGTTCTCGCCGACGAAGGCGCCGAAACGCCGCCCGGTGTAGCCCTGGCCGGAGGGGTTGTCGCCGTAGCGCGGACCGCCATAGGCGCGGTCGTAACTGATCGGCATCACGACGAACGGCAGCGGCGCGGTGACTTGATGCAGCGGCACCAAGCGGTACTGCCACTGGCGATCGCCGCTCACCAGCAGTTGCTTGTCCAGCGTGCCCAGCGTCGCGCGCACCGCCATGCGCCGCACCGCCGCGCCCCCGGGCGGATGGGCCTGCGCCGCCAGCAGCATCTCGCCGCGCGCCTTGGGCATGGCGGCATCGAGCACCTCGCCATGGGCCAGCGCCGGCAGGATCAGCGGCCATTGCACGTTCTCCGTCAGCAGCGTCTCGACGGCGCCGCCGAGACGGAAGAAACCGAGCGCCGTCACCGCGAAGTGGTGCTGCCGCCGAAAGGTATAGGTCCGTTGCAGTATCCCCAGGGTGTTTGGCTTGACGATCTTCATGGTCATCTCACAACACGATCTTGATTTCGGTGATCTGGACGTCCTGTCCGGTGATCGAAACCGAGGTCTGGTTGCCGCTCATGCTGATCGCCAGGCTCTCGCCGGTCATGTCGATGGTGGTACTGTCCCCGGTCATCCGCACCGTGGTGGCTTCGCCGGTGATATTGATGTCGGTAGCCTCCCCGGTGACGTTGATGCCGGTCGCACTGCCGGTGACATTGACCCGCGTCGATTCGCCGGTGACCCCGATATCAGTGGACGAGCCGACTACGTTAACCCCGGTATTCTCACCGACGACGCCGACCGAGGTGGACGAACCGGTGACGTTGACGCCGGTGGAACTGCCGGTGACCCCGATATTGGTGGTGTCGGCGATGACGTTGATCCGATCCGATGCGCCTGTCACCGACACACCGTCCTCCATCCCGACAACCGCGATGCTGCTGCTCTCCCCGGTCACGCTGAGCTGGCTGGTGGCGCCGACCACATGCATCCCGTTGCTCTCGCCCACCATGCTCATGCTGTTGCTCATGGCGGTCATGCCGATGTCGTTCTGCATGCCCACGAGGTTGAAGCTGTTGGTCATCCCGGTGGTATTGAGACTGTTGCTCAGGANNTCCTTGTTGATGATGCCGATGGCCTTCTCCAGATCGGGCTGCGAAGTGCGGCCGTAGCGGATGCTCTTGCCGTCGCCGTAGCTGGTCGAGTAGCTGCTGCCGACGTGGGTGTTGGCGGTCCAGCGCGACGGCGTCACCACGCTGCTGCCGTTGGCCTGGACGATGGACTGGATCTCCGGCAGCTCCGATTCGTCGCTGGCCCGCGCCACCAGCACGGTGACCCCGATCTCGGGCACCGTCTGCATATGCGGCGCCAGCTTGACCCACACCTTGCTGCCCTGCTCCTTGTCGGTGGAGAAACGGACGTAGACACCCTTGGCGTGAAAGGTCGCCGGGTCGACATCCTGGTCGAAAAAGCTGTTGTGCTCCGCATCGAAGTTCTGCTTGGTGTAGTAGCGCCAATCACTGGGCGGCGTCCCCTGATCGCCGGCCACCACCTTCGCCAGCACCGCCCCCTGGTGCGTATCCTGGATCGAAAACGGCGTAATCAGGCCGTTCGCCTCGGTCGCCTCGAACTGGTTCTGGTAGATGCCGTCCAGCGACGCCGTATGCTTCACCTGGGTGAGGACGAACCAGCGTCCGTCCAGCGTCGGCCGCACCCACGGCGCGTTGCCGTGAGGAGCGCGCGGGCCGGCGACGAGGAACTGGTAACCGACATGGAAATAGGGGCAATAACTGGAGCCGCTGAACTGGGTCGCCGAGGTGGCCAGGGTAGCGCTGGTGGCGTCGGTGTAGGACTCAACTTCTTTATCGCTGCAGCCGTACTGGTAGATGCGGTAGTAGTGGAACGGCAGTTCGCCCGTCTTGCCGTCGGGATTGCGGGCGTGATAGCTGTAGAACACCGGCACCGTATCGTGTTCCCAGGCGTGCTCCTGGCGGGTGAAGGTACCGACGATGCCGCTGCTCACCATGTTCTGCTGATAGCTGTACTGGCTGATGACGTCGTCCTCGTGCAGCCCCAGCTCCGCCTCTTCGGTGTAGGTGTAACGCAGCGCGCCGCCGTTGCCGAGCACCTTTTCGTACTTCGGCCGGTTGGCGAAAATCACCGTTGCGCCTTTCGCGTCGTGGACGAAGTAGTAGTAGATGTGGGCCTTGCCCAGCAGCCGTTCGATCAGCGCGTAGTCGGTTTCGCCGGCCTGCAACCAGTCCTGCACCCGCGCCACCGCCGGGTTGTCCTTGCCGTCGAGGCCCGACAGGTCACAGCGGATCTTATGCTGCGCCAACAGGTGGGCGATGAGGTCGCGCACGCTCCTGTTGCTGTGAATGCAGTAGCGGTTGGTGAGGGAGAGCTTCCACAGCGCCGGCCGCACCGTCATGCGGTAGACGCCGGGCTCCTGCATCACCACGCCGGAGACGATGCCGTGGAACGGCGACATGCGGTCGGCGGCGCCGTCGCTCCAGCGCCCGTAGACGTCGACCCGCACCGGGCGCCCGACGATCGCGTCGAAGCTCAGCGTCAGATGGTTCTTCGCCTCGCTGTTGCCGTGCAGTTCCAGATCGAACTGGTAGAAACCGGAGACCGACTCTTGTCCCTGGAACGACGTCAGCCGGAAGACGTTGTTGTCGAGGAGGGTGCCGTCGGCCATGGCCAGTTCGAAATTGAGGAACAGCCGCGGCTCGTCCGCTTTCTTGATGTGGGTGATGCCGATGGGTTTCTGTTCCGCCGTCACTGCTCTTCTCCCCTATCGTCCATCCCCGCGATCAGGAACAGCGCCTCGCGCCGGCCCTCGCCGTTGCCGTTCACCGCGCCGTCACGCTCGGCCAGCCACGCGCTGTAGCCGAGGCGCATCCCGCGTTCCGCATTACCGTGCAGCAGCGGTTGCGGCGTCTGCTCCGGCGCCAGTTTCAGCCGCACCAGGCAGTCGGCCTGGCGGTCGGTGAGATAGCGCAGCAGCGCGACGAAACGCGGATGCTCGTCGCCGCCCGGCAGCAGCGCGCAGAAGCGCGCATAGCCCAGCGGCCCGATCACCAGTTCGATCCGCGCCTGCTGATCCCAGACCCGGCTGCCCAGCACCGCTTCGCTGCCGAGGCGGCTGTTGGCGGTGCCCAGGTGGCTGCGGATCGGCGGCGTGATCGCCTGCCAGCCGCCGCGCAACTGCAACACCTCCACCGGCGCAGCGAGATAGGTGGAGAGCACCCGGCGGATCACGCTGGCGCTGCGCCGCCGATCGGCCAGCATCCCCGCCAGCGCCAGCAGCGCGCGCCGCGGCAGCGGCAGCCGCGCCATCAGGCTGTCGTCGCCGAGCCCCATCACCGCCGCCAGGTAACCGGCCAGCGGCGTCTGTTCCGGCACCTCGTTGCGCAGGCTGAGGCGTGAGCGCGACTTGATGCGATAGCGCAAGACGTTGGCGCGGTGGTTGAACAGGTCGAGGAAATCGGCCATCGCCCGGTCGCCGCGCGCCGCCCGCTGCTGCAACCATTCGGTGTAGGCGTCCGGCAGCGGGCCGAGGTAGCCGGCCACGCAGTAGTTCGGCGTGGTCAGCGTCACCCGTCCCGGCGTCTTTTCGTCGACGCCGCTCACCTCGCGGCCGGGAAACGACGACGACAGGTCGGCGCGGAACCGGATCGCCTTGTCCAGCGCCTCTTCGCCCATGCCCGGTTCCGCCGCACCGCGCAGCAGCGCGCGGATCAGCTGGTAGTAGTCGAACGCCGCGTACTCGGTACGCAGGCGTTGACTCAAAGCACGGGTTGGGTGCCGACCAACGGAGGCCATTGCTTCCACATCCCTTTACGTTGCCGGCTCTCCAGCGTCACCTGGGTAAACGTGTTCAGGTTGGCATAGAGCGCCAGGAAGCGCCGCAGCACATCGGCGAACAGCACCGGACTGCCGCCGTCGAAACGCTCCTCGTCGATCACCATGCGAATCTCTGCGCCGCGGCAGAAACCGCGCCAATATTCGGTCAGCACGTTGCGCACCGCGGGCCGGTTGTGCATCTCCACGATGCTGTCGATCTGCTTGTGCGAAATGTTGCCGCCGTGACCGACATGCAGGCGCAACATCGACTTCAGCGCATTGAGCGCCTGCTTCCCGCCGGTCAGCGACAAATAGTTGAGGCTGAGCTGCGACACCAGCGCCCACGGCTTGCCGCCGATGAGGCGCGGCACCTGGTGCGCCGTGGGCTTGCTCAACAGCCGCAGACAGTTGACCGGGCCAGGTCCGTCCAGCTGTAGCGCATCGCCGGCGCGCAGCCGTTCGGGAAGTCTCCGGTTGGTGCACAACGCGCGGCCACCGACCACCTCTTCCGGCGGCTGCGAAGGGTCGAGACTTTGGTCGAAGAACGAGATATAGACCTCGGTGCCCGGCACACTCTTGCGTTGGCTCTCCCCGCGGCGCAGGGCGTAGAAATAATCCATCCCTTCGGGGCTGGCGCCGTCGCCGAAGGCGAAATACGGTTCCAGCCGGCGCTGGGTGCCGTCGGGTCTTACCGAGCTCAGTTGCTCGATGGCGCTGATCTCGCAATAGCGGTGGTTGCCGCTGTCGGCGAGCAGATGATATTCGTGTTTGCGTTGGTCCAGGCGCACCGGATCGATGGGCCGGGCGAACAGATTAACCAGCGGCACGCAGTTGAGCTTGAGCGCGTTCTCCTGCACCGCAATCGACCGCTCCGGCACCGCATTGAGCAGGAACAGCAGTTCGAACTCCGCAGTGGCGCCATGCACGTCGAGACCGTCCACCTCGAAAAACAGGAACTTCTCCGGAAACGCGAAATACTCCTGCAACAGGCGGTAGCCGGGATGGGCAAGCTGGCCATCGGGCAACGCACCCTCCTCTTCCTCGAAACCGCACCAGCGCAGCGCCGACGCATTGAGCACACGCGGCGCCGGATCGCCGGGCACGCACAGCGCGATCCCCACCAGATTGACCGCCAGCAGTTCATACAAGGCGTAAGGTGCCAGGTCGTCGCCGTCGATATGAAAACGCAGACGCGACAGCGGCATGTCCTGGATCGGATCGCTGCCGGTCGCCTTGACGCGCACCCGAATTACCGACAGCACGTTGCGCCGTTCGGAAAGGAAATCGTAATGGTTGGTCGGCACGCCACCGACGTCGAACGCCTCCAGCGGCCACAGCGGCGTTTCGTAACAGGTACGGAAACGGCACTCCACCGCATCGGTGCCGTGCGCCACGGTGGTGACCGAGGCGTAGCGGTGCCGGCCCAGGGTCCAGCCGTTGGCGAAGTTGGCGCCATCGGGGCGAACCTCCACCTGCGCCACCACCATGCCCGGCATCGGCGCCGCAAGGTGCGGGTAGAGCTGCGCCAGCAGCGCATCGGGCAGTTGCGTCTGCTCCGCCTCCAACTGGTAGCGCAGACGGCCGGCCAGGTAGGAGAACGACTGCAACAGCAGCTCGACGTGCGGGTCGTTCGACTTGCCGCCGCTCAGCCCGAGCTCACGCGCCACCGTCGGGTGATCGCGTGCGAACTCCAATGCCTCGCCGCGCAGCGATTGCAACTCGCTTTGATAGAGGTCTTTCAGCTTTAATGTGGCATCGTCGGACATGTTGGCTCGATTAGCGATTCAGCTCCATGGGAAAACGCTGCTCTTCCTGCTCCAGATCTCCGCGCAGCCGCGCCACCACCACCAGCCGCCACGGCGCCATCGGCTTGCCGTCGGCGGCGGTCTCGACCGTGACGTGGGTGAGACGCGGCTCGTAGCGCTCGATCAGCTGCGACAGCCTCTGCTGATAGCGTTCACGTTGCGATACCGCGTCGCGCCCCAAGCCAGTGACGCTGGGCATACCGAAGTTCAGCAGATCGATCTCACCCTCTTCCGCCTGCGGCAGCCGGGCACTGGTCACGATGCACTGGAGGTTTTCCGCGATCGCCCGGTAGGGCTCCGCAGACACCTCGGTCATGCCCGGTACGGGCTCGACCAGCCGTTCGAATAGAAAGCGCAACGTCCACCTCCGGACCCATGCACGCGTTATTAAGTGAACTCGCCGATGACGCGGTTGCGCGCCAGGCTCCAGCCCGCCGCCTTCACGCCCTTGGCCGCATCGGTGTTGGCCAGCTGCACCGTGTACTTCCACAGGATCTCGGTGAAGTTGAGCTTGAACTGCTCGGTCGGCATGTCGTCCGGATGGGACTGGAACTGGATCTCGCTCACCAGCGCGTCGCGCAGCCAGAAGGTCATGATGTTGGCGGTGCGGTCGCCGGAGTTGCGGCAGATGAAGATCTTGGTAGGCTGATCCTTGTTCTTGCCCAGCGGCTGCGCGCGCAGGCAGTACTCGTAGAACTTCACCGAGGTCTTGTCCACGTACTTGACGCAGGTGAACTCGGTGATGATCGGCCGTCCCGAGGTGCGGGCCGAATTGCTGACGTCGGTGGTCACCTGCTGTTTCATCCCCTGATGTACCGACACCAGTTCGATGCAGGGCTTGTCGCCGATCTCCTTGACGATCTCGTCGCGCCATTCGGCATCGATCAGGCTACCGCCGGTATCCCAATCGTTCTTCTCGCCCCCGAACACCTCGTCGTTCCCAGGCTGTAGCAATATCAAATCCATGATGCACCTCTAAAGTCGTATGTCGTTATTCGTGCCACAGGCCTTAAGCCGGCAGTTCCGCCACCAGCCGGATGGAGGTGGTAAGCTCTTCCAGCTGGAAGTGCGGCTTGATGAACATGGTCGCCTTGTAGGCGCCGGGTTTGCCCGGCACATCGGTGACGTTCACCTTGGCGGCACGCAGCGGATAGGCGGCCTTCACCTCCTGGGTCGCGTCGTCGTCCAGCAGCACGTACTGCGCAATCCAGGTGTTGAGGAAGGTCTCCACGTTGGCTCGTGTCAGGAAGCTGCCGACCTTCTCGCGCATGATCACCTTGATGTAATGGGCAAAGCGCGACGCCGACAGCATGTACGGCAGCAGCGAGGAGATCTGTGCGTTGGCGTTGGCCAGGTCGGAGATGTACTTCTTCGGCAGGTTGGTGGTCTGGCCGCCGAAGAACGCCGCCTTGTTGGAGCCCTTGCAGTGGCACAGCGATACGAAGCCGAGGTCGTTGAGCTCCTTTTCGCGCCGATCGGTGATCGCCACCTGAGTCGGGCAGACCATCTCCATGTCGCCTTCCGAGGTCTTGAACTTGAAGGTCGGCAGCCCCTCCACCAGGCCGCCGCCCTCAACGCCGCGGATCGCCGCGGTCCAGCCGTAGAGGGAAAAGGCATTGGTGACCCGTTCGGCCATCAGATAGGCGGCGTTGCCCCAGAGGAACTTGCCGGTATCCGGCTCGGTGCTTTCGCTGAGGTAGACATCCTCCTCGAAGCGCATGCCGTCCACCGGCACGGTGGCCTCGCCGTAGGGCAGGCGCAACAGCGCCCGCGGCAGCGCCAGGGTCACGTAGCGCGAGTCCTCGCTGTCGCGGAACGCGCGCCAGCCGTCGAGTTCGACGCTTTCGAAGATCTTCGCCAGGTCGCGCGGCTTGGCCAGGCGCTCGAAGCTGTCCAGGTCAAACAGCCGCGCGTTGGCCGCAGCGATCAGCGGCGCGTGGGATGCCGCCGCCACTTCGGCCATCTTGTTCAGCAGCTCGATATCCACCGGATGGCGGCCGAACTCGTAGTCCGCCACCAGCATGCTGTAAGGATCGCCGCCGTAGGTGCCGTACTCCGCCTCGTAGATCATCTTGAACACGGCGCTCTGATCGAACTCGACCGCCTTGGTCAGGTCGGCCAGCAGGTCGTGCTTCGAGGCGTTGAGCACTCGCAGCTTCAGCATGGTGCCGGTCTCGGCGCGCGACACCAGGTAGCTCAGCCCGCGCCACGACGCCTCCAGTTGCTGGAACGCAGGGATGTGCATGATCTCATTGAGCTGCTTGCCCAGCGCGTCGTCGATCTCGACGATGCGACCGTCCATCAGCCGCGACGCCGACAGGGCATTATCGTCCTTCAGCGGAGCAATGATATCGGTGACGAACTGGCCGATGAGCTGCAGCGCGTAGGGCTTCTGCGCCTCATCCAGCACCATGTAGTCCGGCGTCAGCAGCGTGGTGACGGTCTCGGTCGGCGTGACCTCCTTCCAGCCCTCCACGTCGTCGGCCTTGAAGGCACCGGTCAGCTCGTCGCGCAGCTTCTTGCCCTCGCCCGCCTCGTCGATGGTCACGATCTTGTCGAGCAGGCCGGCCAGCGCATCCGACGATTCCGCCTTCACCTGCATGTCGCGGATGCGGCAGCGCTTTTCGTACTCCAGCGCCAGCGACGGTACGCGCTTGACGATCTCCAGCGGCCCGAAGTCGTCGACGCTGACGAAGGTCAGCACGCCGCTCAGGTTGCCGCTGCCGCCCGGCAGCACGTTGGGCACCGATGACAACTTGACGCACGGTTCGATCGAGGCCATCACCTTGTTGAAGTTGTCGCGGTCGATATCGACCATCTTGCGATCCTTCACCGCCGGCAACTCCGCCTGCGGCTCGCCCGCCAGGTCGGCAAACATACCGACGATGAAGGGCAGCTCCTTCTTCTGGATCGCGCCGCCGGTCTCCACGTCGTAGGTAATCTTCACGCGCGGCGGCCTAACACGCATCAGCTTGTCCTGTATACTCCCCAGCATGTCCTTGTCGCTCCTTAAATTAGATCACAGCCTGCAACCCGCCGTTGCCCAGTGCCGGTAACGCACGGCACGCGACCACCGCGGACCTCCGTTCAGTTGAGTGCGGCGCGGCGATACATCACCTTGCCGCCCGACACACAAAATCTGATTACCTCGCCATTCGCCTCAAGGAAGTCCAACGCCTGCTGCACGCTTTCGACGGAGTCGTCGTAGCGCTGCCGCAACAGCCACCACTTCGCCACCCCGTCGATGGTTTCAGAGGCATTCGGCCTGGATGCGAGATAACGACAGATGGCGTCGGCGATATCCTTCACTTCTTGTCCCGTTCGGTGCACCGTCTCTCTCCCTCTGAATCAGCATCACATCGTCTGGCCGCAGGCGCGGTCAGCCTGCTACCGCATGAGCAAGCGCTGTACCAACTGCGCACAACAGAGGCAACCATTTGTTTTTGCGTGAATTTTATCGAATAAACGGATGGCGCCTGGGGCGGCGCTGCCCCAGGTAAAACAGGCCATGGACCGCCTCCATCCCGCTGCGGCAGCACATTGAAGCGGCATCTCGAATTAATTGCNNTAGGTGCACGTCGAAAAGGAAATGCAACTCTTACGGAAAATTTCCGGCTGAATCGGGATATTTATCTCACTCGCCAAGCCGCCAAGTAACATATCGAAAGCAAACCCTGTGGTTCAACTCTGCGAGGTGGGGCGGACTCGCCGCAGTCAGCATCGGGGAGTGCCTGCGATATGCAAAAGCATCATTGCCGAGTAAAAAAGAGCGTCCCTTGCGGTGCCTGGCGACTGGGCGAGCGCTCTGATATCGGAGTCACCCTCAATTGACTGTCACGGGGATTATTGCGGCACAGTAAAGTAATGCACGCAGATAGCGTCATCGGGCAAGAAGTATCAGCCTTTGGAATAGGATTGGCGATCGATACCGTGTTTCTTCAGCAACCGGCCGAAGGTGCGCCGTTCCTTGCCGGCACGGCGCGCTGCCTCCGACACGTTACCGCCGGCCGCCTCCATCACCTGGCGCAGATAGGAGTTTTCGAACTCGTTGAGCATTCGCTCGCGCGCATCGCGGAAGGTGCGGGAACTGCAGGCGACCTCGGACTCCTTGGCCGGACGCGCTGCGAACGCAAACGAATCGATCGGGTCGCCCTTGATGCTGGCCACGAAAATGGCGGCGCCGCGCGACAGCACGAAGATGCGGTGCAGATAGTTCTCCAATTCACGCACGTTGCCCGGCCATTCATATTCCTCCATCCAGCGCAGCGTCAGCGGATGGAGCATCTTCACCTCGACATGGTAGCGGCCGCTGAACTTGTGCAGAAAGAAGTCCGCCAGCAGAGCGACGTCGCCATGCCGCTCGCGCAGTGGTGGAATCTCCACATGCAGGATGTGTAGCCGGTAGTAGAGGTCCTCGCGAAATCGCCCCTGTTCCACCAGCTGGGCCAAGTCCTTGTTGGTGGCACTGATCACGCGTACGTCACTGCGCAACATGTTGCTACCGCCGATGGGTCGATACTCCTGGTCCTGCAGAAAACGCAGCAGCGCCCCCTGCCCCTTGGCCGAGAGGCTGTCGATCTCATCGAGAAACAGCGTCCCGCCGTCAGCCTGGGCCACCAGGCCGGCGTGGGCTCTTTTTGCGTCGGTAAATGCGCCCTTTTCGTAGCCGAACAGCTCGCCGAGCAGCAGATCATCATTGAATGCGCAACAGTTCACCGGCACGAATGACTGATCGCGACGGTCGCTGCTGTAGTGGATGCCGCGCGCCACCAACTCCTTGCCGGTGCCGGTCTCGCCATAGAGCAGGACCGGGGTGCTGTAGCGCGAAAATACCGAGACCTGGCGCATCATCTGCCGAAGAGGCGCCGACTCACCGACGATATTCAGTTCCAGGGTTTTGCTGATCTCCCAATCGTCCTGCAAGCGCTCCACCCCGGCAAGATGCTCCCCCAGCACCCCATCGTCGTAGGACGACACCAGCACCGCGGCGCAGCGCGCCAATAGCTCGCTGCATTCCAGAATCGAGATATCGTGGGTAATCAACAGATTGAATTGGCGGTACGGCTGGGTGAAATGCCGGCGCAGCTCACCGCCCCTTCCTTCGCCGACGAAAAGCACCGTCAGCTCCGATTCCACCACGGAAGTGGAATCATTCTTCAACAGTGAGATTTCAGGTAAGAGCCCGAGGCGTCGGCAGCGGGCCGAAAGCTCGTCGATTTCGCCACTACTCGCACATGCCACGATATGAATCGCGCACCAACGCTTGCCCATATCAGATTCCTTTCATTACAACAGCGGTTCTTCCGTGGTGAACGCACGGACGACAACGCAACATCGTCCACGTGGCATTCTCCGCTAACGAAACAAAAGACTGTGTTTCCACACCACCATCGGAAGTACGATGAAACGTGATGTTCATGCAGCGCCTTATGATGTTGTTATTGCGGCGCTGCCCATTAACGAATGAAACTTGATCTTTATCATACGCAAACTTTCGAAAATTCCAAGTACTGTGATCCATTTCTCAGAAATTTTTTTTAAAAAATTCCGTAAGATTGATGCGTTATTTCAAGAAGAATCTATTACTGTCGTCGACTTCGGCTATCCGCCTCTCACGCCCAGCGCGGCGTAATACCCGGTTGGCCTGTCGCCTTGATGGGCGCAATGTGTCGAAGTAGCCAATCTATCAGACTGGCGATCAGACACTATATATTGTGGATGGTCCCAAGCCACGATCCCCTTGTTTGTATCCCGCGGCCAGTACCCGACGGTGGGCCAATTGCCGCCGCACACTGGGTTGAAAGCCGTTGGCCCGGTCGAATAGACAATCAAAGGAAGAGCGGATAGTAGGATTGGAAACGCCGCCTAGCGGACGACCCGGCAGTGACACAATGCGATATTGCGTACACTTGCGCAGCCGCCGCCCCCTCAACTCAATGATTCCCATAGGCGACGTAGCGTATTGGGGTTCAGGAGCCTATACCCCGCTTTTTATTGTGTCGGCTATGCTCCAAAACCTTTAGCTGTGCCAGTGCTTTTATCAGTTCGATATAAGCCTGATCGCGATCTGAATACAATGGACTGGTGCGGATGGTTTCTTCCGCGCGCCGCTTTGCTTCTTGAGCAGCAGTTTCATCTACGTCCTGCCCCCGCACCGCCGTATCTGCGAGAATTGTCACCATCGTCGGTTGTACTTCGATATATCCGCCAGAGACGTAGATAAACTCCTCGTCGCCCTTGATGGTGATGAAGCGGACCTCTCCGGGCAACAGATCTGCGAGCAACGGCGCATGCCGCGGATATATCCCCAACCCACCGTTTACCGATAGTGCAGATATCATGCGCACGTCACCGGCGTAAATGCTGCCCTCCGGGCTGACGATTGACAGCACAAATGATTTGTCCGTTGAAAATGCCTGAGACATATCAATTGCCGCTGGTCTGATTAGTGATGTGTCCGGATTCTTTCATGGCAAGCCATATGAGGTCCGCCACCGATTCAAGCGATTGGAATCGATCAGTATTAATAATCATGTCGAACAAACTGGCATCGGATAAGCGACGACGAAACATCTTCCACAGGAAGTCTTCGCGTTCGCTGTTTATGCTGCTGACCTGTGCCCGGCCTTCTTCGATCGGAACACCATCGCGCTCAGCAACACGTGCGGCACATAGTTCCTCGCCACCGACGATGCGTACACGGAATGCATGCCGAGCAGCGAGAATTACATGCGCGCCGCGGCCGATGATGATTCCGCCGGTATTGCATATTCCGAGCACGACATTAACGAGGTGATGGCGATACGACGCCGGGAAGGCGGTGTTGTTTGTGAATATACTTCTGATCCAGGCCGATGCCTTGTCGGCGCGAACTTTCTCATCCAACTGCGCCATCAACTTACTGTCAACTCTGGATTCCTTGGAAATTTCGTCCAGTATCTCGCGATCATAGACCTCTACACCAAGACGGGTGGCCAACAGATCGGCAATGGCATTGCCTCCGGCACCGAAGTCCCGCGATAACGTTATTACCGGCGGAGGCGCTGAGGTACCGGTCAAATGCTGCTGAACTCCCACATCGGCGTTGATAATCGCCTGAATGACGGATTGCGCTTTATCCTTTTGCCCTACCACCTTCATACTCCACGCTGATGGGCGCACTTAGCCTTGGCTGTACTGTAGCGCATTTTCTTCTGACCGCAAACGCCGGCCGGGCGTTTCGGCGGTGATCGGCCCCTTTTGAACATGGCGGGCCGCTTGAGCTGATCAGAGGGAGGTTATGAGAGAAATATGGATACCAAGGCATTGGGCCGGCTTGCGTCCTTCGTAGTCGCAAATTATAGTTGGGGTTGCATGGCTGCCCGCGACCCGATGGCCGTTGTGCCGCTCACGCAAGCACCCACATCTCAGCGAGCAACCAGAATTATGCGTATCGTTCCATTCGGCCTTATGCTGCTATTAACGGCATGCGCCACCACAGGCCCAACGCCGCGTTTTCTCCATGAAGTTCCAAAAGGTACGGTATTGTCGCTGGAGCGACCGCTTCCATTTAGAGCGAACTCGGTGCGGGTCTATCTTCAGAACGGCAAAGTCTATCCGCGACTGGCCATTCTAATGAATTACGGCGGCGCCAATCAGTACCAGCCCTATTGTGCGTTGGAGTTGCAGCGAGCACCTGCAAGCGCACTGACACTGTCGCCGCGGAAATTTGTCATCGTCAACGCGGACTGGGACACGACTTACGAATTTTTTGACAAATCGATATTTCGTACGCGCTGGCGCCTCAGCAGCGGCGGAACGCCGCAGGCACTCTATTTCACGTGTTACCGGCTGGGTAGCGAATCCCACGATACCCCTATCAGGCTCGAAGAAGTCGATAGCATCGTGGGCGACTATTTCCGCTTGTTACCGGCCGAATCCACGGTTAAACCGGCGCCCACAACAAGCCCCTAACAGGCTGCTGAAAAACTCCCTCTCCCTCAGGGAGAGGGTTGGGGTGAGGGAAGAGAATTGGCGTAAGTCATTGATTTTTGATCCCCTCATCCTGTCCTTCTCCCTGGGGGAGAAGGGACGAATACCTTTTTCAGCAACCTGCTAAAGC
>DFMR01000153.1 GCA_002376325.1 Proteobacteria bacterium UBA3588 | reverse complement strand
TCATCAAAGCGCTGACTTCATGACCACGTCGACCTTGATGTTCCAACGCTCCGGCGACTCGGCGCCGACGATGCGATCGTCGCCGCTGCGGGTGATCGGATTGGAAAGGTCGATGTCGTGGGCGTTGATAAAACGGTTCCTGTTGGTGTCATAGACCACGCGGACGACGGGGTAGAGGGGCCCTTTCTCGCCCGGTTCCATCACCACGCCGAGGCGCCCGCTCTCCAGGCGCACCACGGTGCCGACCGGATAGATACCCACGCAGCGGATGAATTGATGGACCAACGGCTGATTGAAGTGGAATTTGCTCCACTCCAGGATACGGCGCAGCACCACGGTGGGCGGCTCGCCCTTGTGATAGCAGCGATCGGCGGAAATTGCGTCGTAGACGTCGACGATGGCGGCCATCTGGCCATAGGTGCTGATGGCGTCGCCGCTGAGTTTGTCGGGATAACCGCTGCCGTCGTAGCGCTCGTGGTGCTGGGCGGCGACCGCAATGGCGGTGGCGGACACCCCTCCGGTCTGTTCCAGCAGTTCGCGACTGTACTCCACGTGGCGGCGCATGATGACGAATTCATCCTCGCTAAGGCGTCCCGGCTTGTTGAGAATGTGGTCGGGAATCTGCAGTTTGCCGATGTCGTGCAGCAGTGCACCGACCCCAATCTCCTGAATAACGGAGCGCTCCAGCCCCAACTCCTTGGCAAACGAGATCAGCAGTACGGCAACGCTCACCGAATGCTCGAAGGTGTACTGGTCCATCTGCCGAATGCGTCCCAGGCTCAGCAGCGCATGGGGGTTGCGGAAGATGGACGAGACCATGTCGTTCACCACATGGCCGACACGCTCCACCTCGATCTGCTTGCCCAGGCGCACGTCGCGCATGATGTTGGTCACCAGACGGGAGGCTTCGAGTTGAACGCTGGCGGCATAGGTGCGCTCTTCGCGCACGCTGACGACGTTGCCGGAACCGTCCGAAGGATGCTTGCCGACGCGCTCCAGGCGCTGCTGCAGTTCGGCCTGGACCTCCTCGCGGGCCGGGGCGTCACTGACGTCCGTGCCTTTCGTCGTATCGATGTAGAGCTCTTTGATGCCCAGCGCCGCTATCTGCTTAACCGTATCTAAGCTATTGATTAGAAATTTATTGGCGATAAACGGGTGATCCATCCAGCCGCAATTGAGGTCGTGAATGTACATCCCGGGGCGGAGCTGTCCAACGGCTATTTTCTTTATCGTATGTTCCATCAAACTCTCAGTCCGCACAGCAAGATTAAGGGATCCGAAATAACGCCGCTGGCAAGATTCCAGGCGGGCTATCGAATGATTTTCACCTTATCGCCGACATCCATCAGCTTGTAGATCACGCGCATGGCGGAATTGGCCACCCGGATGCAGCCGTGGGATACCCGACGTCCGAGCATGTCGGGGCGGTCGGTGCCGTGAATGGCGTAGGTCTTGCCGATGTTAAGGGCGTAGCGGCCGAGGGGACCGCGAAAGCAGCGTCGGCCGGCACGGATATCACTCTTATACTCTTCGTCCATCGACTTGGGGATGCACCACTCGATGCCGTGCGGGTCATGCACCTTCCAGCGCACGTGATAGTTTCCCGGTTCGGTATAATAGCAGCGGCCGCCTTTCGTTTCGGGTTTGCAGCCGTCGATCCCCAGCGCCACCTTGGTCTTGTACACCACCTTGTCGCCACGTTTGGTATCGTCCAGAACCTTCAGCAGGAAATGCTTCTTGTCGATCACTATAAACCGATCATGGCCGGGATGCCGCGAACGGGCGGGTTGCGCCGAAATATCCTGAGCGTAATAGTCTAGAATCCAGACCGGATGCGGTAACGGCCGCCATTTGCCATGGGGAAAATGGCCGCTGACACGCAGCCAATGGTTGGCGCCGGCACGTCCGGTGAACAGGGTTCCCTCACTCCAGATATCATCGATGTGACCCTCCGGTGTATCGCGCACCACGGCGATGGTAGCGAGCTTATAGGTCTGCGCGGGGGTATCGGGGAGACCTGGGGAGCCCGCAGCGGCGGACGCACCGCAGAACAACAACTGCACAGTGATAAGGAGTTTTGCGCCTCGCATCGGATCGTCTATCGGCTGAGTTCGGGAAAGTGTAATGTTTTGCCGACGATCGTGAAACTCCTGCGGCCAAGCGGCCGATCCCGTCCTATCCTGTAGCTACGAGGACGACATACGGCATGGGACAATAAGGAGGAAAACGCTAATGGTCGACGTAATCCACCAGCTGGGTGAAGAGCAGGAGTATCTGCTGGGGCATAAGTGCAGCGGGATTCCTCGGGAGCTGTTGCAACTTCCGGGACCCGACTACGTAGAACAGGTGGTAGCCCCGAAGGATCGCTCGCCGGCGGTGCTGCGCAATCTGCAACTGATGTTCAATACCGGACGCCTGGCGGGTACCGGTTATCTCTCGATCCTGCCGGTGGATCAGGGTGTCGAACACTCGGCGGGGGCTTCGTTCGCGCCCAATCCCATATTCTTCGATCCGGAAAATATTGCGCGCCTTGCCATTGAAGGCGGATGCAATGCCGTGGCGTCGACGCTCGGCGTGCTGGGTGCGGTGGCGCGGAAATATGTGCACAAGATACCGTTTTTGATGAAGATAAATCACAACGAACTGCTGACCTACCCCAACATTTACGATCAAACCCTGTTCGCGTCGGTGCAGCAAGCATTCGACCTGGGGGCCGTCGCCGTCGGCGCAACCATCTATTTCGGCTCGGAGGAGTCGCGGCGGCAGATTTCGGAGGTCAGCGAGGCCTTCGCCTACGCCCATGAATTGGGGATGGTCACGGTGCTGTGGGCCTATCTGCGCAACAACGCCTTCAAGGTGGATGGCGTCGATTATCACGCCAGCGCCGATCTGACGGGGCAGGGCAATCACCTGGCGGTCACTATCAATGCGGATATCGTGAAACAGAAGCAGGCGATCAACAACGGCGGCTACAACGCGCTCAAGTTCGGCAAGACGCACCCCAACGTCTACGATACGCTGACTACCGATCACCCCATCGATCTGGTGCGTTATCAGGTCGCCAATTGCTACATGGGCCGGGTGGGGATGATCAACTCGGGCGGACCGTCCGGCAAAGATGACATGCACCAGGCGATCCGCACCGCAGTGATCAACAAACGCGCCGGTGGCATGGGATTGATCTCGGGGCGCAAGGCGTTTCAAAAGCCGATGGCCGAAGGTATCGCATTGTTGAATGCCATACAGGACGTCTACCTATCGCCCGATATCGACATTGCCTGACAACGAAACGACGGCCGTGGCCGTCGTTTCGTTCTACCTCGCTACCGTCGCTACGCGACGTTAAGCACGCGATCGATCTCTTCCACCACTACGCGCACCCTTTCGGGGGCGTCTTCGATCTCTCCGCGCTTGAGACGTGTCTCGAAACCGTCTACAGCCTCCTTCAGGGCGGGGACGCCACAGTAGGTTGCCGAGCCGTTGAGTTTGTGGATAAAGCGTTTCAGGTTTTGGTAGTCGTGGGCCGAGGCGGCCTCCAGGATGCTGGTGCGTTGTTCCGGCAACTCCTTCAGCAGCATCGCGAAAAGTTCTTCCGCCAGTTGCGAATTGCCGCCTGCGCGAGCCAGAGCGAGATCCTTGTCGATTACCTGAGTGACTGCATTCATAATTTCACTCCTTTCCTTGGGTGATTAAGCGACCAACAGCTTGCTCCGTTAGTGTAACGAAAACTCCAGATGGGGCAAGCTTTGTTTTATAATCCCGCCATACGTAATTTTTTGTTAATTATCTTGGAACATATAGAGTTATGAGCTATCCGACGCTTGAATCGTTTGTCGGCAACACTCCGTTGGTGCGGCTGCAGCGGCTGCCGGGCAAGACCTCCAATGTCCTGCTGGCAAAGCTGGAGGGCAACAATCCGGCCGGTTCGGTCAAGGACCGGCCCGCCATGAGCATGATCCGGCATGCCGAGGCACGCGGGGATATCGTGCCGGGCGATACCCTGATCGAGGCCACCAGCGGCAACACCGGCATCGCCCTGGCCATGGCGGCGGCCATCAAGGGTTACCGCATGGTTTTGATTATGCCGGAGAACCTGAGTGTCGAGCGGCGTGCCGCGATGAAGGCCTACGGTGCCGAACTGATACTGGTCACCAAAGAACAGGGCATGGAAGGCGCGCGCGATCTGGCCGATCAGATGCAGCGCGAGGGGCGCGGCAAGGTGCTGGACCAGTTTGCCAATCCGGACAACCCGCTGGCCCACTACGAAAGTACCGGCCCCGAGATCTGGCGCGACACCCAGGGCGCCGTCAGCCATTTCGTCAGCGCCATGGGCACCACCGGCACCATCATGGGCACTTCGCAGTACCTCAAGGAGCTGAACCGCGAGGTGGAGATCGTCGGCGTGCAGCCGGCGGAGGGGGCGAGCATCCCCGGCATCCGGCGCTGGCCCGAGGCCTACCTGCCGCGCATCTACCAGCCGGCGCGGGTCGACCGCATCATCGACATCGGTCAGCAGGAGGCCGAGGAAACCACCCGGCTGTTGGCGGCGCGCGAAGGTATCTTTGCCGGCGTGTCTTCGGGCGGTGCCGTGGCGGCCATGCTGAAACTGTCGCGCGAAGTGGAGAACGCTGTCATCGTCGGTATCATCTGCGATCGCGGCGATCGCTATCTCTCCACCGGCGTGTTTCCTGCGTGAAAAGCGATTAGCCACGGAGACAAAGGGTAATAATTCGGGCAATCGGCAATGTTATGCTCAATCCAGGCAAGAAATTTCCCGTGTTCCCCGAGGTTGATATCTTTCGATTTTGAATTTTGCGATGGCCTGTAGTTTATGAACGTATTGGTATTCGACATCGAGACCGTCCCCGACGTGGCCAGCGGCCGGCGGCTGCACGGTCTCGACGGCTTGAGCGACCAGGATGTCGCCAACGTGATGTTTCACAAGCGGCGGCAGGAGACCGGCAGCGATTTCCTGCGTCTGCATCTTCAGCGCATCGTCGCCATCTCGGTGGTGCTGCGCAACAGCGACACGCTGCGGGTCTGGTCGCTGGGCGAACCCGACGCCCCCGAGGCGGAACTGGTGCAGCGCTTCTTTGACGGCATCGATCGCTTCACGCCGACGCTGGTGTCGTGGAACGGAGGCGGCTTCGACCTGCCGGTGCTGAACTACCGCGCCCTGCTGCACGGCGTGCAGGCGCCGCGCTACTGGGAGAGCGGCGAAGACGATCAGAGCTTCCGCTGGAACAACTACCTGAGCCGCTTCCATAGCCGCCATACCGATCTGATGGACGTGATCGCCGGCTACCAGCCGCGCGCCAACGCGCCGCTCGACGAGGTGGCCACCATGCTCGGTTTCCCCGGCAAGATGGGGATGAGCGGCGACAAGGTGTGGGACGCCTACCAGGCGGGCGACATCGAAGGCATCCGCAACTACTGCGAAACCGACGTGCTCAACACCTTTCTGGTCTACCTGCGCTTCGAACTGATCCGCGGCCGTCTCACTCCTACCGAATACGAGACCGAATGCAGCCGCGTGCGCGAGTATCTGGAGAAGGAGGGCAAGCCCCACTTCTCCGAGTTCCTCGGTAATTGGAAATAAGCGCGCTTGGCGCATCGTCCTTAGGGGTGGCTCTGCCGCGATTGAGGGCCGCATCGCGGCAGAGCCACTCCTACACAATCTGTAAGAATTGACTGTTGGTCATCATGGCACGACGCAAAAAGAAATCCCTCCCCACGACGCCGGTGCGCCTCACTATCGACAGCCTGAATCACGAAGGCCGCGGCGTCGGCCGCGTCGACGGCAAGACGGTGTTCGTTGCCGGTGCGCTGCCGGGCGAAGAGGTGGAGTTCGTCTACAGCGAGATCCATCGCAACTTCGACGAAGGCTATGCGGTCACCATCCTCACGGCATCGCCGCAGCGGGTGGAGCCGCGCTGCCCACACTTCGACGTCTGCGGCGGTTGTGCCATGCAGCATCTCGCCTCCGATGCGCAGATTGCCTACAAGCAGAACGTGTTGCTGGACGACTTCAAGCACATCGGCAAGGTGCAGCCGGAAGAGGTGTTGGAGCCGCTGCTGGGACCGCACTGGGGCTACCGGCGCAAGGCGCGGCCCGGCGTGAAGTACGTGGCCAGGAAGGGCAAGGTGTTGGTCGGTTTCCGGGAACGCATCGGCGGCTTCGTGGCGGATCTCTCACGTTGCGAGGTGCTGCACCCCAGTGTCGGCGAGCGCATCGCGGCACTGAGTGAGATGATCGCCTCGCTATCGGTCTACGACAAGATCGCGCAAATCGAAGTGGCGGTGGACGACACACAGACGGCGCTCGCCCTGCGCAACCTGTCGGAGCTCAGCGACGACGACGAGGCGAAGGTGAAGGCGTTTGCCATCGAAAACAGTATTCACATCTACCTCCAGCCCGGCGGCCCCGATTCGTTGACCCCGCTGTGGCCGGCGCAGATTGAACTGCGCTACCGGCTGGACAAGTACGACGTCGGCTTCAGCTTCAGGCCGGGCGACTTCACCCAGGTCAACAGCGAGATCAACCACCAGATGATCGACCGCGCCGTCGAACTGCTCGACCTCCAGCCGGAGGATCGCGTGCTCGACTTGTTCTGCGGCCTGGGTAATTTCACCCTGCCGTTGGCGCGCCGCTGCGCTGAAGTGGTGGGCGTGGAAGGGGAGAAGAAACTGGTGGAACGGGCCCGTGCCAACGCGGTGGAGAATTCGTTGGACAACGTGCAGTTCCACGCCGCCGACCTCGCCGGCGACCTGGAACACTCGCCGTGGTGGAAGCAGGGCTTCGACAAGGTACTGCTCGACCCGCCGCGCTCCGGTGCGCAGGCGACGCTGGCGCACATCGCCAAGATGAAAGTAGGGCGCATCGTCTATGTCTCATGCAACCCGGCCACGCTGGCACGCGATGCGGGGATACTGGTCAACGAGTATGGCTACACGCTGGAGAAGACGGGAGTGATGGACATGTTCCCGCATACGGCGCATGTGGAATCGATTGCGTTGTTTGTCAAAGGGAAATGATTTCTTGAAACGCCCCCCGTAGGAGCGGCTTTGCTGCGATTGCTTTCTTGGCGTCTGGGCGAGAGCGTGTTTTTCCTCGATAAAACAGAACCCGGACCTCTCGCCAAGACGCCAAGAACGCCGAGGGAACACCTGCTGCCCCACTCTCTTTGCGAGCTCGGCGTCCGGGCGAGAGAACGTCTCTTTCTGTCCATACCGACGAGCCAAAAAAACATTCCTGCGCCCTTCGGTCATTTCCGCCCCAGACCTTTTTTGCTCGGCTAGCCATAGGGGATTCGCGCCAAGCCCACCTGCGGCATTGCTGCGGATACCGGGAAATCAATAGCCCTTGTTAAACAGGATGCCGTTGCACTTGGGACAAGGCGGGACATGCCCTGTTTGCTTGATATGTATTTTCTGTCCGCACGCCCGGCAGGTCAGGGTGCCGGCCGACGTTATCTCACCGGTCCGATAGGTCAGGGATTCCTTCGTTTTGGCACTCAGGGAATGCAGCGCATTGCCGGTCAGTTCCAGCACGCTTACGAGGGAGGCGATGGCTCCTGCACCCAAGCGGGATGGGTTGAGCCGTTCCTTGGCCTCTTCGCCCAGTTGCTGGGCATCGGAGATGGTCAGGTCGAGGTCGCGGGCGAGGTACCGCTTCAACTCTTCCCCTTGTTTCTCGCTGAACTCTCCGAGCGCCGCCAACTCCTGGTGCGCCATTTCCAGCGCCGCCGACATCGATTCGCGACCGCGCTCCTTTCCTGCCAGATAGAGTTCCTTGAATTTACCGGCCAGCATGTCGTACTGCCGCGCCAATTTGTCTTTTTCCTGTTCGCTGCTTTCCATGGCAACCCCCTGTAAATGCGGCACTAAGGATAATGCTGCAGTGCCTGATGTCACTGGTAAACTGCGCCGACACTTTTATCGGCTCGGTTAGTTTGTTCGGCTCGGTCCGGTTGCCTCCCCTGTACGGTAGGAAAATGACAAAACCATGTTCCCAATAGTAGTTCAACTGTATGCTTCCTGCGGGTTGATTTAGGCGTGGGATAGGATCAGGAGCGGCGGCGCCGCGATGAATTGTGCGCGTCGTCCCGTCACGCATAAATCGCCGTTTCCTCCCGCACGCAATTGCGATTGGCAATCGTCCGCCGCACCTGTTCGATCAGGCGTTCGCCAAGATGGGACGGTTCCAGATCGACCAGCAGATCGGATATCTCGCCGCCGAAAGCCTGCGCCAGTTTCTCCAGCGCATCGAGACTGATGTTGCGTTGGGCTCTTTCCAGTTCGCCGATGTAGGAGCGGTCCAGACCGGCTTGTGCGGCCAGGGCCTCTTGCGACCAGCCGAGCAGCAGGCGGCGCAGGCGCAGGTTGGCGGCGAGGCGTTGGCGGGCGGAGAGGGGGTGTTGCGACGTTGAACGGTTCATGCGTTACCTCCATGTACGGGGCCGCATGAGACGGACGGCCCGGGTAACGAACCTGGGCCGCCGGGGGAATATCGGGAACGCCGGGCTGACTATTCCGGCGAAATTGATATACTCGCGAGCAGCCCCAAGTTCTATGAGCGAGGACTTGGGGTTAGCCGTGCGGCGGGTGTTGCTGCACCCCCGCGCGGTGCCTTATGAGGCATACTGTACGCTTATACAGTTGTTTGTCAATGCCAATAGGGCACTGCCTGGAATGCCTTTCGCCGTCTCCGCGCACACTAATTCATTTCCGTTTGCGGCAAAAACAATCCGTCACCTTTTTACCTTTTTCTGCCGTAGATACGGCCGACGGTTGATAGCTATCAGGCAGTCAACGCCGCCAGTATGCTGTCCAGATCCCGCAGGGGACGGATATCCAAGAATGCCTCGTCGGCTCCCGTATGCCGATGCCGCAACATCCCCAGCCACTGCTTGAGGCGGGCGCTGAGTCCCCGTGTCCCAGGAGTGTAGTGTTCCAACAGGCGAGGCAGGAGAGGCTGGATATCGCGCCACTGCATGGCCTCGATTGCATCGCCCTGATGCCACGCACGTAATTGCAGCGCAAGGTCCGGTTGCATCAACGCCCCACGCCCCAGCATGAGATGCTCGCAGCCGCTGATCTCATGGCAGCGTAGCCAATCCTCGACGCTGTTGATGTCGCCGTTGGCGATGAGCGGAATCTTCAACGCCTCGCGGATCGGCCGCAGCTGCTCCCAGCGGGCAGGTGCGCGGTAGCCGTCGTCACGGGTGCGGGCGTGGACGGTGATGAAATCGGCGCCGGCCTGTTCCAGGGCGAGGGCGATATCGGCGGCGCGGTCGGGGGTGTCGTAACCGAGGCGCATCTTGGCGGAGACGGGGATCTTTGCGGGTAGCGCAGTGCGCACGACGGCGACGATCTGCGCCATGCGTTGCGGCGCCTTCAATAACGCCGCGCCGCCCTGTTTGCGGTTGACGAAGCGGGAAGGGCAGCCGAAGTTGAGGTCGATGGCGGTGGCGCCGAGCGACACTGCTCGCGCCGCACTGACAGCAAGCAGTTCCGGCTCGCTGCCGAGCAGCTGCAGGATCACTGGCGTACCGCCGGAGGTTCGACTGCCTTGGGCCAGTTCGGGACAGTGCTTGTGGTAGGTGCGTTCGGGGAGTTCGCCGTCGCTGAGGCGCAGGAATTCGGTGACGCAGGCATCATAGCCGCCGATGGCGGTCAATAGTCGGCGCATCGGGGCGTCGATGACGCCTTCCATGGGGGCGAGGAGGATGCGCATGGGGTGTTTTCGGATTACTGTTGTCTGTGGTTGCGTCAGTTTATCGCAGAAGCGGATTATAACGTTTCCTTGCCCTCAGGGATTTATTCCATGTGGGTAGATGAACCGGGTGAGGAGTTGGAACGATTGTATTGACCCCTTACCCCGCCCTCTCCCTGAGTGAGAGGGGGCTAAAATGCTGAGCGTCAGCCTTTATCACGCCTCTTGTCGTGTTGGTATTGCGGTTTTATGGCTCGTCGGCAGAATTTGTGAGCACCAGAAGGGACTTCTCTCGTCAAGATGCCAAGCCGGTGAAGAGTGTGGATTCCGGTGTTCACTTGGCGTTTTTTGCGTCTTGACGAGAGCGATGGTTTTTCTCGACCCACACTCCCTCAATCGTGTGTGCCCGGGCGGAGTTGTTCAACAACGTCAGGCCATACATCGCCTCAACGGTACGCAGCACATCGTAGTGATCGATGCGCTGTGCGCTGCCGCCGCGCCGGACCGGCTGGCCGACAAACAGGGTGGCGATATGGTTACCCGACCAGCGGTCGTCCTCGTCCCAGGTGATGATCAGCAGGCTGTTGTGGTGCTCGGCCCAATCCGTGTAGGCGGCCAGGTGCTGTTTCAGCCATGCGTCGCCCTGGGCGATGGTGCCGTCGTGCATGTCGTGTTGCAGGTCCGGTATCACCCAGGACACCGTGGGCAGCCGGGAAAAATCCTGGGGAAACGCGCCGAACGGCAGGTTCGCGGCGGCCAGGTCGCTCCAGTTGGCCGCCGGGTTGTGTTTGCGTCGATAGTCGCCATAGCCGCAACCCCGGGCGCCAGCGGCGGGCAGTCCTTCCGAATAGACCGCAAAGTTCAGAGCATGTTTGATCAGGTCCTCCGCAAGGTTGGGACCGCGCAGTTCCAGCGGGCAGATGTCGCTGTCGATGCCGTAGGTGGTGCCGGCGAACAGGGCCAGGTAGTTGGGCTGGCTGGGGTGGGCGACGGCGTGAGAATTAGTGAACAGCATGCCGCGGCCGGCCAGTTGGTTGAGGTAGGGCGCTTCGGCGCTGCCGATGATCTGGTGGAAGGCCCGGTTCTCTTCGACGACGATCACCACATGGTCCGGCCGGGGCAATGCGGACGCGAGTACCGGCTGTGCGATGAGCAATAATGTGAAGACGAATCTTTTCACGGCGAAAGGGAGATGCCTTTGTCAGGTGTTCCTAAGCCCAGACCATCGCGGCGCTGGCGCTTTGAGTGATGCGTATTCTATGGCGTGTTACGTCGCGTGCTGATCGAGCAGCTCGGTATCCTCATGCGTATAGCGTGGCGCGCAGCAACAGAGGATACGCAGCAGTTCGTCGCCGGTGTTGCAGACGGCGTGCGGCGTGCCGGGTGGGATGCAGACGGTGTCGCCCGCTTCGATAGCAAACTCCTCGTCGCCGAGCTGCATCAATCCCCGTCCGGCGGTGACGTGGTAGATCTCCTCGCTGTGACGGTGGCGGTGCAGGCGGGTGATGGCGCCCGGCGCGATGGTCGCCTCGGCCAGGCTCTGGTTGCGATTGCCGTGGTGGTCCGGATGCATCAGCTCCCTGATCTCGGAGCCGTCCCTGGTCAGGTAAGGCGCACAGTCGGCGTAGCGGGTCAGGCGTTCCATACGCAAACGCGGTTGCGGCCTTCGGCCTTGGCGCAGAGCAGGGCACGGTCGGCCTGTTCGATAAGCTCGTCGAGACTCTTTTCCTCATCCATTTTCGCTACACCGAAGGAGGCCGTGATGGTCAAGACGGTACCGTCGTCCAGCTCGAAGGGCATCGTCTCCAGCGCTGAACGCAGTCGCTCCAGCATCTTCGTCGTTTGCTTGATGTCGCTGTCCGGCAAGCAGATGAGGAACTCCTCTCCGCCGTAGCGGAAGACGGTGTCGTAACGGCGCAAAGAGGATTTGAGCAGGGTACACACGGATTGCAACACACGGTCGCCGGCTGGGTGTCCGTGGGTGTCGTTTACGTTCTTGAAATGATCGATGTCGATCATGGTCACACAGCATGGGGTGCGGGCGCGCAGGAAGCGTTCGTATTCCTCATCCAGTTTGTAGTACATGGTCTGGCGGTTCCACGCCCCGGTCAAATGATCGACGGCGCAGACCTCCTTCATAAGTTTGAATTGCAGGTGGCGGACTTCCATCTTGAAGTCGATCGCACCGTTAATGAACTGATCGTAGTCCGCGATCACGGCGTCGCCGCCCGTTTGGCGCTGCCGCAGCAGAATGCCCGTTGCGAGATGCATGTTCCGGTGCAACTCCCCGATGCGCGCGAACGACGGTTCGTTGAGCAGTTCAGCCTGATCCACGCGGTCGTACCACTTGCCGAATTCGCAGCGATGATGCGCTTGCGTGTCGATATCGTCCTGGTTGATGCTGCCGGCGTCGCACACCAGGGCACGATGCACATTTTTCATCCATATGGTGTGGCGCAACACGCCGTCGTCGAGATCTTGCAGGATACGAAAAATATTATATGAAATATGTCTCGCCATGCATCCTCACCCGATCAGCCGGAACTCCTATCGTAATCAATCCGTGACCAGCGCTACGCTGTCGCCCAAGGGGCCGTTGTCAGGCAAACAAGTGGGCTTGCCCATTTGGGTGGTCGTACCGACCATGAGCGCGAGTATACCCGCTTGTGCCCAGCTGTTCTAATGTCCGGGACATCTGTTTTGGTGCGTTAATCCTGCCGTAGTCCGTGGGCGCAGGCAGGACGCTACGCGCCACTCGATGGCGGGCCCAGGCGGCACTATTGGCGGTAATATGTCCGGCGGCCGCTGCCGCTTTCCGCATGGATATCGTCTCATTGGGGTATTGTTGCGGCGCCAAAGCATACACAATAGCGGGTGTATGGCCTACGATCGGGGCTGCAATGCGAGGAGACTATGGGTACCGAGATCGAACGCAAATTTTTGCTCCTGAACGACCAGTGGCGGGCCGCGGCGGACGGCGGCACGCCCTACCGGCAGGGCTATCTGGTGGGCTCCAAACAGGCGTCGGTGCGGGTGCGCATCGAGGGCGACGAGGCACGGCTCAACGTCAAGAGCGCGACGCTGGGGATACTACGGCAGGAGTACGAATACGCCATCCCGCTGGCCGACGCCCAGGAGATGCTCGCTACCCTGTGCCCGCAGCCGCTGGTGGAGAAGACCCGCTACCACGTGTACCACGGCGGCCGTGTCTGGGAGATCGACGTGTTCGAGGGGGACAACGCCGGTCTGGTGGTGGCCGAGGTAGAGCTGGCGCGCGAGGACGACGTGCTGGAGCTGCCGCCCTGGGCCGGACGCGAGGTGTCGCATCAGCCGCGCTATTACAACGTCTGCCTGGTGGACCATCCCTACCGTGCCTGGAGCGCCGAGGAGCGCAATGCTGCGGATTGAGATAAGCCTTGCGGAGCAGCGGCTGCGCCTGTTCGACGAGGGGCCGGCGGTGATGGACGTGGCCGTCTCCACCGCGGCCAATGGTCCCGGCGAGATCAACGGCAGCGGCTGCACGCCGCGCGGCGCTCACGTGATCCGGGCCAAGATCGGTGCCGGCTGCCCGGCCGATACCGTGTTCGTCGGACGGCGGCCGACCGGCGAGCGGTATACGCCCCAGCTGCGCGAACGCTTTCCCGAGCGGGACTGGATCCTGACGCGCATCCTGTGGCTGAGCGGCACCGAACCGGGGTTCAACCGCCTCGGCCATGTCGATACCATGCGCCGCTACATCTACATCCANNCCGCAACCCCCGGGCGTGATCGTCGTCGATAACCACCTGCGCCGCCCCATCCACGAACCAGCGGCGCGACAAGAGCACCATGCAGACCAGGATAGGCAACGGCACGCGGGGCGTGATGAGGCACATCGCCGCAACGACAGGGCAGGGGATGAGCAGCGTGGCAGCCGCAATGTCGGCCGTGACGCCGACCGCAACAGGAGCCATGAGCGGCCGGCCAGTCCGGTCACGCGGGAACGGCGGTCACCTGGGCAACGCAGGCAGGCGAATCACAACGGAACGTCGCAGGATCGGAGAGACGAATCGTCATCACATCAGACAGGCGAGTGACCGCCGTTATGACAGGATACGCAGCAGCACCCTACGCCACCCTGCAGGGAGTCCCATAGATGTCATTAGGACCGGTCATGCTCGACCTGCAGGGGGCGGAGTTGCTGCCGGAGGAGCGCGATCTGCTGCGCCATCCGCTGGTGGGCGGCATCATCCTGTTCAGCCGCAACTACGAGTCGCCGGAGCAGCTCACGGAGCTGTTGCAACAGGTGCATGCGTTGCGGGAGCCGCGTCTGCTGGTCGCCGTAGACCACGAAGGCGGGCGCGTGCAGCGTTTTCGCCACGGTTTCACGCCATTGCCGCCGGCCCGCTTGTTCGGCGACTTCTATGCGCACGACCCGCGGCGCGCCCGTCACCTGGCCGAAACGACCGGTTGGGTGATGGCCAGCGAACTGCGCGCGGTGGGCGTCGATTTCAGCTTTGCCCCGGTGTTGGATGTGGAACGCGGCATCAGCCGCGTCATCGGCGACCGTGCCTTCCATAGCGATCCCGATGTGGTGGCGGAGCTGGCGCAGAGCTTTGTCGCGGGCATGCACCAGGCGGGCATGGCGGCGACCGGCAAACACTTTCCCGGGCACGGCGCGGTGGAGGCGGATTCGCATCAGGCGCTGCCGGTCGATCCCCGCAGCTACGAAGACGTTGAAGCCGAAGACCTGGTGCCGTTCGAGCGAATGATCGGCCAGGGACTGGCCGGCATTATGCCGGCGCACGTGCTGTATCCCAACATCGATCCGGCACCGGCCGGCTTTTCGCCCTTTTGGCTGAAGGAGGTGTTGCGCCGGCGTCTCGGCTTCCAGGGCGTAATCTTCAGCGACGACCTGTCGATGGAGGGGGCTGCCGTTGTCGGCGGTTATGTCGAACGCGCCAAGGCGGCCGTCGGCGCCGGCTGCGACATGGTGCTGGTATGCAACAATCGTAGCGGGGCGACGGCGCTGCTCGACGGCTATCGGCCGCCACACGACCCGGTGTTGCACACCCGGCTTGCGCGCATGCACGGGCGTCATCCGTTGACCCGCGAGTCGTTGCACCGTGACCCGCGCTGGCAGCAGGCGGTGCACGCGCTGGAGCGTCTGGCGCAGGATCCGACGCTCGAACTGGCTTTCTGACCCGCGAATATGTGACCCATGACTTTTCAGACCCTTTGGCATTCGCTGGCGCAACATCAAAACACCTGGTTCCTGGTGATTCAGGTCTTTCTCGTCGTGTTCCTTACGCTGTTGCTGGATTTCGTGCAAAAACGCCTCATGCTGCACCTGCAACGCTCGCTGGCAAAGAACCGCCATCAATGGGACGAGGTGCTGTTCGAGGCCATGCGCCCGCCGTTGAGCCTGCTGATCTGGATCGTCGGTATCGGTTTCGCGGCGCAGATGATCAGCGAACACAGTGACGCCGTGATCTTCAAGGGCGTGTTGCCGCTGCGCGATCTCGGTGTCGTCGCCATGCTCGCCTGGTTCGCGGTGCGCTTCGTCGGCGGTATGGAGCAACACTATATCGAACGGGGCGAGGCGCGCGGCAAGCCCATCGACCGCACTACGGTCGATGCCATCGGCAAGCTGCTGCGGGTCTCGGTCATCATCACCGCCGTTCTGGTGGCGTTGCAGACCCTGGGGTTCAACATCTCCGGCGTCCTCGCCTTCGGCGGCATCGGCGGTATCGCCATCGGTTTTGCTGCCAAGGATCTGCTGGCCAACTTTTTCGGCGGCCTGATCCTCTATCTCGATCGGCCCTTCGTGGTAGGTGACTGGATCCGTTCGCCGGACCGGCCGATCGAGGGAACGGTGGAGCATATCGGCTGGCGCCTCACCGTTATCCGCACCTTCGACAAGCGGCTGCTGTATGTGCCCAATTCGACCTTCTCCAGTATCGCGGTGGAGAATCCGTCGCGCATGAGCCACCGGCGCATCTACGAAACCATAGGCATCCGCTACGACGACGCCGCCGCGCTGGGGGCCATCGTCGCCGATGTCCGCGCCATGTTGGAGGGGCATCCTGAAATCGACGCGACCCAGACGCTGATCGTCAACTTCAACGCCTTCGCTGCTTCGTCGCTGGACTTCTTCGTCTACACCTTCACCAGGACCACCAACTGGATNNACATCCCCGACGGCGTGCACATCGGCCCCGACGGCGCAGGCGCTTCCGTTGACGGTTGAACTCAACGGCGGTGCCTGCCGCCTCAACGACGGCGAAATGGTTTAAGCTGTGAACCCTTAGATTGGCGTCGCGGACGGAGGGCTCTCGTCGGGATACCAAGAACGCGAAGGGAATCGGAGGAACATGGAAGAGCGAAGGACGAGCGCCGATAGGGCTCCGTATCCACGATGACGATGGCAATTACGAAAAGATAATTGAACCCTTGGCGCTGTTGGCGGCTCGGCGAGAGAACCTGGGGACTCTTCGCTATCCCGCCGGCACTGAAGGTCCGCTATTTGAGAGAGCAATGTAATGGGTGTTACGCCGCAACAGGTTGAACAAGTCTATCGCGAGGCCGATTGCCTCTACACCGACGAACAGGTCAAGGCTGCCATCGTGCGCATGGCCGACGAGATCACTGCCCGCATCGCCGACAGCGATCCATTGGTGCTGTGCGTCATGACCGGCGCAGTGGTGCCCATGGGCCAACTGCTTACGCATCTCGACTTTCCGCTGCAGATCGATTACGTGCACGCCACCCGCTATCGCGGCGCCACTGCCGGCGGCGAGATCCATTGGCTGGCACGGCCACGCACGCCGCTGGCAGGACGCGTGGTGCTGGTGGTCGACGACATCCTGGACGAAGGCACCACCCTGGCGGCGATCCTCGGTGAGTGCCGCCAGGCGGGCGCGGCCGCGGTGTACAGCGCGGTGCTGGTGGAAAAAATGCACGATCGGAAGAATGGCCTGGAGGCCGATTTCGTCGGGTTGCAGGTGGAGGACCGCTACGTCTTCGGCTACGGCATGGACTACAAGGAGTACCTGCGCAACGCGCCGGGCATCTACGCGGTCAAAGGCATGTAGTAAAACATAACCACGGGGGGCACGGGGAACACAGGGGTTCATGATGGCATATCAAACCAATACCTGTGTTAGCGCTACATACACACCGTGCTCCCCGTGTTCCCCGTGGTTAATTGCTTTTAGGACTCAATAGAAACATGGCAAAACTGGCAATCATCGGCGGCACCGGCCTGACCTCACTGAAGAATCTGGAGATCATCAACCGCGAGGTGGTGCACACTCCATATGGCGAACCGTCGGGACCGCTGACCCACGGTTCCATCGGCGGCAAAGAGATCATGTTTCTTGCGCGCCACGGTTACGGTCATACCATCCCGCCGCACAAGGTGAATTACCGTGCCAATCTTTGGGCATTGCAGGCGGCGGGCGCCGAGCGGATCATCGCCGTCAACGCGGTCGGCGGCATTCGTTCCGACTTGCTGCCCGGTCACATCGTCTTTCCCCATCAGCTCATCGATTACACCTGGAATCGCATCAACACTTACTTTGAAGAGGGGTTGACCCACGTTACCCATATCGATTTCACCACTCCTTACTGCGAGGAACTGCGCCAAGTGCTTATCGACGGCGCACGCGCAATCCATTTGCCGGTGGTGGAGGAGGGCGTCTATGCCGCCACTCAAGGGCCGCGCCTGGAGACGGCGGCAGAGATAGACAAGCTTGAGCGTGACGGCTGCGACCTGGTGGGCATGACCGGCATGCCGGAAGCGGCATTGGCGCGCGAACTCGGTGTCTGCTATGCGTGCTGTGCCGTGGTAGCGAACATGGCCGCTGGTCGCGGCGTCGGCGCGATCACCATGGAGGAGATCGAGCACAATCTCACCAGCGGGATGGACAAGGTGCGCGCACTGCTGGAGTGCGTGGTGCCGCGGATTTGACCGCGGCACCACGCACTCAATTGCGCTGAATAATGCCTGTTGCGTCGTTGCCGTTGGCGGTTGGCGCCTGCGGTTTCGATACGACTGGCGCGGCGGGGGTTGGCACAGCCGGCGGCGTCGACGTCGGTGCCGCCGGTGTCGCGACCGGCGGAGTATATGGCGTCACCAGCGCGATGACGCCGAACATGGGATGGTCGAAGTAGTGCAGCTGGTTGCTGCGCATGCGCCGTGATTCCTGCAACCGATAGATGGGAACCGATGGCTTGGCCGGTGCCACAGCGAAAAAGTCGGAGACGCTGTTGGTAGAGGTGAGCGCTTGGCCCCTGAACAGCAGATCGACGTCCAGATGCAGGTAGCGCAATACGGTCAGTTCAACCACGCCATCGAGGCGTGGGGGCGGCAGTGCCGCGGGCGCGGCGGCTGCGGCGGTGTCCGTTGTTGCCGGGGCGGTGGTGTGGACATGCACCGGTATCCCCTTTTCGCGCGGTACGCCGAGCTGGCGCCAGCCGGTGTGCAGCAAGACCTCGTAGTTACCGTTTTCTGCCAGCTTTTGTTCCTCCGCCTGCAGCTTGAACTGATCCGGCGGCAGCGGTTGCAGCTGCGCGTTGGGAACAGCAGTGGTCGGGATCTCCTGGGCGTCGGTCAAGTCGGGCGAGCCCGGATTATCCGGCCAGGTTTCATTGCCGGCGTCGGGATGACGCTGGGAAAACACAATAAGTTCGACGTTGTACCACTGGTCCTGATCGGCCGCATAGGCGGGCAGAACACCGGCAAGGCAAAATATGACCAAGAGCAGCCATCGCGGGCTGGACCAGGCAAACTTGTTCATCAGGCTTCCTTTTGACAGAGATTTTTTTCCACGGCCATCACGGCCGCTTCCACGCGGGAATGGACGTTGAGTTTGCGCAATACCGCCTTGACGTGCAACTTAACCGTACCGTCGGATATTCCCAGGTTGCGGGCGATGACCTTGTTGCTCTGTCCTTCGGCCAGCAGACACAGAATTTCCAGCTCGCGCGGCGTCAGCTCGGAAAAGGGCGTCTCCTGCCGGTCGGCTTCAATGCTTTCCCCCTGCACCACGCGCGCCAGTACACCGGCAAGCTCCGGCGCCACGACCGTCCGGCCCGCCTGGATGTCGCGTAACGCGTTGACCAGTTCATCCGGCTCCATGTCTTTGAGCAGATAGCCCTGTGCACCGTTGCGCAGACATTCTACAAGATCGCGTTCTTCGTTACTGGTAGTGAGCATCACGATCGGGATTTTCATCCCGGCGCTGCGCAGGGCGCGCAGCACCTCCAAGCCGTTCATGTCCGGCATGCGCATGTCCAGCAGAACAATATCGGGATTGATTTCGAGCGCCAAGTGCATGCCTTCGCGGCCATCGCCGGTGGCGGCGACCACCTCGATATTATGGCGTTCAAGCAAAGTCTCCAAGCCACTGCGGAACAGGGTATGGTCGTCAATAAGGAGTACACGCATATTCATCAAATGAGCGCAAACCGCTGTTGTTCTCTGTTTTGTTTAGGATCGGGATAGCGGAAGGTGAGTAGCACGCGAGTGCCTTCGCCTTCCTCGCTTTCGATGCGCAATTCGCCCCCGACATAACGGGCGCGCTCCTGCATGATAGAGAGCCCGATATGTTCGCCCGGGTGTCCGGAAAACGCCGGCTCCCGCATGCCGACGCCGTCATCTTCGATCAGTACGCGATAGTTGCCTTCGGCGTTACAGCGCAACATGATGCGCACGTTCTGCGCGTGGCTGTGCTTGCGGATGTTGGCCAGGGACTCCTGCACGATGCGCAGAACCTGCATCTCCATATTGGCCGGCAGGCGGGTGGAGTCCCACTCCTTTTGCAGGAAGGTGTGAATACCGGTCTGTTTGCGGAACTGGCTCACCATATCCTCGATTGCTGGCAGCAGGCCGCGGGCATCGATCGGGGCACGGAAGTGCGCCAGCAGTTCGCGCAACTCGGTATAGGCCTCGTCGAGACCGTTTTTCAACTGTTCGATTTCACGCTCCGCAGCCGCCCCGCCGTCTTCGCTCAGGGTAGTGTTGAGCATACTCACCTGGAAGCGCAGCGAAGCCAGGGTTTGGGCCAGCGAGTCGTGCAGCTCGTGGGCCAGGGCATTGCGCTCCTGCATGATGGAGAGGCGCTTGGATTCGCTGTCCAGGCGTGCCTTCTCGATGGCCATGCCGAGGTGGCGTCCGATGCTGGTGAACAGCGCCTTGACCTCGTCGCGGGCCTCGAACTCCGATTTGTCGATAAACAGGTTATAGACGCCGAGATTTTTGCCGCGATACTGCAACGGTACCGCGATCATACCAAGATTGTCATTGTCCAACAGCGGACGTCCGACGAATTGCTGGCAGGGCAGCAGATCCTGCTGAAACAGCACTTCGCCTTCGTCCACCGCATTGCCGCACAGACAGCGTTTGACCGGGACCATGCGTTCGTTGGTCACCACCTCGTCGTCCAGGCCGATGCTGGCCACCAGCTCCATTTGATCGTTGTCGGTGAGCAGCCGCACCGTTCCGGCCTTGGCATTGACGATGTCGCGCATGGTGTAGAGAAAGCGTGTGAGCAGGTCCTTCAGATCGCGCGAGGCGTTGAGGCTCGCGGCGACGTCGTACAGCACTTGCAGCGAATGGGTTTTCTGGGCGATATGTTCCGTCTGGCGCCGCACTTCCGCGTCGAGATTTTGCGATAGGGATTGGAGCGAGTTACCGAGATTGTTGAGATCATCGGACAACTCATCGAACTCGTCGCCGCCGTTGACCGGCAGCCGCACGGCCAGATTGCCGCTGCGTACCCGTGTCGCCCAGTCGCGCAGCACGGTAAACGGTTCGAGCAGTTGACGCTGCACGCCCAATACCAGGGCAACACCGAAGCCCAGCGTGCCGAGGATGGTGACCAGTTGCAGTGAGAGGAGCAGGGGCGACCAGTGGCGGTCGCGCCAGGAGATGAAACCGACGACACCCAGCAACGCCAGGCAGCACAGCAGGCCGAGAATGGGAACCCATAGGTGATGGCGTTTGAACGCCGCCAGCTTACGGCGCCAGTCCGGTGCGGGGGGCAACAGCCATGTTGCAAGTCCCTGCAGGCGTTCACTTTCCTGTAGTTCGTGGGCTTTGCGCATCATTCGACAATGCTCGGAAACACGCCTCTCTTAACAGAAATTTATCGCGTCATAACCGAAGCATATTATCACACTACTGCCCTTGTCGGGGTAGCGGTCGGCGCTGCCGCGCGACGGGGCCGACGGGGCCGGCTCAGCTGGAACAGCCGCCACTCCCGCAGCCGCAACCGCCGCCATTGCTGCTGCCGCAACCGCCGCCACCGGCAGGGGCATAGTTCGGGTCGTTCGGATTCATGAAGATGAAGTGGAACTGGCCGGGTTCGATCTCCACAAAATCAATCACGGTCCCCGTGAGCAATGGGCCGTATTGCGGCTCCAACACCACCTCAATGCCCTCGGTGGTGATGCTCAGGTCGTCGTCATGCGGTTCATCAAACCCCATACCGTACTCCAGTCCACCAGACTCGGTGGGACGGGCCGCCAGGCGCAACGCCAGTGTTTCCACGTTGCTCTGTTCGGCGGCGAGGCGGATCTGCTTGGCGGCTTCAGTTGTAACTGTGATCATAATCGGACCTCTTCGGTTGTGCTGCTATGAAGGAAGATCAGGCCGCGCCGGCCTGGACGCGTCGCTCCCGCACGAAATCCACGAAACGACGGGCCCAGCGGTAGCCCTCGACATCGCGCAGGTGGACGTAATTGGCTACCAGGTTTTTG
Organism: Proteobacteria bacterium UBA3588; assembly: GCA_002376325.1. Taxonomy (GTDB): domain Bacteria; phylum Pseudomonadota; class Gammaproteobacteria; order Thiohalomonadales; family Thiohalomonadaceae; genus Sulfurivermis. Next base: position 1,410 of record DFMR01000153.1, on the reverse strand, counting down.
TAGACGATGCCGTCATGGCGTCCGTCCACACCGGTACCCCGTGCCATCTCATAGGCAAAGGTGAGTCCTGACGGCAGATTTTCAAGCATGGAGTAGTGAAATTCGTGGGCGCTGAACTCCTGCGGCACCTGGGCTTTGGGCCATGGATGGCTGTCCAGTTCGCGCAAGCGTACGTAACCGCGGCCCTGCGGCTTGTCGTGCATCACGGCATCGCCGGGGATGACCCCCACCATTTCGCGCCGCTGATCGCCCCACAGGATCGAACGCGCGAGGTACATCAGGCCGCCGCACTCCGCATAGGCGGGCATGCCCGCCTCGATGGCTGCGCGGATTTCGTGGCGCAGGCCGCTATTCTTCTCCAGCGCGGCCATGTGCGTTTCGGGAAAGCCCCCGCCGATGAACAGGCCGTCCACCGCCGGCAGGCGGCGGTCCCGCAAGGTATCGAACTCGACCAGCTCGGCGCCAGCCAGCCTGAGCTGTTCCAGGTCGCCGGCATAATAGAAGCCGAAGGCGGCGTCTCGGGCGATGCCGATACGTACCGCCGGCCCCGCCGCCGCCGCCTCGGCGGCGGCGGGGGGAGTGCTCACGGCGGCGGCGCTGTCGGCGATGGCGAGCAGCTGGTCCAGGTCCACCTGGCGTCCCACCGCGGCGGCGATATAGTCGAGTTTGCGTTCGACCTCGCCAGCCTCGTTGCTGGGGATCAGGCCGAGATGGCGTTCTGAGATGGCCAACTCCGGGTCGCGGTGAATGCAGCCGAGCAGGGGAACATCAACATAGCGCTCGAACACCTGCCGCAGGCGCTCTTCGTGGCGTTTGCCCGCGACATTGTTGAGGATGACGCCGGCAATGCGAATACGCGGGTCGAACTGCAGGAAGCCGAGTACCAGCGGTGCTGCGCTGCGCGTCATGCCGAGGACGTTGACCACCAGGACGACCGGGGCCTGCAGTAAGGCTGCCATGGCGGCGTTGCTGTACTCGCCTTCGACGTCGATGCTGTCGAACAAGCCCATGTTGCCTTCGACGATACTGATCTCCCCCGCATGGCGCGCGAAGGTCGAGCGGATCTCGCTGTCGCTCATCACCTGAAAATCGAGGTTGTGACAATCCCGGCCCGCGGCCCGACTCAGCCACATCGGGTCGATATAGTCCGGCCCCTTCTTGAACGGCTGAACGATCAATCCCCGGCGGCGAAGCGCCGCACACAAACCGAGCGTGACGGTGGTCTTGCCCGAGGACTTGTGCGCGGCGGCGATGAGCAGATGGGCCATGGAACGATCAGGCGGCGGCGCGGAAGCGCCCCTTGTTGCGAGCTTGCCACATGGCGTTGGCTTGGGCTTCGGCCTCTTCACGCGTAGCGGCGCGTCCCATCATATACAGGGTCACGGCCACCGTGCCGATCACGGCGCCGAT
>DFMR01000188.1 GCA_002376325.1 Proteobacteria bacterium UBA3588 | reverse complement strand
CTAGTGTGGCGCTGCATTCTTGACGCGACTTAATTGCCGATTGCTGCGACAATGCATTGTGCATGCAAAGCGGAGAATCGAATGCGAGTTGCGCCGGAGATTGTATTGACCGAGGAGGAGCGAGCGGAGTTGATGAAATTGGCCCGTTCGAAGCTCACCAGCGTTCGGCTCGCGCAGCGTGCGCGGATCATGCTGCTGGCTGCCGATGGGGTGCAGAACAAAGACATCGCGGCGCAGCTTGGGATCGGCCGGGAGCAGGTGGCTCGTTGGCGCGGGCGCTATGCGCAGATGCGCCTTGCCGGAATCGAGCGAGACTTGCCGCGGGGTGCGCCGCCGAAGAAGGTGGACCTTGCTCGCTTGGTGGAATTGACGACTCAGAGCACGCCCAAAGCGGCGACGCACTGGAGCACGCGCACGATGGCTGTGAAATTGGGCGTCCACGGGAGCACCGTGTCGCGAAATTGGCGCGCAGCCGGACTGAAGCCGCATCTCGTGCGTGGCTTCAAGATTTCCCGCGATCCGAAGTTCGTCGAGAAACTCGAAGACGTTGTCGGCCTGTACATGTCCCCGCCCGAGCACGCCTTAGTACTGTGCTGCGACGAGAAGAGCCAGGTGCAGGCGTTGGACCGCACCCAACCGGGACTGCCGCTGAAAAAGGGGCGGGCAGAAACGATGACCCACGACTACAAGCGCAACGGCACGACGACGCTGTTCGCCGCGCTCAACGTGCTTGATGGCCAAGTCATCGGCCACTGCCAGCCGCGGCACACTCACGCCGAGTGGCTGAAGTTCCTGAAGAAGATCGACCGCGAAACGCCCAAGGACAAGATGCTGCATCTGGTCGCCGATAACTACGCCACGCACAAGCATCCCACCGTGCAGGAGTGGCTGACCAAGCATCCGCGCTTTGTCATGCATTTCACGCCAACCTCGGCATCGTGGCTGAACATGGTCGAACGCTTCTTCCGCGATATCACCACCGAACGGCTGCGCCGCGGCGTGTTCACCAGCGTCCCTGAACTCGTTGCTGCCATCAATGAATACATCACTCACCACAACACCGACCCCAAGCCTTTCATCTGGACCAAAAGCGCTCGCGACATCCTACAGAAGGTCATCCGTGCCAATAGCCGCTTAAGCTCGAAACAGAATGCAGCACTACACTAGGAGCCTGTCGGATTATGGTGCCCGTAGCGAGCAAGGTGGGAGAGCGAGGCCAAATTTTCACGATTTCGAGGCGCATAGTCATTCTACGCAACGAGAAATCGGGGAAATTTTGGCCGCTCTCCCACCGGCGCAGTAGGAGCATCCATAGTCCGACAGGCTCCTAGCGGCGCGGCTTTTCCAACGCCTCCAGCAACCCTTCCATCAACGCCTGCGGCGTCGGCGGGCAGCCCTTGATCACCGCATCCACCGGCAGGACGTTGGCGATGCCGCCGCGGCTGGCGTAGGAGCAGCCGAATTCGCCGCCGCAGGCGGCGCAGTCGCCGACGGCGACGACGAGTTTGGGATCGGGGGTCGCCGCGTAGGTGCGCAGCAGCGCCGTCTCCATGTGGACCGTGGCCGGGCCGGTGATCAGCAGCAGATCGGCGTGGCGCGGCGAGGCGACGAAGTGGATGCCGAAGCGCTCGACATCGTAGAAGCTGTTGTTGAGGGCGTGGATCTCCAGTTCGCAGCCGTTGCAGGAGCCGGCGTCCACCGCGCGAATCGCAAGGCTGCCGCGGAAGCGCCGCGCCACCCCTTCACGCAGCCGCTCGCTTATCTCATCCAGTGCCGCCTCGCCGGTGGTCGGGCGCGGCTCGGTGACGATGCTGGTCTTGCGTATCTTGTTCAGTATCCTGAGCATGGCATCATCCGAAGCGGGAAAAGCTGTTAACCACGGGGAGCACGGGGAACACGGGGGAGAAAATTACTTTATGCTCAGAACCTGGGTAGTTTTCTGATCCCTGGTTGAACGATATGGCTGAAATTTGCGTACTGTTTACGAACAGTTTTCGGCGTAAATAATAGAGTCCGAGTGAGACACCGCATTTATCCACGAGCACGTATATCGCATTCAAATCCCCCGTGCCCCCCGTGTTCCCTGTGGTTGATCTTGTTCTCATAGATCCTGCCCCGAATAGGACCCGTTCACCGATTTGTTGCAGACCGGGAAGTCGGGGACGATGTTGCCGTGGATCAGTTGCTCCAGGGCCGGCCAGTTGAACCAGCTGGGGTCGCGCGGGAAGAAGCGGGCGACGCGGCCGTCGCTGCCGAAGCGGACGTAGGTCAGGATCTCGCCGCGCCAGCCTTCCACCAGGCCCAGCCCCTCGCTGTCGGCGGCCGGTGCGCGCCAGTCGCGCTGCACCTCGCCCGGCGGCAGCTCGTCGAGCAGTTTATCCAGCAGTTCCAGCGAGTGCAGGATCTCCTCCATCCGCACCTTCATCCGCGCCGCCACGTCGCCGGCGCTGAACAGCGGTGTGGCGACGGGCAGGTGATCATACGGAGCGTAGGGGTGGTCGCGGCGCAGGTCGATATCGATGCCGCTGGCCTTGGCCATATAGCCGAGTACGCCGAGGCGGCGCGCCGTCTCCGGCGCCAGCACGCCGGTGGTGACCAGGCGGTCCTCCAGCGACGGATGGTCGTCGAGGATCGGGTAGAGGCCGGGCAGCTCCTGGCGCAGCCGGGCGTTGCCGTCACGCAGCCGCTGTAGCTGGGGAGTATCGGGGTCGGCGGCGACGCCGCCGGGAATGACGGCGTCCATCATCAGCCGGTGGCCGAAGCAGGCGGCGCTGTCGCGCTGCCACAATTCGCGCAGGCGGCTGAATTGATACTGGGCGAAGGCGAAGCCGACGTCGTTGCAGATGGCGCCGATGTCGCCGAGGTGATTGGCGATGCGCTCGCGCTCGGCCAGCAGCGCGCGCAGCGCCACGGCGCGCGGCGGCGGCGCCAGGCGGGCGGCGCGCTCCATCGCCATGCAGGCGGCCCAGGCGTGATGGACCGTGGTGTCGCCGCAGACGCGGCCGGCCAGCCGCGCCAGGCCGAAGGCATCGCGTCCCTCGGCGATCTTCTCGATGCCCTTGTGGGTGTAGCCGAAACGTTCCTCCAGGTTGAGCACGGTCTCGCCCACGGCGAGGAAGCGGAAGTGGCCCGGCTCGATGATGCCGGCGTGCACCGGGCCGACCGGGATCTCGTAGGCGCCGGCCCCCTGGACCGGGATGAAGGCGTAATCCTCTTCCGGTTGCGGCGGTAGCGGCGCCTGGTCGGCGGCGAAACTTTTGCGCAGCGGATGGGCCTCTTCCGGCCAGCGGTTGTGGCGGCTCCAGCGGCGCGGGTCGGGGTGGTCGCTGAAGTCGACGCCGAACAGGTCGCGCAGGTGGCGCTCCATGCGGTCGGCGCCGGGGAAGTAGGGGGTGTGCGAGTCGAGGCGCGGGGCGCCGGCCGGGATCGCCGTGCGCAGCACCAGGTGGTCGCCGTTGCGTACCAGCACGGCGTTGACCTGCAACGTTTCGCCGCGCTCTTCGGCCCAGATACCGGCCCAGCGGCAGTCGTAGGCGGCGGCGGTCTGGGCGGCGCGGCCCCAGTCCTCCGGGTCGATGCCCAGCAGGTGGGCAGGTGCCAGGGCGATGGCCGAGCCGCGCTGCACCAGGATGTGTTCGTCCTGGAAGCGGGCCAGCAGTTCGGAGAGCCAGTCGAACGGATTCACGCACGTACCCCATGTAGGAGCGGCTCTGCCGCGATGCCCTCGGGTCGCGGCAGAGCCGCTCCTACCGTTCGCTTCATCCACATCACAACAACCCCTTGCCGGTGATCAGCAGCGTCGCCTGGTTGAACCAGTGGGCCAGGAACAGCGGAATGGAGATGCCCAGCCACAGTACCAGCAGCAGGTGGATGATTACCGGCAGCATGTTGGCCTGCACCGGGTGCTGGCCCTCCGGCTGCGCGCCGTAGACCATCGGGTGCAGGTGGCGGAACAGACCGGCGAAGGCGATGGCGAGGCCGGCCAGCAGTACCACGGTCAACCACGGCTGGCTCTGCATGGTCGCGGTCAGCAGCAGGAATTCGCTGGTGAAGACGCCGAACGGCGGGAAGCCGGCGATGGCGGCGACGCCGAGCAGGAGACCCCAGCCGACGGCGGGCTGGGTGCGGATCAGGCCGCGAATGTGATCGATGGCCTGGGTCTTGGCGATGTGGGTGGCGTGGCCGACGGTGACGAAGATCGACGACTTGGTCAGCGAGTGGACGGTCATGTGCAGCAGTGCGCCGAAGGTGGCCAGCGGGCCGCCCAGGCCGAAGGCGAAGGTCATCAGTCCCATGTGTTCGATGGACGAATAGCTGAACATGCGCTTGATGTCGCGCTGGCGGTGCAGGAACAGCCCCGCCACCAGGAACGACAACAGGCCGAAGGCCATCATCAGGTCGCCGGTGAGGTGGGGGTGGGCAAAGGTGGTCGAGTGTTGCAGGGCGCCGTCCACCAGCATCTTGACCCGCACCACGGCGTAGAGCGCGACGTTGAGCAGCAGGCCGGAGAGCACCGCCGACATCGGCGTCGGACCCTCGGAGTGGGCGTCGGGCAGCCAGTTGTGCAGCGGCACCAGCCCCACCTTGGTGCCGTAGCCCACCAGCAGGAAGACGAAGGCGATGCTCATCACCGTCGGGTCGAGGTGGGCGGCGACGCCGTGCAGCGCGGTCCACAACAGGCCGTCGTCGGCCTTGGGCAACTGGGCCGCGGCGGAGAAGTAGAGCAGCACCGTGCCGAACAGCGCCTGGGCGATGCCGACGCCGCAGAGGATGAAGTACTTCCAGGCCGCCTCCACCGACTCCGGGGTGCGATAGAGCGACACCAGCAGCACCGTCGCCAGGGTGGCGCCCTCCATCGACACCCACAGGATGCCCAGGTTGTTGGTGGAGAGGGCCAGCAGCATGGTGAACAGGAAGCCCTGGTACATGGAGTGGTAGAGACGCATGCGGCGGCTGTTGACGCGGCCGCGTGCCAGCTCGTGGGTCATGTAGGGGCGCGAGAAGATGGCGGTGGTGAGGCCGACGAAGGCGGTGAGCGCCACCAGGTATACGTTGAAGGCGTCGATGTAGAAGAACTTGCCGGGCGACAGCAACGGGCCGTCGTCAAGTACCTGCCACGCCAGCGCGGCCGAGGCGGCGAGTGTGGCGGTGGACAGTGCGATGTTGAGCCAGCCGGCCAAGCGGCAGCGGGTGATGAGCGCCATCAGCAGGGTGCCGAACAGGGGGAACGCCAGGGTCAGGTAGAGGGCGGTCATTCGCTCTCTCCCGCCACGTCTGCCTCTGCCACCGCTGCGCTCTCGTCGGTCTCCGCCAGGCGGTTGAGGCGGTCGACGTCGAGGGATTCGATGCTCTCGCGGATCTGGAAGAAGAACACGCCGAAGATCACGGTGGCCACCAGCACGTCGAAGGCGACGCCCAGCTCCACCACCATCGGCATGCCGTGGGTCGACACCACGGCGGCGAAGAACAGGCCGTTCTCCATCGACATGAAACCGACCACCTGGGTCACCGCCTGGCGCCGCGTCACCATCATCAGCATGCCCAGCAGCACCACCGACATGCTGATGGCGATGGTGTTGCGCGTCGCCAGCAGCGACAGCTTCTCCACCGGCAGCGCGACGTAGTAGCTGAACGCCACCAGCACCGCCGCGCCCAGCATCACCAGCGCCGGATGGACCACCGTCTCCACCTCGCGCGCGATCTCCAGCTTCACCACCAGGCGGTGCAGGATCCACGGGATCAGGATCGCCTTCAGCGCCAGCGTCAGCAACGCCGAAATGTAGAGATGGTGTTGATTGGCGACGAAGGCGACCAGGGCGGTGGCGGCGGCCACCAGCGCCCCCTGCCAGGCGAAGGCGTGGATCGAGGAGATGATGCGGGTCTGGGCCAGCAGCGAAAACGAGCTGAACAGCACCAGCGCCGCAATGATCAGGATCGCCTGTTCCTGCAGGGTGAAATGGGTGATGTTCATGCACCGACCTCGAGGATGACGTGGCTCAGCATGCCGAGCAGCGCCAGCAGGAAGGCGAGGTTGAGAAACTCCGGCGCGCGGAACAGGCGCATCTTGGCCAGCCCGGTCTCCGCCACCGCAAGCACCACGGCGAGCGCCATGAGTTTCACCAGCACGGTGACCAGCCCCAGCAGCAGGGCCTGCGGTGTCAGCCGGGTGGCGATGCCCCAGGGCAGGAACACGTTGACGATGAGCACGCCGTAGATCATCAGCTTGAGCTGCGCCGCCCACTCCATCAACGCCAGATGGCGGCCGCTGTACTCCAGGATCATCGCCTCGTGCAGCATGGTGAGTTCCAGGTGGGTGGTGGGATTGTCCACCGGGATGCGGCCGGTCTCGGCCACCGCCACCAGTAGCATGCCGAACAGCGCGAACATGAACGACGGACGCAGCACGAAGCCGGAGGAGAGCATGAAATCGATGGCATGAGCGATGTTGGTGCTTTGCGCCGTCATGGTGAGGGTGAAGATCGCCATCAGCATCGCCGGCTCGCCGAGGGAGGAGATGGTCATCTCGCGCGACGCGCCCATGCCGCCGAAGGCGGTGCCCACGTCCATGCCGGCCAGGGCCAGGAAGAAGCGCGCCAGGGCCAGGAAACCCACCAGCACGATGACGTCGGCGATGGCGGCGGTGGGCAGGTTGACCGCGATCAGCGGTATCACCGCGGCGGTGACCACGGTAGTGGAAAACACCACGTAAGGTGCGGCGCGGAAGATGACCGAGGCGGTGTCGGCCACCACCGGCTCCTTGCCGAACAGCTTGATCAGGTCGCGGTAGGGTTGCAGCGGCGAGGCTGCGCGGCGGTTTTGCAGCGTCGCCTTGAGCAGCCGGATCCAGCCCACCAGCAGCGGCGCGGCGGCGACGAACAGCAGCGTCTGCAACAGGGCCAGCAGCCAGCCTTGGGGATTCAGGTAATCAGCCATAGCAGGAACAGCAGCGTAAAGAAGGAGTAGGCGAGATAGGTGCGGATGTTGCCGCTCTGCAACAGGGCGACGCGGCGCGCGGCGATCAGCACCCAGCGGCCGATGGGCTCGTACAGCACCGACCAACTGACGTCGCCGATCTGCAGTTGATGGCGCAGGCCGGTCAGGCGCAGCCCCTTGTCGTCGGTGACGCGCTCGATGCGTTCATCCACTTTCCACACCGGCTGGAAGATGCGGCGTATCGGCATGGAGAAGGCTGCGCCGGTGTACTGCATGCGCGGGCTCAGCGGGCCGAAGCCGCAATCCCAGGCCGGGACGCGCCGTATGCTGCGGTTCCTGCGGCCGTGCAGGAACAGGTAGGAGAGCAGCCACGCCAGCGCCAGGCCGAGCAGCACCAGCGGCGCGCTGTAGCTGGCCACCTGCGGCGCCACCGGCGTCAGCCAGAGCCAGCCATGCGCCGTCGCGCCCGGCTCGGGCAGGTGACGCAGGGTGCGCGGGATGGCGGCCATCAGATTGATGGCCAGGTTGGGCAGCACCCCCAGCACCAGACAGAGCAGCGCCAACAGCGCCTGCGCAGCGCGCATGCCGATATCGGGCATGCGGGCGTGGCGCGAGCGGCGGGTGCGCGGCTGGCCGAGGAAGGCGACGCCGTAGACCTTGACGAAGACCATGGCGGCCAGGGCGCCGGTCAGCGCCAGCATCGCGGCGGCGACCGGAATGATGATGCGCAGCACGCCGCTTTGCAGCACCACGCCCTGCAACGCCGTCTGCAGGGTCAGCCACTCGGAGACGAAGCCGTTGAACGGCGGCAGCGAGGCGATGCTGATGCAGCCGATGAGAAAGAAGATGCCGGTATAGGGGAGGCGTTTCAGCAGTCCGCCCATGTGTTCGATGCTGTGCTCGTGGGTCTGCTGGATCACGGCGCCGGCGCCGAGGAACAGCAGGCTCTTGAACAGCGAGTGGTTGAGAGAGTGATACAGCGCGGCGATCAGGCCGAGGCTGGCGAGCAGCGGCTGGCCGGCGCCGAGGAACACCAGCGACAGCCCCAGGGCGATGAAGATGATGCCGACGTTTTCGATGGAGGAGTAGGCGAGCAGGCGTTTGAGGTCGCTCTGCTGCATGGCGTAGAGCACGCCGAGTAGCGCCGAGGCGCTGCCCACCAACAGCACGATCACGCCCCAGCTCACCTGCACCGTGCCGATGAGGTCGAAGGTGACGCGGATGAAGCCGTAGACCGCCACCTTGAGCATCACCCCGGACATCAGCGCGGAGATGTGTGACGGCGCCACCGGGTGCGCCTCCGGCAGCCAGGCGTGCAGCGGCACCAGTCCGGCCTTCATGCCGAAGCCGAACAGGGCGAGGCCGAAGGCGACCGCGCTCCACAGCAGCGGCACATGGGCGTGGCGCATCGCCTCGAAGGCGAAGCTGCCGGCAAAGGTGGCCAGCACACCGTAGCTCAACAGGATGGCGAGGCCGCCGATTTGCGCCATCAGCAGGTAGAGAAAGGCCGCGCGGCGATTGGCGGCGTTCTCGTGCTGGAACGCCACCAGGAAGTAGCTGGCGAGGGACATCAGTTCCCAGGCCACCATGAACAGGAAGGCGTCGTCGGCCATCACCACCAGCTGCATCGCCGCGACGAACAGTCCGGTAAACGCACCGAGTGCAGCGACAGGGTGGCGCTCATGCTGGAATTCGCGCACGTAGCCGGGGCCGTACAGCGCCACCGCAACCACCACCACGCCGATGAGCAGCAGGAAGAAGCCCGCCAGCGGATCGATGCGCACCTCCCAAGGCAGCCAGGGCAGGCCGAACGGCAGGCGCGCGACGGATGTCGTCGCTGTGACCAGCGCGCCAAGTCCGGCGCCGACGGCGGCAAAGCCGGACAGTCCCAGCAGAGGAAAGGCGAACGATTTGAGTAGGGCGGGGAAGCGATTGGCGCCCAGGCTCACGGCCGCCGAGGCGAGGGCCAGGATTACCGCTAAATAGGCCGACTGCAGGACCACCTACGTGCTCCTTCGATTCTTGTGATTTTGCGGTAGCTGTCGAATGGGTTGGGTGTTCGCGCCCGTGGCGACGAAACGGCAATTCATAGAAGATAGCATAAGGGCTTGCATTATCGTTTGTCAAAGTATCATAAGGTTTTCTTGTTGTCTGTCCGGCCGTGCGGCGCTGTTGGCGGAGGGGTTCCGGCGTTGCGGTGAACACCATTAACATCGGTGTACTCAATGAGTTGCGCAGGGAGGGCGTGTAAGAATCGGCTTACATACAATATCGCCGATTGCTGATACCGTGGCGCCATCCAGTGATTGGTCGACGATGGTGCGTTCGCTATGGATTGCGTTAGATGCGTTGTGCAGGAGTACGGTTCTGCCGAAGTGCTCGAACCGTTTTGCAGCAAGTGTCGACGGCAACTGCTGCGCAAACCCTATTGCGTTGCCCTGTATGAGGACAATCACTCGCTGCTGCCGTTCATCACGCTGGACGATGCGGTCGATGCCATGGAATACGCGGGCCGCCTGCAGCGGCAAGGCGTTGCGCATGTGGTGCTGAATTGGGATGCGCAGTGCGGCTGTTTTTTGCGCTCCTGATTTGCCGGCAATGCGGTCTTGGCGTCTTGGCGAAAGAAAGTCCCTTCTTGCGCCCACAAATTCTGCCGACGAGCCAAAATGTTATGCTTTAGTCGTCATTTGCCTCATCGATCAAGCGCCGGCCCGAGGATGCAGTCGACCACGGTGAAACCATGATCCTCCAGCGCCGCCACGATATCGTCGCAGCGCCACTGCGCATGTTCTTCCTGTACCTCCGCAATCAGCGCCGTGACATGGCGCACCACATCCCGTTCGCCGAAATCTTCCGGAATGCGCAACAGACGTATATTCTCGAACTCCTGCGACGGCAGTAGCATCAGGCGATCAGGCATGTTTCTCTCCTTGCGGTGCGGCCGCTGTGGCGCGGCGGCGTTGATAGACTCGATAATCGGCCGGCATGATGCGTCGGTAGCCCCGGATGGAACGATTGTAGACGTAACACCACGCCGTTACCGCCTTGCCGTCGTGGCGTTGCACCTCAATCCGTTCGCGCCGATATTCGGCGCGCGGATCGCCGGCGGCACACTCTTCGTAGGCATCCAGCCGTCGCCAGTGATTACCCGTGGATGGTACGGCGTATAACTCTCCGCGTACGCGCTCGTGCGGGTCGGCGCCGAGCACAAGCGCCGGGTAGCGGCCGAGGTCGTACAGGCGTCCCCGGAGCCAGGCGATGCCGACGCAACGCGAGCGGCGCAGCAGCGGGTGGTGTGAACCGCGGGGGCGGCGGCGCAGCGTGCCGTAGACAAACAAGAGCGTAGGCATGGTCGGGTATGCGGAGTCGAAGTCGCCGTTCGCCCAAAGATACGCGAGACCGAGACAGAGTGCCAAGGATGCCCTACTCTGGAACTGCGCATTTCGTCATTCGCCGCCGCGCGGACTTTCTCTGCGCCGTCGGGCAGGAGTCAACGATGTTTATCGAATTGTATATTCTGATTGCCCTGGTGGCACTCGTGGTGTGGGTCATGCGGAAGTCGCCTCCGCCCGAGTAGGTGTCGGCGGTGGAGGGACGGGGCGGCCCCGCCGTCGCGATACATCGGCTGATATTTCCCGCCCATCGGTTTACACTGTGCGCGCTTACGCCGTCCCGCATTTAGGAGCGAGTTTTGTCCGCCATTGCCTTTCGTTTGCGCGAGTATCTGCGCCTGACGCGTCTCAATCGCCCCATCGGTATCTATCTCGTCATGTGGCCGACCCTGTGGGGCCTGTGGGTGGCCGGTGCCGGCAAGCCGACGCCGCTGGTGTTCGTGGTGTTTTTCGTCGGCACCATATTGATGCGTTCCGCCGGCTGCGCCATCAACGACTTTGCCGATCGTCATATCGATCTGCACGTGACGCGCACCAAACGGCGGCCGCTGGCGCTGGGGACCATTCGCCCGTGGGAGGCGGTGACGGTGTTCGCGGTGCTGTCGCTGGCGGCGTTCGCACTGGTGCTGCTGATGAACCGGCTTACCATCGTGCTGGCCTTCGTCGGCGTGCTGCTCGCCTTCAGTTATCCGTTCACCAAGCGTTACACCTACCTACCGCAGGCCTATCTGGGGGTCGCTTTCGGTTGGGGTATCCCGATGGCCTTCGCGGCGGAGCAGGGTGCGGTGCCGCAGGCGGCGTGGCTGTTTTTCATCGCCAACATCTTCTGGTCGCTGGTCTACGACACCATGTACGCCATGGCCGATCGGGAGGACGATCTCAAGATCGGCGTGAAGTCCTCGGCCATCCTGTTCGGGCGTTACGATCGGCTGATCGTCGGTCTGATGCAGGTGGTGATGTTCGCGTTGCTGGCATTGGCCGGCCTCAGTTTCCAATTCGGTTTCTGGTACTACCTCGGCCTGGTCGCCGCCGCGGGCTTTGCCGTCTACGAGCAGTATCTGATCCGCGAGCGCGAGGCGGGGCGCTGTTTTCACGCCTTCCTCAACAATCACTATCTCGGTGCCTCGATCTTCATCGGCATCGTGCTGCAATACCTGCTGGGCTGATATGAACAACCATGACTGGATGCGGCGTGATCTGGCGGTGCTGTGGCACCCCTGCACGCAGATGAAAGACCACGAACAGTTTCCGGTGATCCCGATCCGCCGCGGCGAGGGGGTATGGCTGGAAGACTTTGACGGCAACCGCTACCTCGATGCGATCAGCTCCTGGTGGGTCAACCTGTTCGGTCACGCCAATGCGCGCATCAACGCGGCCCTGAAGGCGCAGGTGGATCAGCTGGAGCACGTCATCCTGGCCGGTTTCAGCCACGAACCGGTGGTGCGGTTGTCGGAGCGGCTGGTGGCGATGACGCCGCCGGGGCTCAGCCACTGCTTCTATGCCGACAGCGGCTCGGCCGCCATCGAGGTGGCGCTCAAGATGAGCTTTCACTACTGGCGCAACGCCGGGCAGCGCAACAAGACGCGCTTCATCAACCTGAGCAACAGCTACCACGGCGAGACCCTGGGCGCGCTGGCGGTGGGCGACGTGTCGCTGTTCAAGGATACCTACCAACCGCTGTTGCTGACGCCGATCACGGTGCCGTCGCCGGACTGCTATCAGCGCGAGCCGGGCGAGAGCTGCGCCGACTATTCGACGCGCATGTTCGTCCATATGGAGGCGACGCTGGAGCGCTACGCCGGCGAGGTGTGCGCGGTGATCGTCGAACCGCTGGTGCAGTGTGCCGGCGGTATGCGCATGTACGATCCGGTTTATCTGAAACTGCTGCGCGCGGCCTGCGATCGCCATGGCGTGCATCTCATCGCCGACGAGATCGCCGTCGGCTTCGGCCGCACCGGCACGCTGTTCGCCTGCGAGCAGGCGGACATTACGCCGGACTTCATGTGCCTGTCGAAGGGATTGACCGGCGGCTATCTGCCGTTGTCGGCGGTGCTGACCCACGACCGGGTCTATCAGGCGTTCTACGACGATTACGAACGGCTTACCGCCTTTCTCCATTCCCACTCCTACACCGGCAATCCGCTGGCCTGCGCGGTGGCGCTGGCAACGCTCGATATCTTCGTCGCGGACGAGGTGATCGAACGCAACCGGGCATTGGCGACGGAGATGGCCGCCGCCACGGCCCATCTGGCGGATCATCCGCACGTGGCGGAGGTGCGCCAGAGCGGCATGATCCTGGCGGTGGAGATGGTCAAGGAGAAGGCGTCGCGCACGCCCTATCCGTGGCAGGAACGGCGCGGGCTGACGGTCTATCGCCACGCACTGGAGCGCGGAGCGTTGTTGCGGCCGCTCGGCAACGTGAGTTATCTGATGCCGCCCTACGTCATTACGCCGGAACAGATCGGTTTCCTGGCGCAGGTGATGACGGAGGGAATCGAGAAGGCGGTGGCGGAGGAGTAGCGGGGGAGCGCCGCTCCCCCGCTGCCGCGGTTACGACGACGCGACCAGTGGGAACAGATGCGGTTCGAGCTGGGTCATCAGCTCGCGCCCGTTGACCTTGGTGTAGTCCTTGTCGATGTGTTGCGTGATCAGTTTCCGGACCTGCTCGTGCATATGCTTGTTGAGCAGTCCGCGAAAATTCGGCGGTGCGACGATCACCAACTTGCCGTAGCTGTTGGAGGTGCGGCCGCTATTGAGCGCGCCGGCCAGCTCGTGGGCAAAACGATCGATTTCGTATTCTTTCGGATCGGTGGGTTCGGCATAGGAACCGTGAGTGGCGCCGACGCCGACGCTCTTGGTGTCGCTCATATAGGCGCCGGGTTTGTCCGACGCGAGGTTTTCTCCTTTCATGCGGCTGGCGGGATGCAGATGTTCGCTCAGTAGCTTCAAACCTTCGCTGCGCTTGGTTAGGCCAAAGACGCGTGCTTCACTGCCATTGGCGACCAAAACCCAAGTGTTTTCCATAATTTTCTCCTATCGGTTTCTCGGTCACTGCTTTTGAAGCTTGGCACAAAACCCACCGCCGATCACGGTCCGGCGGGGTATCCACAATGGGATAAAATGGGACGAATTTACCCCTGACAAATGTCATGAATAAGCTGCCAATCGATGAGGTTTTGCCGCGTCTGCGCACCGAACTGGCGGCCCGTCGCCGCCTGGTGTTGCAGGCCCCGCCGGGTGCCGGCAAGACCACCCGGGTGCCGCTGGCGCTGCTCGGCGAGCCGTGGCTGGCGGGGCGCACCATCCTGATGCTGGAACCGCGGCGGCTGGCGGCCCGGGCCGCGGCGGCGTATATGGCGGAGCTGCTGGGCGAACCGCTGGGGGAGAGCGTCGGCTACCGGGTGCGCTTCGACAGCAAGGTCTCGGCCCGTACCCGCATCGAGGTGGTGACCGAGGGGATCCTGGGCCGGCGTCTGCAACAGGATCCGGAGCTGACCGGGGTCGGTCTGGTCATCTTCGACGAATTCCACGAACGCCATCTGCACAGCGATCTGGCACTGGCCCTGTGTCTCGACAGCATGGAGGCGTTGCGCGACGACCTCGCCCTGCTGGTGATGTCGGCCACCCTGGACGGCGGCCCCATCGCCGCGTTGCTGGATGCGCCGGTCGTCAGCAGCGAGGGGCGCGCCTACCCGGTGGATGTCCGCTACCTGCCGCGCGAAGCGGCGGGCCGGCCGGCCGAAGTGGCCGCAGCGGCGGTGCGCCTTGCTCTGGAAGAGAGTACGGGCGATCTCCTGGTGTTTCTGCCCGGTGCAGGCGAGATCCGGCGGGTAGCGGAGCTGTTGCAGGGGGTGCCGGGCGGGGTCCAGCTCCATCCGCTGTACGGCGATCTGCCGCTGGAGCAGCAGCAGCGTGCCATCGTCCCGGACCCGCAGGGACGACGCAAGGTGGTGCTGGCCACCAACATCGCCGAGACCAGCCTGACCATCGAAGGGGTGCGCGTGGTGGTGGACAGCGGCTGGCAGCGGGTGCCGCGCTTCGATCCGCGCAGCGGATTGACCCGGCTTGAGAGGGTACGCGTGTCGCGTGCCTCCGCCGACCAGCGCGCCGGCCGTGCCGGGCGCCTCGGTCCCGGCGCCTGCTACCGGCTGTGGGGCGAGGGGACTCAGCGCGGCCTGATCCCGTTCAATCCGCCGCAGATCGCCTCCGCCGATCTGGCGCCGCTGGCCCTGGAACTGGCGCAGTGGGGGGTGGCCGACGCCGCGGCGCTGCGCTGGCTCGATGCCCCGCCGGCCGGTGCCCTGGCGCAGGCGCGGGCGCTGCTCGCCGAGCTGGAGGCGCTGGACGGCGACGCCCGCATCACGGCGCTGGGACGCGAAATGGCGACGCTGCCGCTGCACCCTCGTCTGGCCCACATGCTGCTCAAGGCCAGGCCGCTGGGGTTGGCCGGGCTGGCCTGCGACGTGGCGGCGCTGGTGGCGGAGCGCGATATCCTGCGCGGCCCGCCGCACGAGCGCAGCTGCGATTTCTCGCTGCGGTTGGAGGCGTTGCAGGCCCATCGCCGCGACGGCCGCGATGGCGCACGCCGCTTCGAGGCGGACCCCAATGCCTGTGCCGCCGCCGAGCGTGCCGCGCGGCAGTGGCGGCATCTCCTCGGGGTGCAGGCGCCGGTGGGCGGCGCGGCGCAGGCCGGCGCCCTGCTGGCCCTGGCCTATCCGGATCGGGTGGCGCGGCGGCGCGGCGCAGGCGGGGAGCGTTATCTGCTGGCCGGTGGCCGCGGGGCACGGGTCGAACCCCACTGCCCGCTGGCGCGACAGGAGTACCTGGTCGCCGCCGATCTGGATGGCGCGGGCGACGACAGCCGTATCCGCAGTGCGGCGGTGGTGACCCTGGCCGAACTCGAACAGCTGCTCGCCGCGCGCCTCGCCTGGCGCCAGGAGGTGCGCTGGGACGGCGCGACTGAGGCGGTGGTGGCGCGGCGTCTGCGCACTCTCGGCGCGCTGGAGCTGGAGTCGGCGGCGCTGCCGCAGCCCGATATCGAAGCCGTGGCTGCGGCCATGCTGGAGGGGATCGGCGCCCTCGGGCTGGAGGCGCTGCCGTGGAGCGAGGAGACGCGCCAGTTGCAGGCGCGTGTGCTGTCGCTGCGTCACTGGTTTCCCGAGGAGGGTTGGCCGGATCTCTCCGATGCCGCGTTGCAGGCACGGCTGGCCGACTGGCTGGGACCGTACCTCGACGGCATCACCCGTCGTGCCCATCTGGCGCGGCTCGACCTGGCTGCGGCGCTCAAAGCGCTCCTCGGTTGGGAGCTGGCGCGGCGTCTCGACGAGGTCGCGCCGACCCACATCGCCGTACCGAGCGGTTCGCGCAAGCGGCTTCACTATGAACCGGGCCAGCCGCCGGTGCTGGCGGTGAAGTTGCAGGAGCTGTTCGGTCTGGCCGATACGCCGCGCATCGCCGGCGGCCGGGTGGCGGTGATGTTGCATCTGCTGTCGCCGGCGCAGCGCCCGATCCAGGTGACGCAGGACCTGCGCGGTTTCTGGGAACGGACCTACGCCGAGGTCAAAAAGGAGTTGAAGGGGCGCTACCCCAAGCATCCCTGGCCCGACGATCCCTGGAGTGCGGCGCCGACGGCGCGGGCCAAGCCGCGTCGCCCCTGACCCGGCATGGGCGGTTCTTGCCGGCGTTATGTTCAGGTTAAGATAGGGGCGAGGGACAACAGGGGGACAACTCATGGGTATCGGTCATTTCATCATTCTGGGCGTGCTGCTGGTGGCGGCGATCTACTTCGTCATCGTTTACAACAATCTGGTCATGCTGAAACACAATGTTACGAAGGCCTGGGCCAACATCGACGTGCTGCTCAAGCAGCGCCACGACGAGTTGCCCAAGCTGATCGAGGTGTGCAAGCAGTACATGAAGTACGAGCAGGAGACGCTGGAGAAGGTGATGCAGGCGCGCGCTTCGGTGGCCGGCGCCCGCGAACGCGGCGACGTCGGTGCCGTCGGCACCGCGGAGGCGCAGCTGAGGCTTGGTCTTGGCGCCCTCTATGCGGTGGCCGAGGCCTATCCGGACCTCAAGGCCAACGAGAATTTCCAGCATCTGCAGCATCGCATCTCGGGATTGGAGAACGCCATCGCCGACCGGCGCGAGTTTTACAACGAAAGCGTCAATCTCAACAACGTGCGTATCGAACAGTTTCCCGACGTGATCGTTGCCAACATGTTCAAGTTCGGGCCGAAGGAGATGTTGGATTTTTCCGAGGAAGAAAAGCGCGACGTGGATGTGAAGGCGCTGTTCGGTTGAGGTGAGCGGCGATGTTTGATGCGCTCATTCCCCGCGCCTGGACGGAATTCGTGTTGCAGCTGGACCCCGGCGAGTATTGGTTGGCCGTGGGTTTCCTCGTGCTGGTGGCGCTGGGCGCCTTCTGGGCCATTTTCCATTTTTTCTACCGCGCACGTTTCATTGAAGATACGCCCACCTCGCGGGTGCGCTCGGCGGCGCAGGGGTATGTCGAACTGAACGGCGTCGGCCGCCTGATGACGGGGCCGCCGATCATCTCTCCGCTCTCCGGCGTTGCCTGTACCTGGTACAGCTACAAGGTTGAAGAGAAGAGCGAATACTACGACGGCCGCGGTAACCGCCGTACCCGTTGGCAGACCATCCGGTCCGAGACCAGCGACGATCTGTTTCTGCTGGCGGACGACACCGGCGTCTGCGTCGTCGATCCCGACGGCGCCGAGGTTACGCCGACCGTCAAGGAACGCTGGTATGGCGATATGCCGATGTGGACGCCGGGCGTGCTGCGGGGGCGCACCGGCTGGTTCTCCAGCGGCCGCTATCGCTACAGCGAACGGCGTATGCATCCGGGCGACGACCTCTACGCCATCGGCGAATTCTGCACCGTCGGCGGGGCGCAGGATCTGCCCAATACCGAGGAGGAGATGCGTCAACTGCTGGCGCAGTGGAAGCGCGACCAGGTGACGTTGCATGCGCGCTTCGACAGCAACAACGACGGCGTGATCAGCAGCGACGAGTGGGAAAAGGCGCGTCAAGCGGCGCGGCGCGAGGTGCTCAAGGCGCAGCGCGAGCGGGTGAGCGGCTCGGCATTCAACGTCCTGCGCAAGCCGAAGGATGATCATTTTCCCTATCTGCTGTCGGTGTTGCCGCAGGATGAACTGGTACGCCGCTACCGCTGGTTCGCCGGCGGGGGGCTGGCGCTGTTCCTGCTGGCCGGGGCGATCTGCAGCTGGCTGTTGGCGGTGCGCGTGACGCACTAAAAAATAAGTGTTCCGAACTGGTTCCCGGTGCGGAACTTTCAGTTCATAACTCGTGGGAGCCCGGCTCCGCCGGGCGATAGCTCCGGATTCGACCATCCTCCGATGGCGGCTACGGACTCCTGTCCTCTCGCCGCATAATGCCGTCCCTGGCAATAACTCGGGCTCCCACGGGAGATTTCTCCTCAACCTCCGGATCCTCGCGCTAGCGGGTTACCAACTCGGAACTTTCAGTTAAATGACCCCCCTGCAAAGCCGGGGGATTACTTTATTGAGTTAGATGCGGCCGCAACATACTGAATATCGCTATAGGGAACGCCCCAGGCGCTGGGCTACGGAGGAGATAAGGTCGGTGTCCGGCGCTGTGGTCTCGGTATCCAGCGTAAGGGCGCAAGAACGTTCCGCGGCGGACAGCGCCTCCTGCCCTTGCAGTTGATGTTCCAGTACCGATACATCGGCTTCCGAGGCGTCGCCGCCGCGGCGGCTACGCTCCTCGATGCGTCGGCGCAGCGTGGCGGGTGCTGCATTGAATAGCAGGATCAGGCAGGGAATATTGAGCCGCTGCGCCAGCGTCAGGAACGGTCCCCGTTGCGCGCTGCGCAGGAAGGTGGCGTCGACCAGTACCGCAAACCCCGCCTGCAACAAGGTCTGCGCCAGCTGCGCCAGACGGGCGTAGGTGCGTTCGCCGGCGTTCTTGTCGTAAATCCCTTGTGCCAGGTGCGAATGACTCGATTCTTCCGGTGCCAGACCGAACAGCCGTTTGCGTTCCACGTCGGAGCGCAGGCGGATGAGGCCGAGCCGCTCCAGCAGCGGTTGGGTGTGCCGGGTCTTGCCCGCGCCCGAGGGGCCGCAGGTGATGATCAGGCAGGGCGCCGCGGATTGGGTGTAGCGCTCCGCCAGCGTGACGTAGGCGGTCAGGTCTTCCCGGCTGTGGCGCCGCGCGCTTTCATCCTCCTCCTGTTGCAGCCGGATCGCGGCCACCTTGGCCCGCACCATGGCGCGGTAGCCGAGGTAATAGGGCAGCAGGGGCAATCCTTCATAGTCGCCGCTCTGCTCCAGGTAGGCGTTGAGCAGGCGCCAGGCGTAGTCGTCGCGACCGCGTGCCTGGAGGTCCATCACCAGGAAGGCGGTATCGCTCAGCACGTCGATCCAATGCAGGTTCTCGTTGAATTCGATGCCGTCGAACAGCAGCGGCCGGCCCTGGTAGAGGACGATGTTGCCCAGGTGCAGGTCGCCGTGGCATTCGCGGATGAAACCTTCCGCGGCACGCCGGGCCAGCAGCGGTTCCAGTTGCCGGTAGCGCGCTTCGGCCCATTGGGCCAGCGCCTTCAGCCGCGCACGCAGGACGGCATCGTCCACCCGCGCCAGGGTCTGGCTGAAGTTCTCGCGTACCGGCTGGTGGATCGTCGCCGGGAGGTGCTGGGGCGAGCCGGCGGGGGCGACGGCCGCCTCACGATGAAAGCGCGCCACCTCGCGCGCCAGGGTGTCGATCTGGGCGGGCTGCAACGAGCCGTCGTGCAGCATCCGGTCGAACAGCCGCGACGGGTCGAACTGGCGCATGCGCACCGCGTATTCAAGCACCGGGCCGGCGCCGCCGATATGGGGTTTATCCGCAGTGCCGGTGATGGCCACGCTGTCGAGATAGAGCTGCGGCGCGGTGCGGCGGTTGAGGCGCAGCTCCTCGTCGCAGTAGTGGCGGCGCAGCTCCAGGGTGGCGTAGTTGAGGAAACCCAGGTCGAGCGGCTTCTTGATCTTGTAGGCATAGTCGCCGGTCAGCACGACCCAGGAGATATGGGTCTCCACCAACTGCAGCTCGCCCACCGCATGGCCGAAGGCGTCGGGACGCAGCAGGTGCAGGATGATATGTTGCTGCTGGTGATAGGTGTCGATCATAAGGGGTATCGAACGCGCACTTTGTCAGACCTGTTCCACGGCTTAGTGTCGCACATTAAATCTGCTTAGGCCGGATGCCGGCTGGTAGTATAGGCATCCACGACTGACGCGGGATGCGTACCCGGCTGTATTAACGAAACCCGAAATTAACGAAACCCGAAATCTTCTCTCGATGCAAGATATCCCCGCTATCCTCGGCGCCGATGGACCCTTTGCCGCGCTGATTCCCGGTTTTGCGCCGCGCCTTCAGCAGCAGGAATTGGCCGAAGCGGTGGCGGCGACCTTGGCCGGACACGAGGTATTCATCGCCGAGGCCGGCACCGGCACCGGCAAGACCTTCGCCTATCTGGTGCCCGCGTTGCTGTCGGGTCAGAAGGTGATCATCTCCACCGGAACCAAAAACCTGCAGGACCAGCTGTTCCACAAGGATCTGCCGCTGGTGCGCAAGGCGCTGGCGGTCTCCGTCGACGTGGCCCTGCTCAAGGGGCGCGCCAACTATCTCTG
>DFMR01000181.1 GCA_002376325.1 Proteobacteria bacterium UBA3588 | reverse complement strand
CGCCCAGGCCAATTCCGAGCACTGCCGCCACAAGATATTCAATGCCGATTGGGTGATCGACGGCCAGCCGCAGGAGAAGTCCCTGTTCGGCATGATCCGCAACACCTATCACCATAACTCGCGGGGCATCCTCTCGGCCTACAGCGATAACTCGGCGGTGATCGAAGGTTACGAGGCGGGGCGCTTTTATCCTCATGCGCACAGCGGCGAATACGGCTACCATCCGGAGCCGGTGGCGATCCTGATGAAGGTGGAGACCCACAACCACCCGACGGCCATCTCCCCGTTTCCCGGCGCCGCCACCGGTTCCGGCGGCGAGATCCGTGACGAGGGCGCTACCGGCCGCGGTTCCAAGCCCAAGGCGGGCCTGGCCGGCTTCTCCGTCTCCAACCTGCGCATCCCCGGTTTCGAGCAGCCGTGGGAGGCCGACCACGGCCGGCCGGGGCGCATCGTCTCCGCGCTGCAGATCATGATCGACGGTCCCCTGGGCGGCGCCGCCTTCAACAACGAATTCGGCCGNNGGCCCGGCGATGCTCATCGGCCTGGGCGGCGGCGCCGCTTCGTCGATGGCCACCGGCGCCTCCCACGAGGATCTGGACTTCGCCTCGGTGCAGCGCGGCAACCCCGAGATCGAACGCCGCTGCCAGGAGGTGATCGACCGCTGCTGGCAACTGGGCGACCACAATCCCATCGTCTCCATTCACGACGTCGGCGCCGGCGGCCTCTCCAACGCCATGCCGGAGCTGGTCAACGACGCCGGCCGCGGCGCGCGCTTCGAACTGCGCGCCATTCCCAACGACGAGCCGGGCATGACGCCGATGGAGATTTGGTGCAACGAGGCGCAGGAGCGTTACGTCCTCGCCGTGCGCGCCGAGGATATGGAACACTTCGCCACTATCTGCGAGCGCGAGCGCGCACCGTTCGCCGTCATCGGCGAGGCCACCGAGGAGCAGCGTCTGATAGTGGGCGATGCCCACTTCGACAACACGCCCATCGATCTGCCGCTGGAGGTGTTGCTGGGCAAGCCGCCCAAGATGCTGCGCGACGCACAGCGCAAGCCGTTCCACAAGTCGGAGATCCTGACCAAGCACATCGACCTGAAGGATGCGGCCTACCGTCTGCTGCGCCTGCCGACCGTGGCCGGCAAGAACTTCCTCATCACCATCGGCGACCGCACCGTCACCGGTCTGGTCAACCGCGACCAGATGGTCGGTCCGTGGCAGGTGCCGGTGGCCGATTGCGGCGTGACCGCCACCAGCTTCGATTGCTACACCGGCGAGGCGATGGCCATGGGCGAACGCACGCCGATCGCTTTGATCGATCACGCCGCCTCGGCGCGCATGGCCGTCGGCGAGGCGCTCACCAACATCGCCGCGGCGCGCATCGACGACCTCTCGCGCATCGTGCTCTCCGCCAACTGGATGGCCCCGGCCGGTCATCCGGGGGAGGATGCCGGCCTGTACGAAGCGGTGAAGGCCGTGGGCATGGAGCTGTGTCCGGCGCTCGGCATCGCCATCCCGGTGGGCAAGGATTCCATGTCGATGAAGACGGTGTGGGAGCAGGAGGGCGAGCAGCGCAGCGTCACCGCGCCGCTGTCGCTGATCGTCTCCGCCTTCGCGCCGGTCTCCGACGTGCGCAAGAGCCTGACCCCCGAACTGCGCGGCGACAAGGGCGACACCGACCTGATCCTCATCGACCTGGGCAAGGGGCGCCATCGCCTCGGCGGCTCCTGTCTGGCGCAGGTCTACAAGCAGATCGGCCATCACGCGCCGGACCTGGACGACCCGCAGCAGTTCAAGAACTTCTTCACCTGCATCCAGGAGCTCAACGACAAGAGTCTGCTGCTTGCCTATCACGATCGCTCCGACGGCGGCCTGTTTGCCACCATCGCCGAGATGGCCTTCGCCGGCCACAGCGGCGTCAGCATCGAGCTGGACGATTTGGGTTCGGATGCCGTCGCGCTGTTGTTCAACGAGGAGCTGGGCGCGGTGATCCAGGTGCGCCACGTCGACACCGACGACGTATTGGCCTGGCTGCACGATGCGGGCCTCGGCAAGCACAGCTTCGTCATCGGTACCCTCAACGAAGAGGATCGCATCGTCGTTACGCACGATCGCATGGAGCTGCTCAACGAGGCGCGCATCGACCTGCAACGCGCCTGGGCCGAGACCAGCTATCGCATGCAGTCGCTGCGCGACAATCCCGAGTGCGCCCAGGAAGAGTTCGACACGCTGCTCGACGGCGACGATCCGGGCCTGCATGCGGAGTTGAGCTTCGACATCGAGGAGGATATCGCCGCGCCGTTCATCGCCGGCGGCAAACGCCCGCGCGTCGCCGTGCTGCGTGAGCAGGGCGTCAACGGTCAGGTGGAGATGGCCGCCGCGTTCGATCGCGCCGGCTTCGCCGCCGTCGACGTGCACATGAGCGACGTCATCGCCGGCCGCGTGTCGCTCAAGGATTTTACCGGCATGGTCGCCTGCGGCGGCTTCTCCTACGGCGACGTGCTCGGTGCCGGCGAGGGTTGGGCCAAGTCGATCCTGTTCAACCCGCGCGCCCGCGAAGAGTTCAGCGCCTTCTTCGCGCGCCAGGAGACCTTCGGCCTCGGCGTCTGCAACGGCTGCCAGATGATGTCCAACCTGCACGAGCTGATCCCCGGCGCCGATCACTGGCCGCACTTCGTGCGCAACGAATCGGAACAGTTCGAAGCGCGCGTGGCGATGGTCGAAGTGGTCAAGTCGCCGTCGCTGCTGCTCGCCGGCATGGAAGGCTCGCGCATGCCCATCGCCGTCGCCCACGGCGAAGGCCGCGCCGAATTCGCCGACGCCGAGATGGGTCCGGCCACCGCGTTGCGCGAACATCGGGTCGCCCTGCGCTGGGTCAACAACTACGGCGACCCCACCGAGATCTACCCGTTCAATCCCAACGGCTCGCCGCTGGGCATCTCCGGCCTCACCACCGGCGACGGCCGCGTCACCATCATGATGCCGCACCCAGAGCGTGTATTCCGCGCGGTGCAGCATTCGTGGGGACCCGACGACTGGCTCGAAGACGGCCCCTGGATGCGCATGTTCCGCAACGCGCGCAAGTGGGTGGGGTGATTAATGTAGGGTGGGTTGAGCGTAGCGATACCCACCGGGTGGTGTGGCTGCGCCACGGGTGAATTGAGTGCGGGGGGCTGCCCCGCGCGCAGGTCACTTTTCTTTGCTCGGCCAAAGAAAAGTAACCAAAAGAAAGGCCGCCCCAATGTCGCGCCGCTTCGCGGTGCCCTGCGTTGCTCACTCAAAACGGGGTTTCGTCGACAGGACGTCCCTGTCCTGACGACGAAAGACGCGCCGTCCATGGCGCGTCCCCTACGGGCCTTATCCGTTTTGAGCTGCGCTACTCGGCGCGGCATAGGGGACACGGGAGTTTCTCCAATGTTCGAGTACAAATCCCCTCTACCCCAGGGAGAGGGCCAGGGCGAGGGGATCGAAAAACCGGGTCAGAGAACAAAATTTTCTCGGGCTAGTTAGTGGTGCATGCATGGGATCCCGTACGCGACATAGGCGGCAATTTCTTTCCGACAACCAATATTGTGCGTTCTGCGGTGACAACACTCCGGCAACGACGATAGAGCATTGCCCGCCGCGTTCCCTATTTGAAGGCCGGCAGTGGCCTGAAGGTTTTGAGTTTCCGTGTTGTGGCAATTGCAATAGTGATAGTCGCTACGACGACCTTCTGATTGCGATGTTGGCGCGATTTGATCCGCTACGTGACAACGCAGCGTCAAATGCTAAAAACCTTCAACTGATAGAACACGTCAATAAGCGATATCCTGGCATGCTAGCCCGCATGTTGCCGTCTGCGGTTGAGGCTAGACGTGCAAATCGGCAACTCGGAATCAAACCGGGGCCAGGCCAAACTCACCAGGAAGTGAGTCCGGTTAACGTTCCGAAGGAGTTGCACGACGCCGTATGCGTGTTGGCTGGGAAACTAGCAAAGGGAATATATTATCAACAAGGACAGGGTGTGTTTCCTAAGGGCGGGTGTCTATTAATGAACTGGTTTAGCAACGCCGACTATTTGCGTGACGGTTCATACAAAATTCTTGAAATGATAAATTCATTGCCCGGTGTAGTGCCGAAGGTAGTGCGTTCTGGCCGTCACTTGCATGACCAGTTTCAGTATAAGTTGTCAATGTCGGATAAGGCCGATATTTTTGTCATACAAGCTGTTTTCGGAAACTCATTTGGCTTTGTCGTTGTCGGAAGCGCTATCCCAGGCATTCTCGATGAAAAGGTCATTCAGTTGCGGGAGACGCATGGTCAATACGGACCATTTTCCGTAATTCAATCCCCTACTTTGCCTCTAACAGTTATAGGACCCGACTTGCAACCGCGATAGTCGATGAAAAGAGCGGTCAGCACTCATATATCGCGAATATTGGAGAGAAGAGTGTTATAACACCGATTCTGCATCCAGTTCATTAACCGTGGTCTGTCCCCGTCTCAGGCTGCGATGCTCGGCGAGACACAAGGGAGTTGGGCGTTAGCGCCGGCTGCTCCTTTTCTGTTCAACAAAATCACTACTTAAACCTCATTACCACGCTACCCGGCAGGAACCCACGTGAACGCAGAACA
>DFMR01000146.1 GCA_002376325.1 Proteobacteria bacterium UBA3588 | reverse complement strand
GCGTCATGGTAGCCGGCGGCGTCGCAGCGTCCGTCGCATTCGCGGCCATCGCCGTCCCCACACCCAACGCCACAGCAGCCAGTACGGCCAGCGCAACTCCATACTTCATCGAGATTTTCTTCGACATTGCTATACCCTTCCCTAAGCACTAGACATGTCCCGACAGCGCCCTCTTTTCCTCATGTGCGCTGCCCCGTGTTCCGTATCCACAACAGACAGGAACCCCGTAAAGATAATACGGGTGAGGCGGAGTTACCAGCGGCATGTGTTCCAACGGGCCAATTCCCCTTCGTACCAGTGATACCTCACGCTTCTCTGATAAAAATTTCTTATTGCCCCTCCAACACCGGCTGTAGCGCCGCAAACACCTGGCGCGGCGTAATCATCTGCAGGCAGACGTTGTCGACACAGGGTGTCTTGCGATGGTTGGAGGCGCTGACGCAGGGGGAACAGGCGAGCCCGGCGTAGATCGGCGTGCTGTTGCCGAGGGAGCCGTAGAGCTGCGGCGTCTCGGGGCCGAAGATAACGAAGGTGGGCAGGTCGGTCACCGCGGAGAAGTGGCCGGGGCCGGAGTCATTGGTGAGCATCAGGGTCGAGACGCTGTAGAGGGCGGGCAGTTCGCGCAGTTTGAGGCGGCCGGCGAAATTGACGCAGCGTTCGTGGCCCACCCACTTGCGCAGCTGCTCCGCCTCGTCCCGCTCGCCGGGGGCACCGGTGATCAGGAGCAGGGTGTCGGGGTAGGTTTGCAGCACCTGCTGCATCACCTCGATGAAGCGCTCGCGCATCCAGCGCCGCTGCGGCAACAGGTCGCTGGCGTTGGGATTGACCAGCACCAGGCGCTGCTGCGCCGGGTCGTAGCCGGGGAAGTCCTCGCACACCTTGGCGTGGATCGCCGCCTTCTCCTCGTCGCTCACCGGTGCCTTGGCCAATACGATCTCCTCGTTGCCGATCAGCGTCTTGGAATAGGGCAGCTCCTCCTTGTCGCTCAGGGCCGCATTGGCCAGGGCGATGAAATTCTTGGCGATATGGATGTGCGGATTGTAGGCAACGCGGTGGGTCAGCAGTTCGCCGCGGTAGAGCCCTTCGTTGTGGAAGGCGTAGTAGCCGACGCGGTTGGGTGCCCCCGACAGGCCGGTGAGCAGCGCGGTGTAGCGCGAGAACAGCTCCAGGTCGATCACCGTGTCGATGCCGCGCCGGCGGGTCCAGAACAGGAAGCGCAGGGTGTCGAAGGCGAGCACGAACAGGCCGCTTTCGCGGATGGTGAAGACGTTCTCCTCGGACACGGTATCGAGCAGACGCAGGCTGGTCGCGTTCTTCTTGAAGATGGCGAAATACAACTCGCAGCCGTGCCGTTGCAGCTTGCGCATCGCCGGGTCCACCAGGATCGCGCTGCCCATCTCCGACAGCTCCACCAGCAGCACCTTTTGCGCTGCGACACGGCTGCGGTGCCGGAACAGACGGCCGATGCGCGCCAGCAGCGTCACCACGAAACAGAGCGGGACACCGGCATAGAAATCGATCTTGCGCATGGTATCCACTTTCATCGATGTTGCTCCTTGGCTCTTCGCTGGAAAAACGGCAATTATACGCCGGGTCGGGCGCGCACGGGCAGCAGCGCCGCCAGCCCGAGGACGACCGCGAACCACAGGGTGGTGAGACGGATCAGAACCGTGGCGGCGACCGCACCGCCATGGGGCATGCCGTTGAGCGCCAGCAGCGTCACCATGGTCAGCTCGGCGCTGCCGAGGCCGCCGGGCAGAAAGCTCACCGCCCCCACCAGCATGGAGAAGGCGTAGATGAACAGCGCGGTACGCAGGCCGAGGTCGGCACCCAGCACCTGCGCCAGATAGTGGAACGCGACCCCCTCGGCGCCCCAGGCGACCAGCCCGAGCAGGACGCTGAAGGCGAGCAGCGGCAACGAGAACAGCCGGGCGGAGTGGAGCACGGTCTCGATGGCCCCGGCCGCCAGCGCGGCGACACGCCCACGGAAGCGCCTTCGCAGGTAGCGGTCCAGCGCCTCCAGCCAGCTGCGCCGCTGGATCAGCAGCAGCACCGCCGCCAGCGCGGCGGCCAGCACGACTACCACCATTCGCCCCTGCGGATAGGCCGACAGCCCCAGTCCCGCCATCACCAGGATCGCCAGCAGGTCGCCGAGTCGCTCCGCCAGCAGCGCGGCCAGGCTGTGCGGGTAGGCGACGCCGTGGGGCTGCAACAGAACGCAGCGCAGCGCCTCGCCCGCCTTGCCCGGCGTGGTGGTGAGGGCGAAACCGCCCAGGTAGATGCGCAGGCTGGCGAACGTCGGCAGGCGGTAACCGAACCGCGCCAGATAATATTGCCAGCGCGCGAAACGCAGACCGTAATTGACCAGCGACAGCGACAACAGCAGCGCCACCGCGGGCAGCGACACGTGTTCCAGCGCCGCGGCCACGTCGCGCCAGCCGCCCCACAGGGCGAACACCAGGTAGCCGCCCGCCGCCGCGACCACCGACGCCAGCAGCGCGCGCATGCCGCGCCGCGGAACACCCCCGGCGCCTTCGCTCATGCGAACAGCCACAGGGTCACGGCCGCCCAGCCGAACACCGTCACCAGCAGGTGCGGGTCGCGCAGCAGGTCGCGCGCCGGGTCCTCGCCCGCATCGCTACTGAAAGTGAGGTGGAGATAGCGGAACAGCCCGTAGAGCACGAACGGCACCGTGTAGATCAGCTTATCGGTGTGGTGCATCGCGATGGTCTCGGGGCTCATCGTATAGAGGCTGTAGGAGATCACCACGCCGGCGGTGCAGACACCGATCATCAGGTCGAGCATCGGCAGCGAATAGTTCTGCAACACCTTGCGCGCCGCATCCCCGCCCCGCTCCATCACCGCCAATTCGGAGCGCCGCTTGGCGAAACCGAGGAACAGCGTCACCATCAGGCCGGTCAACAGCAGCCACGACGACGGCGGGATGCCGACGCCGAGGGTGCCGGCGAGGATGCGCAGCATGAAGCCGGCGGCGATGACGAAGACGTCGAGGATCACCACATGCTTGAGCTGCCAGGAGTAGGCCAGGTTGAGCAGGAGGTAGATGGTGACGATGCTCAGTACCCGCGGCGCCGCCAGCCGCGCCAGGGCGATGCCGAGCAGCACGCTCAACACGGCCAGTATCAGCCCGGCGGCCGGCGTCACCGTGCCGGCCGCGAGCGGACGCAGCCGCTTCCGCGGATGCAGCCGGTCGGACTCCCGGTCGTACCAGTCGTTGATCACATAGATGGCGCTGGAGGCGAAACAGAACGCCAGGGCGGCGAGCAGCACCATCTGCACCTTGGCGGCATCCTGCCAGGCGTGGCCGAACAGCAGGCCGACGAAGACGAAGCCGTTCTTCAGCCATTGGTGCGGCCGCAGCAGTTTAATCATCGCGCGCAGGTTAGCCACCCTTGCCCTCCCCCGGCATCTCTCTGTAATAGGCGTGATCGGCCATGGCCAGCATCTCGCGGTCGCCGCGGCTGTCGCCATAGGCATAGAGCTCGACGGCGGCCTCCCCGAACAGTGCCCGCAACCGCCGCGCCTTTTCCGCGCCATAGCAGTTGCCGCCGTCGTAGCGGCCGGTGACACGTCCCGCCCCATCCGTTTCCAGGCGGGTGGCGATCACCGCGTCGAAGCCGGCGGCCAGCGCCCATGGTGCCACATAATCCTCGATGGAGGCGGAGACGACAACGCAGCGATGCCCTTGGCGCCGGTGCCACGCCAGCCGCGTCACGGCCTGCGGGCGCAACAGTGCCGGGATGCGCTCGTGGGCAAAGCGTTCTCCCTCGCGCGCCAACACCTCCCGCGACATGCCTGCGAGGAAGCGGCGCAGCAGCCGTTCCTTGGCCACGCTGTTGGGGATCAGGCGCAGAAGGTAGCCGAGCAGCGTAGGCAACAGCAGCAACGTATTGAGGGCGAAGCGCCACGGCACGGTAACCTGCCATAGAAACGCCGACAACGTTTCACGGTGGGTGACTGTGCCGTCGAAATCGAAGGCGGCGACCACCTGGCGCGGCGGCGCGGTCACAGCTTCAGCCGCTTGAAGATGCGCTCGGGGATGTGGGTGATGATCAGCATGATGTAGCGCCAGAACCACGGCACGTAGAGCACGTCGCGGCCGCGCTCCGCGGCGCGCGCAATGCGTTCGCCCACCGCCGCCGGCGTCGCCACCAGGAACAGGCCGGGCATGCCGAAGGTCATGCCGGTGTCGACGAAGCCGGGCTTGACCGTGAGCACGCGCACGCCGGCCGGAAACAGGCGGTTGCGCAACCCTTGCAGATAGAGGGCGAAGGCCCCCTTGGCGGCGCCGTAGGTGTAATTGCTCTGGCGGCCGCGATCGCCGGCCACCGAGGCGATACCGGCGATGAAGCCGCTGCCGCCCTGCTCCATGCGCGCGGCGCACAGATTCAGGATCGATACCGCGCCGACGAAGTTGCGGTTGATGATCGCCTCGGTCTCGGCGAAGTCCGCCGCCGCCTTGCCCTGATCGCCGAGATAGCCGAAAGCTACCAGCACCCCCGCCAGTTCGCCCATCTCGGCGCCGACCCGCTCCAGGAAGGTGGCGTGATGCTCCGTGGCCTCGGCGTCGAAAGCACCGAATCTGACCTCGACGCCATAGCGGATGGCAAGGTCGGCCGCGTCGCGCCGCAGCTCCTCCAGGTCGCGCCCCGCCAGATAGAGGGCACGACCGCGCCGCGCGAAGGCCGCCGCGCTGCCGCGGGCAATGGCGGAGGTGGCGCCGAGGATCAGTACCGCCCCGCTCACGCAACACCGCCGATGCTGAGGCGCCGCGACAGGCTGGAGCTGAACACCCCGTCGGGATCGAGGGCCTGCTTGATCGGCCACCACGCCTCCAGTCGCGGATACATGGCGCGGAAGCTGGGGGCGGCGAGACGCGCATCCTTGGCCAGGTAGACCCGGCCGCCGTGGCGCAGCACGATGGCATCCAACTCCTCCAGCAACTTGAGCAGCGCCGGCCCGGTCATCGGCAGGTCCATGGCCAGGGTGTAGCCGGCCATGGGGAACGACAGCTGCCCCGCACCCTCTTCGCCCAGACGCTTCAGCACCCCGAGGAAGGCGGGGTGGCCGCTGGCGGCAAGCGCTTCGAGCAGCTGCTGCAAGGCGGCCAGCGCCGTCACCGTAGGCACCACGCACTGGTATTGCAGGAAACCGCGCCGACCGTAGAGGCGGTTCCAGTTGCCCAGCGCGTCGAGGGGATAGAAAAACGTTTGGTAATCGGTGACGAACGGTGCGCGCTTGCGCCCCGCGACCCGGTAATAGAGGGCGTTGAAGGCACGGATGGTGAGCGGGTTGAGCAGCCAGCCGGGCATGTCGAACGGCACATCGCGCACGCCGCGCGGCTTCAACAGCAGCGGCGCGGTGCGCAGGCGCCGCGGCAGCGCGTCCGCCGCCGCGTGATCGCCGGCCATCACCACGCTGCGCCCCAGCGCCGCGCCGCGGCTGGTCAGGTCGATCCAGGCGACGGTATAGCGGGCGTCGTGCTCCGCATCCTGCAGGAAGCGGAACGCCTGCTCCAGGTCCTTGGCAGCGGTGTGCCGCGCGTTGATGTAGGCGCTGTCGATGGACCGCAGTTGCATCTCCACGTCGCCGACGATGCCGGTCAGCCCCATGCCGCCGACAGTGGCCCAGAAGGCGTCGGCGTTCTCCCGCGGCGAACAGCGCAGCCGCTTGCCGTCGGCCGACACCAGTTCGAATTCGCGTACGCTGCGGGAGAAGGCGCCGTCGTGGTGGTGGTTCTTGCCGTGCACGTCGGCGGCGATGCAGCCGCCGAGCGAAACATACTGCGTTCCCGGCGTTACCGATGGGAACCAGCCCCGGGGCACGCTCACCGCCAGCAGCTCCGCCAGGGTAACGCCGGCCTCGGCGCTTATGATGCCTTGGGTGGTATCGAAGGCGGCGAAACGGTTGATGCGCTCGGTCAGCACGATGCGGCCGCCCTCGTTGAGCGCCGCATCGCCGTAGCTGCGCCCCTGGCCGCGGGCGATGACCGATGCGCTGCGGGCCGTCAACTCGGCATGGCGCTCCGGCCGCTCCAGCTCACAACGCTGCACCGGATAGCGTCCCCAACCGGCAATCTCCTTGGACAGGGTCTTCATCGGTGCGGCAAGCGCTCCCTCTGTTGATGCGGAAAATATCTGTCGTAAAAATAACATTTTCCGCACGGCAGGAACCACGGCAGGCGATAAAACTTGTGGCGGATACGCTGCAGCACCTCGTCGCGGTAGGCCCGGTAGTGAAAGCCGTGACCGACCAGCAGATAGCCGATGGCGCCGCGCACGTGGATCTCGTGCAGCTGGTAGCTGTCGAAATAGCGGCCGTAGAGCAGTACCGATTTCTCCGCGTAGAACAGGACCGTCATGTCCTTGCCGTTGAAGGTGCGGAAGTCGCTCTGGATATCGTCCTGGCGACCGTACTTGGAGGCGTCACCCATCACGATGAAGTAGCGGCCGGTTTGATGCTCCAGGATCGCCGAGTAGATGTAGTCGTCGGTGCCCACGACACTGTTGGTCGCATAGGGCTCCATCTGCTGCCAGAACTCCTCCGGATGGGCGCCGAAGATCAGGTCGTAATGCATCACCGTGTGATTCTTCCAGAGACCGTACGGCAGCACCAGCACTGCCACTATGGCGGCCACATGCAGCAGTGAGAAACCCACATTGAACTGCACGCTGCGTCTGAGTTGCCGTCCGTCCAACCAACGCGGCAACAGCAGGAACAGGAACGGGTAGAAGGCCAGCACCCAGTGCAGGCCGATGCGCGCGATGAAGGCCAGCCCGGCGAACAGCAGCATCGGCAGCAGCCACAACCAGCCGAACAGGTCGCCGCGGCGCAGGTCGCCGAACCAGCCGCGCCGCGTGCGCCAGCCGTACCACAGCAGCGGCGGCGTCAGCACATAGAGCACCATCACCAGATAGGTGACGAAATCGGACCAACCGCCCTCGTGGCTGCCGACCTGGCGGTTGTAGAGGTTGAACAGGATGTTGTCCCAGCAGTGATCGTAGTTCCACCAAACGTTGTAGGCGGCGAACGGCAGCACCGCGAGGAACAGCAGCAGCAGGCCGACCGCGTTGCGCCGTCCCGGCTTTATTGCGAGCAGATAGACGCCGTAGGTCACCCCCAGCAGCACGGCAAAATACTTCGACAGGAACGCCAGCCCCAGCAACAGCCCGGAGTAGACGAACCAGCGATAGCCGCTCTCCCTGGCCAATGCCCGGTGCAGCGCCCAGGCCGACAGGAACGAAAACAGGATCAGCGGCGTATCGGTGCTGATCAGCACGTCGATGATGTCGATGGGCATCAGCAGATAGAGCATGCCGGCCAGTGCCGCACGCGACTCGTCGATCTCGCCGCGCCAGATGCGGTAGATGGACCAGCCGATGAACGAAGTGAGCAGCACCGCCGGCAGCCGCAGCCACCAGTCGGCCTGGCCCGCATAGAGCAGCAGGTGCAGCCACCAGCCGACCATCGGCGGATGGTCGTAATAGCCCAGCGCCAGGTACTTGCCCCAGAGGAAGAAATAGGCCTCGTCGCCGGTCAGCGGCAGGATCGCCGCCAGCACCAGCTTGAGCAGCGTCACCGCCGCCAGTACGTAATAGAAATTGCGTCGTATCCGATTCATCTCACAGATGATGTTTGCCGGTGAAGTAGACCCACATCCCGGGCAGGCTGGCGACGATGAGGTTCACGCCGTAGAGGATCGACATGGAGAGCACCAGGGTCTTGTCGGCGCCGATCAGGGTAAACAGGCCGATCATGCCGCCCTCGCGCACCCCCCAGCCGGCCAGCGACACCGGCACGATGGTGAGCAGGATCACCGGCGGCACGATCACCATATAGGTCCACAGATTGAAGGTCAGGCCGACGCTGTTGCCGATGCAGAAGATCGCCAGCAGCGTGAACAGGTGGATCGCCAGCGCCAACAGCAGCTGCGCAGAGAAGGCGCGCCACCCGCGCAGCACCTGTGCCAGCCGCTGCGAGATGCGCACGAACAGCACCGTCACCGGCCAGCGTTCCAGCCAGTGCAGCTTGTGAAACAGCACCAGCACGGCGAAACCGGCGATACCCGCCGACACCAGCCCGTTGATGGCGAGGAACACCTGGTGCGGCAGCAGATTCGGATTGACCTGCAGCGCGATCAGGTTGAACACCAGCAGACCTGCCAGCCCCAGGCCGCGATCGACCGCCACGCCGTAAAAGGCGTCGCGCTTGCGGTGGCCGGTGCGCGCCACATCCAGCATCCGCAGGGCGTCGCCGCCGATGCTGGTGGGCAGCCCCTGATTGAAGAAGCTGCCCTTGAAGTAGCTGCGCAGGTAGAACGGGAACGACTGGCCGAAACCGAGACGGCGCATCACCAGCTCCCAGCGGAAGGAGGCGATCAGGGTGCTGCACAACTGGAATCCCAGCGCCGCCAGCAGCAACCACGGCTTAACGCCCAATACCGTCTCCACCACGCCGTGCAGATGGATGCTGCGGAAGATCAGCCAGAACACCAACAGGGTGACCGCCACCCGCACCAGCGGCGATGCGATGCGCTTCAGCCGGCTCATAACGCGGGCGTTCCAAACAGCCGGCGCAGGCCGGGCCACGCCAGCGCCAGCATGGCGAGGGGCAGCACGATCAGCAGCGGCCGCGCCAACGGGTAGCCGGCGGTGTAGGTCCAGGCGGTGTAGAGCGCAGCGATCACCAGCAGCAGGGCGAAGCCGCGCTGCGCGCCCGCGTTAAGTCCCCAGCGCCAGCGCGCCGCCAGCCAGATGCTGGCCAGCATGCCGAGCCAGCCGAATACTGCGCCGCCCAGCACGTCCTGCGGCCAGTGGATACCCACCGCCACCCGCGACACCGCCACCAGCACCGCGCCGGTCAGCGCCGCGACCTTGGCCGGCAGCGGGAAACGCAGCATGCAGATGGCCCCGGCGAAGGCGAAGGCGGCGGCGCTGTGGCCGGAGGGAAACGAGCCGGTCACGGCACGAAAACCGATGAGGTGGAACTGGTCCGGCAGCAGCAGCGCCGGCGGACGCGGGGTATTGAACAGATCTTTGGCGCCGTCCACCCCGAACGACACCACGATCAGGGCCACCATGACGGCCCACACCAGGTCGGGGCGCCGGCCGGCGAAGGGCAGCAGCAGGCACAGCAGCGGCATGGTGTCGCCGAAGATGGTGACGTTGGACCAGAGACGGGCGTCCGCCGGCCAGGGGAAACGGTTGACCAGGAAAAATACCTCGTGGTTGGCGCCGGTGGCCAACAGCAGCGCCAGCAACAGCGCGGCGACGATCGGCACACCGAGCGCCCAGCGCAGCCCCACTACACTCTCTCTCGTCTCTTGCATCAACGTCTCGTCAGTTGCACCAGGCGATAGTTCTTGTACTTGGCGAAGGTGGCCCCGGTGCGCAGCCCGGAGAAGTATTTCTTCTCCACCTTCGGCAACTTCTTGCGCAGAAAGAATTTCAGCAGCCAGGCGATGAAGCGGCGGTTGTCACTCAGGTAGGCCCAGATCGCCTCGCCCGACGGCTTCAGCTTGTGCATCAGCAGTTCGTCGACGATATCCATGTTGGGCGCCATCAGTGCAGTGATATCCTCGTCGNNCCACGCGGCCATGGGGCTTGAGCAGTTGGGCGCTATAGGCCAGCGCAGTCTTCAGGTCGATGTACTGGAAGCTCTCGGAAAACAGCACCGCATCATACTGCCCGGCCATCTCCGCCAGGGGAAACTGCTCCAAGGTGCACTCGAATACCCGTGCCTTGTTGCCGGGCAGTTGCTCCAAGCGGGCATGGACCATACGGCTCAACGAGGGCGACGGAATCACGCCATCGACGCGGTAGCCGCGGCGCGTCAGCTGTTGCAGCGTATGGCCGGTACCGCAACCCACGTCCAGCACCCGCACCTCCTCGCCATCCAGCGGCGGCAGCGCCGCGGCCAGGCGATCGGTATAACGTTGTTGCGCCGCCGCCAGATTGGCCAGCGACGGCGCCAGGTCGGCCTCCCACAGACCGTAATGCAGATCGTCCACGCCCAGCAGGTGCTTGCCCAGCACCAGCCCCAGCTCGCGGCTGTCCATCGTATGTGTCGCGCCCATCCTTCCCCCCAATCGAATCTTGTAATCACATTGTCGTTGGCCGGTGTTGCGCCGTGCCACCGCGGCAGTGTACCGATATGAGGGGAACGCCGCAGCAGGCATCGCCTGCGACGACGACCAGCAGATGCAATTTTGTGACCGGCTACCGCTGCGCACCACGGTATCCGCTGCAGCTGTAGAGGTCATAACTCACCGCGGGCGTGCCGTGCAGCACCACCTCCACCTCGTCGGCCTTTTTACAATGATCGAAACGCGACAACCAGCCGGTGACGGCGCCGTGGCTGAACTGCGAATCTGGCACCACCAGAATGCCGCGCGCCCCCGGCGCCGGCGAGCCGTACCACAGGTCTGACTGGGTGATGTGGCCGTCGGTCACCTGCACCGGGGTCGGCCGCACGTACCAGGAGATATGGCTGGCGTAGGACCAGTTGCCGGCGAACAGCACCGGCTTCGGACCGGGCGTCGCCGCCATCGCCGCACATAGTTGCTCCGCGCGCACACTGGCTGCCCGCCAGCCGTACAGATCGTTCAGAGGAAAATGCCTGGGCTCGAACGGCAGCCAGGGGCTGAACAGCTCGCTGTGCAGCAGCAGCGTCAACACCACCGAATAGGTCACACCGCCCCAGACGATGACGCGCACGCTGCGCCGCTGCCAGTGGCGCAGCAGAAAACGCGCCACCAACGGCGCCAGCAACGCCCAGCCCAGCAGGGTCCAGTGCGGCAGGGTCGGTTCGAAACCGCTGCTCCAGCCGAAGAACAGCAGCGGCGGCAGCGCCAGCAACAATGAATAGCGTGCCGCACGCTCGCCCCAGCGGCGCAGGCCACCGTAAGCGGCGGCGAAGCCCAGCAGATAGAGTCCCGGCCCGTAGGCCACCAGCTGTCCGGCCTGGGACAGCAGGAAACGCCGCAGTTCCCAGCCGCGCGCCGGCACCCCATGGTCGATCTGGTAGCGGAACGAGATCCAATCGTGCTGCCAGTTCCACCACAGCACCGGCAGAATCAGCAGCACCGCCACCGCCACCGCCAGCCACGGTCCGGGACGGCGCAGCACGCGGGTGCGCCCGCCCAGCAGCACCAGCAGCAGCGCCCCCACCGCCAGCATCACCGCGGTGTATTTGGCCAGCCCCGCCAACCCGAACAGCACTCCGACCCACAGCCAGTCGCTCGCCCGCTCATGCTCCACGGCACGCAGCAGGAACACCGCGGCGCCGAGACTGAGCGGCAGCAGCACCGTGTCGGGCTCCATGGCGATGGAGAACACCTGGAACGCCAGCGCCGACTGCAACAGGGCCACCGCAACAAAGGCGGTCCACGGCGACTCGTCGGGGAACAGCGTGCGGGTCAGGCGGAACAGGGCCAGGCTGGAGAGGACGCCGAGGGCCGCAGGCCACAGACGCAGGGCAAAGTCGCTGTCCGAGAACGGCAGGATCAGCGCCTGCAACCACCCCACCAGGGGCGGATGATCGAAATAACTCCAGTCGAGGAAGTAGCCATAGAGGGCGTAGTGCGCCTCGTCGCCGGACAACTCCACCCGGCCGGCCACCAGCAGGTGCAACGCGGTGCAGACAACCACCAGCAGCAGCGCCGCCCGCCCAGCGCTGATCGACGCGGTTGCCGGGGTGGAATTCACGCTCAAGGGTCCGTTGGCCTAGGGAAAGCGGAGCATTATAGCGAAAGGGGCCGGCGGCTTCACGGCTTGGCCGGGACGCTGCCGGGCGCTTCGGGCACGTAGAAGGCATACCAGCGGTGCGACAGGTCCGGGTTGTGGACGTTGACCACGTCGATGCGGCGCCACTTCCCTTCCGGCAGCGTCACCTCCTCGGGGATCTGCGCCGCCGTGGTCGATTCGGCGTCGAATTTCTGCATGTACAGGCACAGGTGGCCCGGTGGAGTGGGCTGGTCGCGTTCCCACAAGTGGTACTGGTTGACCCGCGTATCCATGGTCGCGCTGACCCGGTACGGCGCCCGCAACAGCCAGGCCACCATCCCCGCCGTGGCGTGGTTGTCGACGATGATGCCGCACTGGCCGCCTTCGGGGTTGTCCTTCTCCACCTGCGGCAGCAGCCGCACCAACGCCGTCTTCACCTGGCCCCAGCCGTAGGACTGGCTCAACTGGGTGCGCTTGGCGGTCAGGCCGGTCACGCCGATCTTGTCCAGATAGTGGGGGAAACGCATCATGTCGACCAACGTGAAGCTGCACAGGGTCAACAGGATCACCGCGCTCAGCACCAGCGGCCGCGCCCCGCGGCGGGCCCGGGCCGGCGGATAGAGCCAGCGCGACAACGCCCCCGCCAGCAGGACGGTGCCCGGCACGTAGGCGGTCTCCGGCCAGTTGGGACCGCTGTCGGCGGTGAGACCGGCGATACCGAAGACGATCAGCGGCAGCCAGAAGCCGCTGCCCAGCAGCCACCGGTCGTAGCCGCTCAGCCGCTCGCGCCAGCCCCCCGGCACCAGGCTGCTCCAGGCCATGGCCAGAAAGGTCCAGGGCATCGCCGCCACCAGCTGACCACCGAGGAACAGCAGGAACATCTTGCCGGGATCGGTGGCAACCGCCTGATGCACGCCATGCCCCAGCTGGAAGGCGAAGGAGATCCAGTCGTGGCGCCAGTTCCACACCACCACCGGCACAAACAGCAGCAGCGCCAGCAGCGCACCCAGCCATGGCCACGGCTGCGTCAGCTGGCGGCGTCCCGCGCGGCTCAGCAGCAGGGTCAGGAACAGCCCCGCCAGCACCACCACCGCCGGATACTTCGCCAGCAGCGCCAGCCCCATGCACAGACCGGTCGCCAGCCACAGCCGTGGTCGCCCCTCCGCCACGGTGCGATAGGCGAGGTAATAGGTGAGCCAGGTAAAGATGATGAGCGGATTGTCGGGCGTCAGGATATGGAAACCCACCTGCACGATGGGCAGGCTGGCCCACACCAGCACCGCCAGCCCGCCGGCACGGCGCTCGCCGTAGAGCCGGCGCGCGAAATCGTAGGCCACCACAGCCCCCACCAGCCACGACGCCACCGCCTCGGCCCGAATCACCAGCACGCCGCTGCCGAACAGCACGGTCAACGGATGCATCAGCCACGCCACCAGCGGCGGATGGTCGAAATAACTGAGACCCAGACGCTGCGACCAGACCCAGTAATAGGCCTCGTCCGGCAGCAAGCCGATGGAAACCAGGGCGGCGATGTTGCCCAGCAGGATCAGGAGCAGCAGCACCAGCATCCAGACGGGAAAGGGGCGCGCGGCGCGCCGGGATTCAATAAACATGGCGATCCGGGTTCAGGCGGAAAGCGTGGGAGTATACCAGCGAACAGTGACAAGAAACCGTAAGGACGTAGGAGGCGCCGCACCGTTTTTGCTAAGATGCGCCGATGCCTAGCCCGCGCCTCACACGACGCCTCACTGCCGCCCTGCTGGCCGCCCTGCTGCTGCCGACCGGCGCCGCCAGCGCGGCGGACTACCGGCCCCAACCGTTCCACGCGCGCTACTCGGTGCAGTACAACGGCTTCAAGATCGGCGAGATCGAGCGCACCCTGCATGTCGACCCCAACGGCA
Source organism: Proteobacteria bacterium UBA3588 (assembly GCA_002376325.1). Taxonomy (GTDB): domain Bacteria; phylum Pseudomonadota; class Gammaproteobacteria; order Thiohalomonadales; family Thiohalomonadaceae; genus Sulfurivermis. Next base: position 3,890 of record DFMR01000146.1, on the reverse strand, counting down.
ACTATGTGCTGGAGAACTTCATGTATCCCACCGGGCTGGTGGCGCTGTTCAAGCAGGACCGCGTACTCGAACGCAGCACCTGGCGCTACGACGGCGCCGAGGCCGTGCCGCTGCGGTATTACGCCCACGACACCGGACGCGCCAAGGACGCCACCGAACAGCTCGACTTCGACTGGCCGCACCACCGGGTCGCCTCACTGCGCAACGGCAAGACCACCGAAGTGCCGCTGCCGCCCGGCACCCTCGACAAACTGATGAACCAGATGGTGCTGCGCGGCGATGTCGCCGCCGGCAAAAAACACATGGAATACCGCGTCGCCGACCGCGGCAAGATCACGCCGTACATCTACAACGTCGCCGGCAGGGAGAAGGTGGTCACCGACCGCGGCACGGTGGAAGCGATCAAGGTCACCAAGGGCACCACCACCTTCTGGCTCGCGCCACAGTGGGACTACCTGCTGATCAAGCTGGTGCAGAAGAACGACGACAGCACCTTCGCCAGTTACATCCAGGCGCCGAGGCGTTAACCGCAGCATGCAGCCGCGCCGCCGTCACGGCTTGACCGCGTCGACGTTGACCCCGTAATGGTAGACCAGTTCGCCGCCGTGATAGGCGGTGACGATCAGCAGTACCACACCGGCCAGCGCTACCAGCAACAGCAGCCAGCCGCGTCCGCCCGCGAGGCTCCAGCGGCGCCAGCGGGCCAACAGGTGGAACGCCGACAGTACCAGCAAGAACCACATGGTACTGAACCCCAGGTCGGCATGGATCTCCATCGGCGGCTTGGGAAAACCAAGGGCCACCGCATGATCCAGCGCCATGTCCCCGAAGGAGGCCGTCACCACCGCCGCCAACGCCGCCAGCAGCAACGCCGCCAACGCCGTGTTGGCGATACAGCCATTCGCCGTCAGGTCGCCGCGGCGCAGCAGCACCAGCCCCTGCAATCCGACCGCGGAGAGAAACAGCACGATCGGAAAGTGAACCAGCATCGGATGAATATGGGCAATGTTAATCATGCTACTGCTCCTTTACGGATATGCCGTGCCGGACACAGCGCACGGCGGCGGGGGGATGGTGACAGTATAGAAGCTGGTGCGGCGCGGCATGCGCGTCACGGTCAAGAAGCAGGAACAACCGAACACACTAAAAAGGAGGGAGATAAGAAACCCGGATGGTTGGTGCGTGCAGCGGCGCACTCCGTTGTAATATCCTCGGTGAATTCGGCGTTTGCCTTAGTTGCTGTTGTGGTGTTGCCAACCACAGACCGCGTCGGCGCCGCACGATCTGCTAAGCCAACGTAATCGAGAAATCCTCCTTATGAACGCCTTTATTCACCACTATTTCGTCCACATCATCGCCGCAGTCACGATCCTCTCGCGCGTCGCCGACGTCGCCACCACCTACCTGGTAACGCCACGACTCAAACTGGAGGCCAATGCCATCGCCCGGCGGCTGGGTTGGAAATACGCGCTGGCGACCATCCTCATCGGCTTCATCCCGTACTACTCGGTACCCATGGGCATCATCGTGCTCACCGCGTCGCTGCTGGTGGCGGCCTCCAACGCTTCCAAGATCATGATGGCCAGGGTGCTGGGCGAAGACGAACTGGCCGCCCTCAACCGCCGGGTGCTGGCGGCCACGCCACTGTGGCCCGGCCTGTTCTATATCCTGCTGCCCGCCTTCCTCGTCGGCCTGCTCGGCGCCGTGATGCTGCTGTTCTATCCGACGCCCGATACCTGGGGCTACTACTTCGCCTACGGCGTCCTGGTCTACGCCTTCGTGATCGCCGTATGGGGACCGCTGCGCTTCCTGCGCGCCAAGGCGCGGCTCGGCCAGATGGGCGGTTAATCGCGCAGAACACGGGATGGGTGCGAGGATTCATCCACGGGGCCGACTGAGGGCGCAGCCTTTTTATCGAGGTTGCGTAAACAGAGCTGGCCCCGGAAATTTGAACAGCGAGACAAGCGGAATTGCGACCTGATTGAGGCATGATGGCCCTGAAGAAACAGGAGCAAACGATGAGCAGAAGACCCCGCCCTAATCACACACCGGCATTCAAGGCCAAAGTGGCGGTAGCCGCCCTGCGGGGCGACAAGACGCTGGCAGCGGTGAGAGTTATGGACGGTGAGAGTTATGGATATCCTCTTCCACTACGTTCGACGGATGCGACACCATCCCTGCCCGCACCGAGTTCAGCTCGATATAGCGCATGCAGATCAGCAGGTAATTTTCCGAATCGATCAGGGTGGCCTTCCTGCAACTTTTCGAGGTAAAAGCGGTAATCCGAATCGGCGCAAAATATCTCGCTGCGGTTGTTGCACCGCACGAACACGTGCTGGGGCTGGCCGGGTATCGTGAATCTGGGCAAGCGGGCCATTGAATTCCTTTCGGGATCAGGGATGGCCCGAAGGGCGAGGCACATGGATGTGCCTCGCAACACGCCGCGCGGGGGCGCGACCCCGCATTAAATCACCGGTGGCGAAGCCACACCTCCCCCCGAAATCGCCTAGCGCCGATGCACCTTATCGTACGCCGCCAGCAACCGGCCGTGCAGTTCGCATCCCTCCAGCGCCGGTCCCGGCGCGCGCATGCCGAAGAAGCGCAGTTCGCCGTCGAGCAGCGCCTGCGCCTGGCGCAGGGTCTCGGCGCCGTACATCTGTTGCAGCGCGCTGCCGAAACCGGCGGCGTCTTCCAGATTCAGCAGGTCTTCGATGCAGCGATAGACCCGCCGGCGTTCGTCGCCCGCCTGTCCGAAGTGGCGCACCCAGTCACAGCCCTCGCGCACCACCGCTGCGTCGCCCAGGGCGAGACCGAGCAGCAGTTTCAGTTCGCCCAGCCGCAGCTCGGCCCACAGGGTGCCGGCGTCGGGCGCCAGACCGATCAGCGGCGCCACCGGCTGCTGGTCGTCCTGTCCCAGTGCGTCGAGCGTCGCCAGCAGATCGGCGCAGGCGTCGTCGTCCAGTTCCGGCAGGCGCAGGATCGCATCGCGCACGCGGTTGCCGACGCTGTTGTTGTCCCATTCCAGATCGTCGATGGGATAGATCTCCGACATGCCCGGCACCAGGATGCGGCAGGTGTAGACGCCCAGATGGGTGTAGTCGGCGATGTAGACGTCGCGGCCCTCCGCGTGAGCGCGTTCGATCAGCCAATCGCACTCCTGTGCCGTGCTGCCGCCGAAGTCCCAGTCGCTGAATTCGAATTGCGGGCTGTCGCCCAGGAACGCCCAGCCGACGAGGCCGCTGGAGTCGACGAAGTGCGCCTCCAGGTTCTGCGGGCTGGCCACCTCGTCCTGCTCATGGGACGGCGGCAGAAAACCGGCCAGCGCTTCGAGCGCCCGCCCCTGCAGCAGTTCGGTCAGCGCGCGCTCCAGGGCGACCTCGAAGCAGGGATGCGCGCCGAAGCTGGCGTAGCAACCCTGATCGTGCGGATTGAGCAGGGTCACGTTCATCACCGGATAGCGTCCGCCCAGCGATGCGTCCTTGACCAGGATGCCGAAGCCCGCCGCGCGCAGGGCGTCGACGCCGGCGGCGATGCGCGGATAGCGGGCGATCACCTCCGGCGGCACCGCGGGCAGGCACAGCCCCTCGGCGAGGATGCGGAATTTGACGTGGCGCTCGAAGATCTCCGACAGCGCCTGGGTGCGCGCCTCCTCGGGCGTGTTGCCCGCCGACATGCCGTTGCTGACGTAGAGGTTGCCGATGATGTTGACCGGGAACCAGACGTCGGCACCGTCGCGTTGGCGCACGTAGGGGATGGCGCAGATGCCGCGCGCCGCGTTGCCGGTGTTGAGATCGACCAGGGCGGTCACATCGAGCGCGCCTTCCGGATCGTAGAACTCGCGCACTGCCGGCGTGAGCAATCCGTCTGGCCAATGGCCGGAGGCGTCCGGC
>DFMR01000154.1 GCA_002376325.1 Proteobacteria bacterium UBA3588 | reverse complement strand
ATCGAGTGGGACCGAGGGGCCGGTTTCCGGTCATTCGTGGTAGGCTCGCAACCCCCGGACGTCGTGGATTTGCACATTAAGGCCTTTCACCGAGATCAGTCCTTGATCTCCCAAATTGTGCAGAATGCGCGACAGAGTTTCTGGCTGAATAGAGAGCCGCGACGCAATGATGTTTTTTGCTGCCGGCAACGCGACCTCTATGGCATTACCGGCATCAGGCGGCACCTGCCCCAGCAGAAAATTGACCAGCCTCAAGGTAGCATTTTGTAGCGTCAGCGCATCGATCTCATTGAGCAGTTGGTGTAAGCGCAGGCTGATATCCGCCATCAACCGGAAGCAGGTATCGACCGAGTTGCGCAAAATATTGAGGAACAGCTTATTGTTGATTGAGTAAATCTCGTATGCCGTCTTTTCCTTGGAATATACCGGATAGAGAGGCGCATCCATGAACATCAACGCCTCTGCGAATACCTGTCCGGAACGCACAATCTCGATCACCTTTTCGTTGCCCGCAGGCGAGAGGCGATAGAGTTTAACTCTACCGGAACATAGCAAATAGAAACGCTCCGCAGCTTGCCCTTGCGCGAAAAGGTGCTCGCCAATCTCCAGTGTTATCAGTTGAGACCCTTCCTTTATCATGGCCAATTGCCCGTCGCTGAGTCCAGCGAACATAGGATGCGTCTGCAGCTCGCATTCAGGTATTTTTTGTTGGCTCATATCGATGGAGTCCAGTTGAGAATCGGCCATATACCATAGTTATAAAATCTGTCTGTGCCAAGCTTGGCTGGTGGTCGGCAAGCGGTGACAGCGTACCAGATTCTCGTCTTCATCGTGTTATCGTTGCTGCCTATGCCGCCGATAATGCACTTAGTGCCAAGATGCCGCATCCATTTGAGGAGCAACCCGATGTGGCGGCAATCCTTGTAAAGCTGGAGATAGTCGACACCATGCGCAAGACCGCACAGGAAGCATGAACGGATATCGGCAACCGTTATTGCCCGCGGAGGCTTCACTATATTGCCGTTGTTCAGCTCAACATACTCCGCACCTACAGACTCATGCTGTGCCGATAAGCAGGATCAACGTGTCCGTGTATGCGGTGCCATATTCATGCCCTTAGGCAGTGATTTAGATATGGTCTCGTGTTGCCCGCTACCCTTGGGCATGCTGTGTATTCCGTTCAGGGTATTGAGCGAATCGAGTACCGCTAGTGTACCGGAACCTACCACATACCACGCCTTGCGGGCGTCGGTAAAATCCTTGCCGGAAGGCGACTTCCAACAGGTGGCCCCATCTCGTGGGCGAAGACCTTCTCAGCCACCGTGACGCTCTACGGTTGCAGGTACCAGGCGAACATGTCACGCGACTTGTATGGCCGCTTGCGGCCCTGCACGTAAGCCTCAGCCTTCGGGTCTAGGATTCGTCGTTTTCGCATCTCTGCGTCTTACCAAAGCGTTTTTCCTTAAACGCATAACACTGCTTTCTCGTTCACGCACTGTCCACAGGGAAACGCAGCGGCCATTTTGCCGCCCGGCGCACCGTTTCAAACGGCCGCCGGAGCGACAATCGCCACAAGGGGAGTTACTTCTGCGGAGACATCGGCATGGCTTTCATATCCTTGGGCATCGGCTTCATGTTCATCTTCGGCGCGGGCATGGACGTTATCATTTGAATGGTAACGTCGCCGTAGCGGAGTACTTTTGCATTGTAGCGCTGCGCAAATTTTTCGGCATCGGCCTTGTTACGGAACGATGCCAACGTCGGCCCCATCGCGCCGGGCAACGCCGATTCGGGGACATACCATGCCTTGCGTGCATCGATCCAGTGGCCCTTCGGATGTTTCCAGTCGATGGCCGCCGTATCCTGGACGTAGAGCGTCTGCAGCAACGGCTTGTCCTCGGGCTGCAAGACATAGGCGAAGAAGTCCCGTGTCGAGCCGAATTTCAACGGCGTGGAACGACCCTGAATGTAGGCCTCGCCGCGGGGACCGGGATATTCGGTGATATACATCCCGCATACGGCACACTGATCGCCCGGCTTTATCGGCACCGGCGGCTGGTCTTTGGCCTGATACGACTTGCCGCAACCCGCCAACAACAGCGCCGAGACCAACAGTGGGACAACCGAAAACAGCACCGCAAATCTTCTGGGATTGCACATATTCATAATTACCTCATCGTCCCGCTCACGCAGTTCCATAACGCATGGCCTACATCTCCTGTCGGCGAAACCGGCGAACCGCCAACCAGAGCGGCACCACAATCCATACCAGCAACCCGCCGATGAGAACCACGGGCGAGAGGACACCACCGTTGACGGAGTTGGCCAACCCGACGTAGCTGCGCACCGTCGAGAAACCGATCAGGTTGGCGGCACGAAACATATCCGTCGGGTTGAGAAGCAGCAGATACGGAAATATTGTCCGACCCACATCACCCACCGCGCCGCGAGTGACCACGAGCACACCCAGCAGCGCGAGGTCGAAAACGATAACGAACCCGAACCAGACCACCAGCGCGATCCCCGCCGCCTTCGACTTCTCGGAGACTGAAACACTGATGAGGTAGGCGATGCCGACGAATACCAATCCAAGCAGCGTCGCCGAGACGATGAACAGACCGAAGGCCCCCCAAAACTCAGGGTTGGCGAGTTGGCGGGTCAGACCGGCGATGAGCAGACCGGCGGCGCCGAAGCCCACCACGGTGGAGACGGCCATGATGGCGCCGTGGCCGAAAAACTTGCCGACGATGAGTTGACGCCGGCTGATCGGATAGCTCAGCACCAGCAGCAGCGTACCCAGCTCACGTTCGCCCACGATGCTGTCGTAGGCCAGCATCAGGGCAATCAGCGGGATGAGAAACACGGCGAGGCTGGCAAGACTGACCACCGTCGTCGCCAGAGAGGCGAACCCCACGGTGCCGGAGGCGGCAGGCCCGAAATAAGCGATGCCGATGGCCAGCAGGGCGAACACGATAGTGATGGCGACAACCCAGCGGTTGCGTAACCCGTCCCGGAATTCCTTTATCGCGATTGTCCGTACGACGCTCATTGTTCCGCCCCCTCTGCCGAGGCCGTTGGTGCCTGTTCCGAAACACCGCAGTAGTGCGCATAAACGTCGTCCAGGGTCGGCGGCATCACGGAAAGATCCACCACATCGTCGCGTGCCGTCAGCTGCTGCAGGAGATAGAGTTTGCCCTGTTCCGGAACACGAAATTCGAATTCACCGTCGCCGATACGCTTGGCCGCGCGCCCCTCTTCTCCAGCGACGGCCGGCCACTCGGAGATCGCCCCGGACAGGCGCACGCGAATGACCACCGGCAATCGCACCCGGGCGCGCAGTTCACCGAGGGTCCCCGCAGCCAGCAGCTTGCCGCTGCCCAGAATCGCCACCCGATCCACATGCCGCTCGACGCCGGCCAGAATGTGGGACGAGAGCAGAATGCTCACCCCCTCTCCCGCCAGCTGCTTCACCTTCCGGTAAAACCGCTGCGTCGCGATCGGGTCCAGGCCGGCGGTCGGCTCATCCAGCAGCAGCAGACGGGGGTGCCCGAGCATCGCCTGGGCGAGGCCGAGACGCTGGCGCATCCCGTTGGAGTAGGTCCGTGCCCGCCGGTCGGCGGCATCGGTCAATTCGACATCCGCCAGCATCCGTTCGCACTGCGACGGGGCGACATCTTTCAGGCGGGCGAAATACTTCAGGATCTCCCGCCCGGTGAGTTCGGGATAGAACGCCACCGTCTCCGGCAGGTAGCCCACCTCGCGCCGCAATGCGCGGGCATCGCTGCCGGTGGGGGAACGGCCCAACACCCGCACCTCGCCGCCGGTCGGCACGAGCAGCCCGAGCAAGTGCTTCATCAGCGTCGTCTTGCCTGCGCCGTTATGGCCGAGCAGTCCCCAGATCTGTCCTTCGGGAACAGTGAGCGAAACGTCGTCCAGCGCCTGCAGCGGACCGAATGCCTTGCGCAGATGCGTCAACTCGATCGCCGTCGTATTCATGGATGAGCTTGCTCCTTCGGTAAAGGCACCGGCGATTGCATCAACGGGTAACTGTCCCGCACCTTCGGGTCGGAAAAGATGGGGAATTGCCGCTGCACCCACCGCACCGTCTCGATGGCGGGGCTATTGATGAGCAACCGCACGTTCGGGTATATCCACAGCAGCCGGTCCATGGCATCGTTGGGTATATACGGCACATCGCCGAGGCCATCGCTGTTCAGGTCCCAGCCCATGTAGTCGCTCCAGTAATTTCCCTGTTTTTTCCACGACCACTCTTCCGGCCGGTTGTTGCCGTAGCGCACTTGAATATGGTTGTGTACAAAGGCGTTGCCATAGACCTGGTTTTGCTCCGACCCGGCGGTCAGATGCAATCCGATCCCGCTATCGGCAAAAAGGTTCCCCGTAATCTTATTGAAAACGCAGTTGTAGGCGAACAGCGCTTTGCCCTCGGCACCGGCGACCGCGCTTCCGCCGGTGGCATAGCTCAGGCCGCTGGCCACCGCGATGACGCGATTGTGAACGATTTCGCTGTAGGTGATAAAGTTCATGAGAATGCCGTAATTCCGGTCATCCCGTGAGGTATTGTCCTGCACCAGCAGGTGGTCCGACTCCATCAATGCGTAGCCGGCGCGCGTATGGTAGGTGTGATTGCCGATGATCCTGTTGTGGTTCGAATACATGTAGTGAATGCCGTAACGCGTGTCGTGCATCGTGTTACCGCTCAGGGTATTGTGGTTGCTGTCGTAGATATAGATTCCATCCCTCGAATAGGCGATATCGTTGCCGGACGCCAACCCGTTTTTGACGCTCCAGAAATGAATGCCGTCGCCGCGGTCCGGTGAGCGGAGCTGGCGCAGGCCGCGCACCACGTTGCCGATCACTTGCGGATTGTTGCAACCGTCCAACCAGATCCCGAACAGGTCGCCGACGAACCGGTTATCCTGAATGACGACACCGGCAGCGTGGCCCGTCACGAAAACCCCGGCATCCATATTGGTGAGGTTTCTACCGGAGTTACGAACCACGAATCCCTGCAATACGACATGCGGTACCTTGATCAGAACGACATTGCCATGACCTGATCCATCAAGAACCGGTGTTCCGACGCCCTTCAGCGTCACCGATTTGTTAACCACCAAATGGACATGGTAAACACCGGGATGAACGACAATGGTGTCGCCGGAACGAGCCCGCGCCAGCGCCGCAGTGAGTTGGCGACCGCTGCCGGTCACCTGGTAGATCGCAGCGACCGCCGGCGTCGACAGCATCAATGCCAGCGTCAACCAGAACAAAAGGATATCGCGTGTCAGCACCACAAACCCATTCGTCGAATTAAGGTGAAAAATATGTGTCGGTGACCGGGTCCGTTACGGTCTGTCCCGAGTCGACACGGGAGAGGCCGCGTGGCGTCACATGCGGTGCCGCATTGACGGACAACAGCGTCCCGTAAAAGCGTAGCCGAAACAAATAACGCGACATGATCGATTCCGCCGAAGCGGGAGGGCGGCGAACCGCCCTCCCCCAACGATCAGGCCTCCACCAGCATGCGACCGCGCATTTCCATGTGCAGCGCATGGCAGAACCAGTCACAGTAGTACCAATGCACGCCGGGCTTGTCGGCGACGAAGGTCACCGATGAAGTTTCGTGTGGACTGATCTCCATCGCGACACCGTGGTTGCTCACCACGAAGCCGTGGCTGACGTCCTCGATGTTGTCGATGTTGGTGATGGTCACCGTCACCTCGTCGCCTTTCTTCACCTTGAACTCGCTCAGACCGTAAACCGGGGCGCTAGACGTCATGTAGACGAACACCTTACGCCCTTTGCGGATCACCTTGCTGTCCCTCATCAAATCGATGCCGTCACGCTTGGCGCGTTCCGCCGTCATCGCGAAGTAGGAGTCGCCGCGATCCCAAATCTTCCTGGTCTTGATCTTGCTGCGGTGGACAATGACGCAGTCGTGGGGCTCGGCGAAGGCCGGGCCGTCGTGCATCAGCTTCATCTTATCGCCGGAGATATCGATCAGCTGGTCGTTCTCAGGGTGCAGCGGGCCGACGCCCAGGAACCGATCCTTCGAGAACTTGTTGAGGGAGACCAGCCATTTACCATCGGCATCGCGAGTCTCGCCCATGGAGCTGTGGTTGTGACCCGGCTGGTAGTGCACGTCCAGCTTCTGGCGGATGTAGTCAACCTTCTCGCCCTTGTAGGCGCGGATCGCATCGTCGATATTCCACTTGCATATCTGGCTATCGATAAACAGCGTGGTGTAGGCGTTACCACGATGGTCGAAGGCGGTGTGCAAAGGCCCGAGCCCCAACTCCGGCTCCGCCACCACGGTATCGCGCGGGTCCTTGAGCTTGCCATCGAACAGCTTCGGCAGCATCTCGGTGGCGATGATAGTCACCGTCGGCGACAGCTTGCCGTTGGCCACGTAGTACTTGCCGTCTGGCGTCATGTTGATGCCATGCGGGCTCTTCGGCACCGGGATGTAGGCGGTGATGTGGGAGCCGTGACGTCCGTTGAGCACAGGTACCTTGGAGTCGCCGACGTGTTCGTAGCGACCCGCCTTGATCTCAGCCTCGATGCGCGGTACGTCGAACACCACCACCCAGTCACGTTCGTTGCGCATCATTCCGGCCAAGGTCACCGCATCTTCCGAGTTATAGCAGGTGGACGCGACGAAGCGGCCGCTGTAGTCCGCTTCGGTGTTGTCCAGGTTACCGTCGACAATCACCTGCCACGCCACCTCCATCTTCTCCGCATCGATGGCGCTAAACATGGTGTAGTACTTGTCGGGCTGATCCAGGAACCGGCCGTCGTTGGGATGCGGGATACGAAACTCGGCATTGGCGAAGACGTACTTGGTATACGGCACCTTCTGTACGCGCAGGCCATGAATCGCCTGCACGTTGGGGACGTGCACGACCTTGTCGGTCTTCATCACGTCGCAGCGTATCCGTGCCACGCGGGTGTTCGCCTTGTCGTTGGCGAACAGGTATTTGCCGTTGTAGCGCCCGTCGGTCATGCTCATGTGCGGATGATGCAGGTCGCCGTTGAGCGGAGCATTCTTGCCGAGGATGTGTTTGGTCTCGTTGGTGCAGCCATAACCGGTGGCACCGTCGTAGTTGAATACCGGAATGCGCATCAGCTCGCGCATCGACGGTACGCCCAGGATGCGGATCTCGCCGGATTGCCCACCGCTCCAGAAGCCGTAGTACTCGTCAAGCTGGCCGGGCGGTACGTTGATTCCTTCCTCACCCGCCTCGGCGGCCCGCGCGTCGTTGATACCGATGGCAGGCAGCAGCCCCTTGCCGAGACCGGCGTGCGCCCCCGCGGCGCCGGCCGCACCGGCTGCGCCGGCGATGGCTGCGGTACTTAGAAACTTACGCCGGGAAAGGCCGTGTTTATCGTCTTGCTCACTCATGGTCTTCATCTCCTCTTGGTGTCGCCTGAAAAGCCATACGCCTTGTTCAGCGCTTGGCGCTTTCCTCCGTTACCGGAATGTCCTCCAGCCGCGACGAGCTGGCCGAACGCTCCATCTGTTGCTCCCGCTTCATGCGCTCCGCACGCTCGCGCTTCTTGCGCCGGTCGACCAGCGGCGGGCACTTGTGATCGTTGAAATAGGTCACCTGGCAATCAAGGCAGTAGTGGCACTCGTTCATATTGATCTCGCCGGTCGGATGAATGGAGCGGATCTCGCACTCGACGGCGCATATCTGACACGGCTTGCCGCATTCCTTGCGCCTCTTCAGCCAATCGAACAGGTGTCCGCGGCCAGCCACCGCCAGCGCTGCGCCCAGCGGACAAACGTATTTGCAGAAAAATTTGCGGTTGAATATCGACACCACCAGCAGGCCGGCAGCGTAGACTACGAACGGCCAGCTGCGCGCAAAGTGCAGCGAGATCGCCGTCTTGAACGGTTCGACTTCGGCAAACCGCTCAGCCTGGCTCACCGATTGCAGCGAGATGCCGAACAGCACGATGAGCAGCACGTATTTCAACGCCCACAACCGTTCGTGGACCGCATAGGGCAACTCAAGTTGACGCACCTTGAGACGACGCGCTGCCTTGTTCACCAACTCCTGTAGCGCGCCGTACGGACAGAGCCAGCCGCAGTAGATCCCGCGCCCCCACAGCAGCAGCGTGACGGCGACGAAGGCCCACAGGATGAACAATGTCGGGTCCATCAGGAAATTGGTCCACTGGAAGTCGTGGAACAGCGCATGGAGGAAGGTGAACACATTGACCACCGACAACTGCCCCAGTGCATACCAGCCGATGAAGGTGGCCGTGTAGACGAGGAATGTGGTGCGCACGATGGTCATCAGCCGCGGGCGATGAACGAACCAGTCCTGTAACAGCAGGATCAGGCCAAGGATACCCAAGCTGGCGACGATGACCGCCTCCTGGAAGGTATGCTGCAGCCAGATGCGCTGCCACAGCGGCAGATCCTCAATGTCGAACGGCCTGGTGTAGTAAGCCGCCGGCAATTGGTAATCGCCGCGGAATGCGGCAAATACGCTTTGCACCGGGCCGGTCTGGCGCCGCACCAACAGTTCCAGCTGCCATTCCTCGCCCGGATCGAATTCGTTCCCCTTACGTACGATGAAGATCGCCATCTCGTTGAACTGCGGCATGCCGGCAATCGCCGTATCGTCCAGGCGCTGGTAGTCGAGGTCGTGGAACAGGATATTTTGGCCGTTCTGCACCAGGTGCACGCGGTCGAAGATACCTCCTCGCACATAGCCCGATCCCTTGAACGAATAGCCGTTGCCGAGCACCACCACCGCGTGTTCTCCCGGTTTCAGGGTCGACATCAGCCAATCGTACTGCGACTTGCCGAGCAAGTTGCGACCGATGGTCGGAGCGCTGAGGTAGGCGTAGTAGAGGTCGATGAACATCGCGTCGCGATCACGGTTGGCACCGCCGCGCTCGTCGCTGTGTGCCGCCTTGGTCTTGGCGAAGGCGTCGTCCACCTGGCCGACCGTGAGACGCAGATGGCGGATCGAGCCGTTGCCGGTCAGAGTCTTCCAGTCGGCCTTGTCAAAATAGTCCTTCTTCACCGTGGCAATGGAATGGAGATGGGCCGCACCGGCGCTGACAATCTTGCGCGCCACAGCCACCTTCAGCGCCGCATGCATGATGGTGCGATTAACCACCATCGCAGTCACCGTAGCGCTGCTGATGGCGTCCACGGAGATCACGCCCTGTCGACCGCTGCTTCCCACCTCAATGGTGTCGGTCACCTTCTTTCCGATGTACTGATCGCAGAAGTCGTAAAGCTTCTGTACCGGGATGCCGAGCAGCAAGATAGGTTCGTGCTGTTCCAGCACCTTGGTGCCGGTGATGGCACCCTTGGCATCGATACCCACCAGAACATTGACCGGCTGACCGGAATAGGCGGGGAAGGGCGCCACTCGTTTGGTCTCGAATACGTAGCCGACCACCTTGTTGCCCTGGTACACCGGTGCAGAGGGAACTGTACCGGTCACCGCGCCGATGCGATCGGCACCGTGAAAAAATGCCAGCGCATCGCTATCGACAAATGATTTGTTGCCGTCGGCTCGCACCGCAATGGAAAACGCCATACCGACGAGGAGTAGGGCTGCGAATAGCAGCCGCGTGCCAGCGGCGGCTTGTGAACGAGCTTTGCGCACATGCCGGAACCCTGACATAGGGCGCCCTCGCAACCGATGAGTTTCGTCGACAGCCTGAAACATGGTCATTACATTCATCCGCAATAGGTGAAATCACTATTTGATTGCGCGCCATGACGCATTCGATGCGGAAAATCGTAATGAAAGCAGTTGGCATCCGCCTTGATGTACATCAGTTTTGGTCTGACAGTGACCGATAAATATCAGCGCCTGTCACAAGGATGCGTCTGCTGCGGCGGATGAATGCAAGGCACCTGAAACTCAGGAAGTTATCGATATGCCGCTTTGGACGACGGGACTATTCCGATGGTGAATGCCCCGGGCGGCGCGGTGGGAACAACGAATAAAATTCAATTCGCCGGTTGTTCTGAGCTGAATGTTGCGTAACGCCTATCGACGCCGTCGCCATGGGCACGACGCGAGTGTCAGGCGCACAAGACGGTTGCCATTGAGACGATGATGGTGAGTTCGGGTTCAGTCATAGCCCACGTGGTACTGGGCAGTATATTGTACCCGCATACCGACAGGAATATTACTGATCATCGCGGTCGGCGGCCCGCTCGAACAGGTTTTGTTTCTCTTGCGCCGTAGGCTGTTCTCCATTGTGTAGGGCTTTGCGAAAGTTGTTGATCGCCGCCCCCATGTCACCACCGACATTGCGCAATTTTTTCGTTCCGAACAATACTACGACGATTGCCAGAACGATCAGCATCTGCCATAAACTCGGTCCCATGATGTTTCTCCCACCGTTGCCCGATGCGCGGCGACCATCGCGCGCGCCGAATGATTGCGACCTTACGTCTCTATACAGCAAGCGAGTTCGCGTAGACGCACGGGAACGCGCAATTGAATGTTGCGGCCGCTCACCGCGATCAGCCCCTGCTCCTGCATGCGCGTCAACACCCGGCTGACCGTCTCGTTGGCGACGCCCAGATAGTTGGCGATGTCCTCGCGCCCCATCGGAAGGCGGAATCTATAACCCGGCAGGCCGCGTTCGACAAAGCGCTCCGAAAGATTGAGAAGAAAGATCGCCAAACTCCGTTCTACGCTCTTCGAACCGATCAACAGAAAGGCGCTCTGGCAATGGTGCACCCTGCGACTCAGCGCCTCCGCTTGGCGTTGCCAGAACTGCATCAGCTCGGTGTCGGACAGCGGCAGCTCGGTGATACGCATGCGACAAACGCTGCCGGATTCGAGGACACTCGCCGCGTAAGCATAATGACCCAAGGCCATGCCTTCCAGACCGATCAGCTCGCCGGGAAAATGAAAGTCGACGATCTGTTCGCAGCCATTCTCCATCAACAGATAGCTCTTGAACGCCCCGGACTTTACCGCATAGACGTATTTAAACTTTTCGCCGGCGGCGAACAGCATCCGGCCGCGTTTGATCTGAAGCCGTCGTGAGACGATGCGCTCAAGCCGAGCGTCGTCGCCGCTATTTAGGCCAGCGACACGGCACAAGCCAAACAGCTCGCACAGATTGCAAACCACCTCGCTCTTCGGTGACGACAGGGGAATAGTCGTCAACTTCTTGTTCATTGATGCTGTCATATGCAATAAAGCTATAAGGTCGGTCAGATGGGCGTGAAATACCCCATGAGGCACAATACAAAAAGTTGCTATCCTCTATAAGATGGGCTTAGGAGGCGACCGCTGGAGCATGATTCCAGTCGTGCTTGGGGATGTTACGGGGTGGTTAATCGATTCGCCTTGATCTAAGTCAAATTCAATTTGGCCGGGAGGGATCGGCGTCGGAAGTGCCCGTCATTGTTGCTACATGCCGAAATTCCTCATCCTGAGCATTAGATTTTGGCAAGTTCGCGATTAGTCGCATGCCTCATGGCTTATGAACAAAATCACGGCATCACCATTGTCATATTTCGGCGAGCGTCCTCTTTTCTCTCTGGGCAATTCACAACGCGCATTGGATGGGCGCCCGGTTCTCCGGCAATTTCGAGTGGAATAATGCCGGCGCGTCGGCGCTAGTCATGACTCCATTGATACCGGACCTTGAGGTCGTTGCAATGAGTGTTAAGTAAGAGGCCCTTGTACTGCAGCTGGCCGACCACGATACCCGTCGCAATCCCGAACGCCCGCAAAAAATCGCTGAATAACGGCCTCGCTTTGGCCTCTCCTGAATACAAGCAGGCTGAAGGCCCGCCGTGGCAGCAACTCCTGTTCGACGAGCTATTTGCCTGTGCCTCCTTCTCGTCGCTCATGCCGTTCTGACCCTCCATGAACAGTTCCTTACGGTCATTCACTCGGTGGTGGCGGCGGCGGACAACGTCCATACTCGCACTGTCTGGCCGACCTGCTGCACGGTAACGAAACCCCCGTCTGAAGTGAATCGACCTACCAGGGAAGGACCAAAATCATCCGCGAACACGCGCCGTGGGCGCGCGCCCTGACCCACCGGCGCTATCGCTACACGGGCTGGGTCGACGAGGTCGCGCGCTGTCGAAACCGTATCAAGTCCGCCACCCGAGCGTGGGTCGAACACAGTATCGGCGTTATCAAACGCACCTTCGGTTTTTTGGAGGCCCGATACCGGGGGTTGGTAAGGAACGTCCACCGTTTGTTTATCACCTGCGCCCTGGCCAATCTGTAACTGGTGCGCGGGCAGCTACTGCCAGCGGCTGGAGTGTAGTGCGGGTGCACTACGCGAAGTGCGGCACGGAGGCCGCAAAGATGAAAATGCGACGTGGCGGCTCGCCTTAGCAGCATATGACTCCATGAGTGAAATGCCATTCATTAACTTTTACTTACTTGATCGGAGCGTCCCTGGCGCTGTCCTTCCAGCAATCGGTTAAGCTCCGGTATGCATGAGCCGCAGTGGGTACCGGCTTTGAGTGCCGTCCCAATCGCTTCCACGGAGTCGAGACCTTGGGCGTGTATCGCCGCGTATAGGGTCGCCTCACCGACGTTATGACAGGCGCAGATCGTCGGCCCACCGTCGGCATCGCCCTTGTACCCGACTCGGCCCGACAGCACGTCCAGACGTTCATTCTCGCTAAGACGTTCATGCAGGAAGAGCTGTTCCAGCCATTGGCGCGACGGCAGCCGAGGGCTGCGGCCGACGAACAGGCAGCTCTCCAGTTGCCCATTGCGCAGCCGTGCAGCGCGATAGGTCTGGCTCGCTACATCGAAATACTCGATCCACTCGCCGCGCTCCGCCGCGCAGAGCATCTCGCGCGCAAAGCGCGCCCAGTCCGCCGGCAGCGCGTCGCCCGCCAGCTCGTAACTCCATAGCCCCTTGCCGCGAGCCCGCACCCAATAAGGCGCAGTGACGTTGAGCACACGGCGCGACAACAGGAAACCGTGCCAGGCGGGACGGTAGGGTTCGATCATGGCCGCGGCGTGTTTCGATTCCGGCTGCCCGGACACCGGATCCGTATGCGCCGGGATTAACGCATCGATGCGCGCACGGCTGGCGTTGACGTCGTTCCAATGGATCGGCACGAACAGCGAACCCGGCCGCTGCCGCGCATCTATTTTCGCGCGCACGACCACATGCCCGAGGGAACTGGCCACGCGCGCCAAGGCCCCATCCTCGACGTCGAAACGCGCCGCGTCCTGCGGATGGATCTGGACATACGGTTCGGCACAGTGCCGCATCAAGCGCGACGCTCTTCCGCTCCGGGTCATGGTATGCCACTGATCGCGCACGCGGCCCGTATTCAGGGTCAAGCGCCGGCCGTCGCCGGCAGCGATGGGGTCGGCGCAGGGCCGCGGCGTCACCGCCACCAGCCGCGCGCATCCGTCCTCCGTATAGAAGCGGCCGTCGCCGAACAGACGCTTGGTGCGTTGCACACGTACGGCAGGCAGCGGCGACGCACATGGATGTGCCAATGCCGCGGGAGGCANNGGCATGGATGCCGGGAGCGGCCACTGCGTCGGCGTCAGCGCGGCGTAGTCGGCCGCATCGATCGTCCCCCATGCACCGATATCGAAGGCCCGCCTGCCGTCGTTCTCGAACCCCGACAGCGCCGCGTGCTCGCGAAAGATCTCCGCCGGCTGCGCGTAGGCGAACTGCGCACCGTAACCGAGACGCTGCGCCACCTGGGCGATGATCCACCAGTCCGCCCGGGCCTCGCCCGGCGGCGGCAGGAACGGTCGCTGGCGCGATATGCGCCGTTCGGAGTTGGTGACGCTGCCCTCTTTCTCGCCCCAGGCCAGCGCCGGCAGGCGGATGTGCGCCAAGCGCAGGGTGTCGGTGTCGGCGATGCAATCGGAGACGATCACCAGCGGACAGTTCTGCAGCGCCCGCCGCATGCGGTCGGCGTCGGGCAGACTCACCACCGGATTGGTCGCCATGATCCACACAGCCTTGATCGCGCCGCGCTCGATGGCATCGAACATGTCGACCGCCTTCAGCCCGGGCCGCTGCGCGATGCCAGGCGCGCGCCAGAAACGCGCCACACGATCGATATCGTCGGGGGTAAAGTCCATGTGCGCCGCCAGCTGGTTGGCCAGGCCGCCGACCTCGCGCCCACCCATCGCGTTGGGTTGTCCGGTCACGGAGAAGGGTCCCATGCCCGGCAGGCCGATGCGTCCGGTCAGCAGATGGCAATTGATGATGGCGTTCGACTTGTCGGTGCCGCTGCTCGACTGATTGACGCCCTGCGAATAGACGGTCACCACCCGATCGGTGGCGGCGAACCAGTCATAAAATTGTTCCACCGCCGAATCATCCAGACCACACTGGAGTGCGACCGAGGCGATGTCGGGGCTGCTCAGCCGCGCGCTCGCCAACGCCTCCCCCGCACCTCGGGTGGAGCTGCTCAAATAGGCCTCATTGCGCTTGCCGCAGCGGTCGAGATGCAGCAGCAGGCCATTGAAGAGAATGGCATCCGATCCAGGCGCAAGCGGCAGATGCAGATCGGCGATCGCGCAGGTCTCGGTTCGGCGCGGGTCGATCACCACGACCTTCATCTGCGGCCGGCGCTCTTTCGCCTGGGCCAGACGCTGATAGAGCACCGGATGGCACCACGCGGTATTGGAACCGACCAGCACCACCAACTCCGCCGTCTCGACGTCTTCGTAGCTGCAGGGGACGCTGTCGCTGCCGAACGCGCGCTTGTAGCCCGCCACCGCCGACGACATGCAGAGACGTGAATTGGTGTCGATGTTGGCCGAGCCGATGAATCCTTTCATCAGCTTATTGGCAACGTAGTAGTCTTCGGTCAGCAATTGACCGGAGACATAGAACGCCACCGCCTCGGGTCCGTGTTCCGCTATCACCCGATGCAAACCGGCGGCGACGGCGTCCAACGCCTCGTCCCAATCGGTACCGCGATCGCCGATCATCGGGCGCAGCAGCCGCCCATCCAGATCGAGCGTTTCCGCCAGCGCCGCCCCTTTGGAACAGAGGCGCCCGTAATTGGCCGGGTGCTCGGGGTCCCCTTTAATGCTGACGCGACCGTTGTCGCCGCGCTCGGCGATGATACCGCAGCCGACGCCGCAGTAAGGACATGTCGTTTTCGTTTGCATGACTATCCGCTCTCAACATCCGTTATGCGTGCAGACTCCCCACCGCACCGCATCGTGCAGCGCTCTTGATCTGCACCAGGCCGTTGTCGACCCGGACCGCGTAGCGATGGGTGCAGCCGTTATCGGGCGCCACCGCTTCGCCGGTTTGCAGATCGATGCTCCAATTGTGCAGCGGACACGCGACCTGCTTGCCGAAAACGATCCCTTGCGACAGCGGCCCACCCTTGTGCGGGCAATGGTCGAGCAGGGCAAACAGTTCATCATTTAAGGTGCGGAAGATGGCGACATCGCCGCTCGCGGTAGCGACGACCCGCGCGCCCAGACGCGGGATGGCATCGAGCGGCCCTACGGTGATCCAATCTGACATGGCAATCCTCCTCTCAAACGTGTGCTGCCTGAGGCAGTACGGCGGTCATCGGCTGCATGGGAACGAATTCGAGGCGATGCTCTTCCTTCGCCCGCTCGGCCCACGGGTCTTGCTGCGCGACCCGCTGTGCCGCGATAAAACGCGCATACAGCGCCTGTCTGCTGGCGGCATCGTCGACCACGTGCTGTTTTATGTAAGGCAAACCGACACGTTCGACCCACGGCGCGGTCCGCTCCAGATAGCGCGCCTGCTCGCGGTACAGCTGCATGAAGGCGCCGCAGTACTCGAACACCTCGGCGTCGGTCTTGACCCGACACAGCAGATCGGTGACGCGCACCTTGAGCCCGCCGTTGCCGCCGATGTGCAGCTCCCACGCCCCTTCGATACCGACCACGCCGAAATCCTTGATGGTCGCCTCCGCACAATTACGCGGGCAGGCGGACACCGCCATCTTGAATTTATGCGGCGTCCACGAACCCCAGGTCATCTTCTCCAGCGCGATGCCCATGCCGATGGAGTCCTGCGTTCCGAAGCGGCAGAACTGGCTGCCGATACAGGTCTTCACCGTGCGCAACGCCTTGCCGTAGGCGTGGCCCGACACCATGCCGGCCGCGTTGAGGTCGGCCCAAATGTGCGGCAACTGCTCCTTGCGCACGCCGACCAGATCGATGCGCTGGCCGCCGGTGATCTTCACCATCGGCACGGCGTACTTTTCCGCCGCGTCGGCGATGGCGCGCAGCTCGGCCGGTGTCGTGACGCCGCCCCAGATGCGCGGCACTACCGTAAAGGAGCGATCCTTCTGGATGTTGGCGTGCACGCGCTCGTTGACGAAGCGCGATTGCGCGTCGTCCACCGCCTCTTCGGGCCACGCCGCCAGCATGTAGTAGTTGAGCGCCGG
>DFMR01000127.1 GCA_002376325.1 Proteobacteria bacterium UBA3588 | reverse complement strand
GCTCGGCGCGCGGCAGGCCGAGGGCGCTGAGGCGCAGGGAAAACAGGGCGGCCACCGCCGCCGCGACGATACCGCGCGGCGCCACCCAGCCCAGCAGTGCCCGTTCGCGCCAGTTCAGTTTGGAGCCGAGGGTGGCGGCGAATACCGTCGCCGGGCGCGCCACGAACAGGATCACCGCCAGCAGCACTACCGCGCCCACACCCAGGGCGGCCAGCTGGGAAAACTCCACCCGTGCCGCCAGCACGATGAACAGCAGCGACAGGATCATGGTGCTGAGGCTCTCCTTGAAGTCCACCACCTCCTGGATCGGCAGCTCCTTCATGTTGGCCAGCACGATGCCCATCAGCGTTACCGCCAGGAGTCCCGATTCGTGCTCCAGGTGATTGGCCAGGGTGTAGTTGCCCAGCACCAGGGCCAGGGTGGCAATGTTGATCAGGTAGCCGGGCATCAGGTGGCGGCGCAGCGGCAATGCCAGCAGATAGGCGCCGGCCACCCCCAGCACGCCGCCGGTGAGCAGGTTGCCGGCGAAGGTGAGCAGGGTGTTGTGCTGCTGGTCGGAAACGATGAATTCGAACACCACTACCGCCAGCAACGTGCCGAGGGGATCGATGATGATGCCCTCCCAGCGCAGGATGCTGGCGATGTTGGCGGTCGGGCGCATGGTGCGCAGCAGCGGCATGATGACGGTGGGGCCGGTGACCACCACCATGGCGCCGAACAGGGCCGCCAGTTGCCAGGAGAAGGCCAGCAGCCAGTGCGTCGCGACGGCGATGATCGCGCCGTTGAGCAGCATGCCGAAGCTGACCAGGTTGCGCACCACGCCGCCGAGGCCGGTGATTTCGTGCAGCTTGAGGGTGAGGCTGCCTTCAAACAACACCACGGCGACGCCCAGGGAGATGATGGGAAACAGCAGGTCGCCGAACAGCGCGTCAGGGCGCAGAAAACCTGTGACCGGGCCGGCGACGATGCCGGCGAGCAGCAGGAACAGGATCGCCGGCAGCTTCAGCCACCACGCCAGCCACTGGCAGGCAACGCCGATCAGGCTGATGCTGGCGAGAACGATAAGCGTATGGTCGAACATGGGGGACACGGTTATAGGCGACGGTCGTTGGCGGACCAAGCGGGCTACGCATCGATGCCGAGCGGTGTAAGTCTCCGGCGCGCGGGGGCGGGGCAGGCCGGGACGGATTACACGTGATCGGGCATACGCACGTCCGTGACCTCGCGCTGGGCGTCGTCGAGAGTGCTCTTGACGTCCTGCAGCCGAACGATGAGGTCGTGGAGACGCTGGTTCTGCTGTGTGCCGTCCTCTTCGATGCCGTTGAGCAGCTCGATGGCTGTCGTCACGCAGAAGACAGCATCGGATATGTCATGCTGTATGTTGTCGAAAATATCCATGGATCATCCGCCCGTGGTGTGACCGTAGCCATAGTATGGGTTTTATCGCCGTGTCCCGTCCACCAACCTGAACAATCAACAATTGCCGGCGGATAATGGGAATAATCGCGCCGCCCGATGACACTAATAATCCAANNTTCCGCGAACCGAACGTGAACCTGGGCGTCGGCGCCTCTTTCGGCAAGGCGCCGCATCTGGTGGGCGATAAAATGCTTGCCCATTTCGGCATCCGCCCCAACACACTGGAGGCCCACGCGTTCACCTATCTCAATTACACCGAGGCGGCGGAGAAATACGGCAAGGTCGGCGGCCTGGCCCATCTCGCCAGCCTGGTGAAGCAGATTCGGGCAGAGCGCGGCGACGGCAATTCGCTGTTGTTGGATGGCGGCGATACCTGGCAGGGCTCGGCGACGGCATTGTGGACGCGCGGCAAGGACATGTTGGGCGCGACCAACCTGCTCGGGGTCGATGCCATGACTGGTCACTGGGAGTTCACCTACACCGACAAGGAGGTGTTGGACAACATCAAGCACTTCAAGGGCGAATTCCTGGCGCAGAACGTGTTGGTCAAGGAGGAGGCGCTGTTCGACGGTTTCCCCGCCTACGACTCCGACAACGGCTACGCCTTCAAGCCCTATACCATTCGCGAGGTGGGCGGCGTGAAGGTGGCGGTGATCGGCCAGGCGTTTCCGTATACGCCCATCGCCAATCCGGCCCGCTTCATTCCCAACTGGACCTTCGGCATCCACGACCAGTCGATGCAACGTATGGTGGACAAGGCGCGCAACCACGACAAGGCCGACTTGGTGGTGGTGTTGTCGCACAACGGCATGGACGTCGATCTGAAAATGGCAGAGGTAGTGAGCGGCATCGACGTCATCCTCGGCGGCCATACCCACGACGGCGTGCCGGCACCCACCGTGATCAAGAATCGCAGCGGGCAGACGCTGGTGACCAATGCCGGCTCCAACGGCAAGTTTCTCGGCGTGCTGGACCTGGAGGTCAAACACGGCAAAGTGCGCGGATTCCGCTATCGTCTGTTGCCGATCTTCGCCAATCTGCTGCCGGCCGATCCCGAGATGGCCGCCTATGTCGAAAAGGCGCGCCAACCCTATCTCGGCAAGCTCAACGAGGGACTGGCGACCGCCGGTGAATTGCTCTATCGCCGCGGCAACTTCAACGGTACCTTCGATCAGATCATCTGTGATGCGCAGCGCGCCGTGGGTGACGCCCAGATATCGTTGTCGCCCGGTTTCCGCTGGGGCACCACCGTCCTGCCCGGCGGGAATATCACGATGGAGCACGTGATGGATCAGACCGGCATCACCTATCCGGAGACCTATGTGCGTGAAATGAACGGGGCGCAGATCAAGGCGATCCTCGAGGACGTGTGCGACAACCTGTTCAACAAGGACCCCTATCTGCAGCAGGGCGGCGACATGGTGCGCGTCGGCGGCATGGATTACGCCTGCGACCCCACCGAGACCATCGGCAAGCGCATCAGCGCCATGACGCTGGACGACGGGAGCACGGTCGAGGCGCACAAGAAATACAAGGTAGCCGGCTGGGCCACCGTCGGCTCGCAGGCGCCGGGACGGCCGATTTGGGATATCGTCGCCGACTACCTGCGCGATCAGAAAGTGGCGAAGATCACCAAGTTCAACACGCCGAAACTGAAGAACGTCGAGGGCAATCCCGGCATTGCCGATTATTCCGCAACGCCCGTCTGACGACGCGAAGTTGTGTTTCAGATGTGGTTGCGCAGCATCAGTTCGGCCGGATGAGGTTCCAGGTAATACTGCTGCGCCACGTAGGGATCGGGATGGCGACGGAAGTGGTGGCGTAGCAGCGTGATCGGCACGATCAGCGGCAGCCCGCCGAGGCGGTAGCTGTCGATGCACGCCAGCAGTTCCGCCTTGTCGGCGTGATCCAATGAGCGCTTCAGATACCCCAGCAGGTGCTGCAGCACGTTGGCGTGACGCTTGCGCGTCGCCGGCCGCTGCAGCGCGGCCATGAAGCCGGCCAGATAATCGCGCGCCGTATCCTTGATCGTCTCGCGCCGGACGGCGGCCGCCTGCCGGCCCAGGGTGCGATAGTATTCCGCCCCGTGGCTCATCAGGATCAGTTTGTGGCGGGCGTGAAACTCCAGCAACCGCGCCGGGGTGATCCGTGTCGCTCCGAGTTGTTGCCAGCGGTGGTAGGCAAAGACCCGCTCCACGAAATTCTCCCGCAACACCGGATCGCCCAGCCGGCCCTCCTCTTCGGCCGGCAGCCAGGGGCGTGCCGCCAACAGTTCGCGGACATAGATGCCCTGTCCCGCCTTGGGCGCTCCTTTGTCTTGATAAACCTTGACCCTCTCCATGCCGCAGCTGGGCGAGCGTGCCTTGAACAGATAGCCGGCGAGCGGCGGCAGTTCCCGCGCCATTTTGCGGCCGTAGCGTTCCAGCGGGATGGTCACGTCGATGCTCTTGTCCGTGACCCCGACGGCGCGTGGCTGCTGCGGATCGCCCTCCAGCCGCAGGGTCGGGCGCGGCACCCCGAGACCGATGGCCACCTCCGGGCAGATCGGCACGAACTCGAAATAACCGCCGAGGGTGTCGCGGATATAGCGGTCTAGCTTGTGGTTGCCGTCGAACCGTACCTTCTCCCCCAGCAGGCAGGCGCTGATACCGACCCTGATGGGCGATGTTGCAGCGATGGACATAACTATCTCTTTGAGATTTGTCATTTATATGACCATATATTAGCGTTAGTTTGTTTTGCCTTGGTTACGCACCGTTGTGCAGGAGCATAGATCGAATGTCACCTTCCACCCATTCCCCGAGCGCCGCGCGGATGTTTTCGGATTTGATTGAGATTCTGGCCGACGGCAGTACCCGGCTGCCGGCCGCCGTTCATCCCATGGCCGACCTGCTGGAGATGGATGCGGAACAGGTGTTGCAGCAATTCAAGCAGAGTCAGCAACGGGACTTCTCGCAGGTGATTGCGGAACTCGAGGACCCGGCCAACCCGCTTCATCGCATGCTGTACCAGTTGCGCGACATCGCCTCCCGCCAACCCGGCAATCCGTTTCCGGACAACCGCCTGTTTACGCCGGGGGCGCTGGAGGAACTGTTTCTGGACCTGCACGACCATGTGATGGATCACCCGGTGTGGCGTCACCCGTTTTTCGTCCGGGTCTTCGAAGGGCGTTTCGATGGCGCGCAACTGGGACGTTTTGCCCGCCACTACTTCAATCAGATCAAGAACACGCGTCAGTGCGTGGCCTTGGCGCTGGGGCGCTTTTCCGGCGTCATGGCGCTGCCATATGGCGTGCTCAACGAGCGTATCTCGGAGTTGACCCAGATCGTCTTGTCGCAACTGGTGGCCGACGAGTACGGTGTCGGCAGCCATGCGGTGGAGGACTACCCCTCCATGGGGGGGCTGTTCGCCTCGACCACCCATATCGTCATGTATCGCCAGCTGTTCGAAGGTCTGAATGTCCCGTTTGAGCAGCAGGATGTGCCGCTGCTGCACGGGGTTGCCGACAACGTGCTGACCCAGCGACTGGTGGCGGGGAACACGGCGTTCTCGCCGCTCGAAGCCCTCGCTTCAGTCGGCCTCGGCATGGAGTGGGGAGTGCCGGAATTCTTCAGTCTGCTGCTGGGCGGCATGATCCGTTTTGCCAAGGACAACGATGTCGCGTTGGCCCGGCGCCATCTGCACGTCTTCATCGCCCACGTGCGCTACGACGTGTTGCACGCCATCGCGGTGATGCTGGTGACCAGTTTCTTCGTGCGCGAACCGCGGGATATCGCCGCCATCAAGAATGCGACCAACGCCTTGATGGCGGCGCGCTACGGCATGATGAATGATCTTCATCGCCACGTATTCGGTGAGCCCTGTACCGCCCTGGGAGACAGCGCTGTGGCAGATCACTACCGGTTGCAGGACCGACGCATCGAGGTGGAACTGCGCCGGGCCCGTGCCGAGGTGGCGGATGGTACGGTGGAACACGGCGACGCCTATCGGACCAGGCAGGAGACCCCGTTCCCATTTCTCCCGGGGGTATGAGTCAGCCCACATTATGAGCAGGGGATCGCGTTTTTTTTCGCGGCTTTTGGTCTATAACCTCTCTCAGCGTCCGGCGGCTGCCGGGCGCATATCCATCTATCCGAATAACATACGAAAAAGGGAGACCATAATGACTAGGACGATTTCGTGGGCGTGCGCCTTCAGCCTCGCTGTGTGGGGTCTGCCGGCACTGGCGCAAGATGCTGCTACGGCACCGGCTGCCGCTCCTGCTGCGGCTAGCGCACCGGCGCCGACCGCAGCACCGGCACCTGCGATGACGCCGGCGCCCGCACCGGCGCCGGCCGAGCAGGCGAAGGGCGAGGTGACGCAGGCGGTATTTACGACGGCCGTCAAGGATCACGCGCCGGTCGACGATGTCACCAAGGTGCCGGGGACGGATTCGCGCATTTACTTCTTCACCGACCTGCGCGGCATGGAAGGGCAGCACGTGGTCCATCGCTGGGAGTACAACGGCAAGGTGATGGCCGAGGTCGGGTTCGACGTGAAGGGCGCACGTTGGCGCGTCTGGTCGAGCAAGAACCTGATGCCGGCCTGGGCCGGCAAATGGACGGTCAGTGTCGTCAACGGCAAAGGCGACGTGGTCGCCAGCCGTGACTTCACCTATGGCGGTCAGTGAGTCGTAGGCAGATCGGGCTCCGGGGCGTCAGGCCCCGGAGCTGCTTCAAAGTTTTCGCAATAGGGACTGGTTTGCAGCCAGTGCTCCAGATCGGTTGCCGATAGCGGCCGGCTGATGTAGTAACCCTGCGCCGCATCGCAGCGCAGGTCCCGCAGCAAATTCAGCGCTTCGTCGGTCTCGACCCCTTCCGCGATCACCTCCAGACCGAGGTTATGGGCGAGGTCGATGGTCGAGTGCACGATCATGGCGTCGTCTTCGTCCTCGTTCATCTGCATCACGAACGACTTGTCGATCTTCAGTTTGTCCACCGGAAGCTGCTTGAGGTACGACAGCGACGAAAAACCGGTGCCGAAATCGTCGACGGCAATTTGCACCCCGATGTCGTTGAGTTTTTCCAGCGTGGCCTGGGCGCGGGCGGGATTGGCCATCATCGAGCTTTCCGTGATCTCCAGCACCAGCAGATAGGGCGGTATGCCCCACTTCTTCAGCAGCCGCGCCACCTCCAGGTAGAGGTCGGCATCTTGCAGATTGTAGGTGGAGAGGTTGACCGACATGCTGCCGAGCGGCGTCCCCTGGTTGCGCCATGCTGCGCAACGCGCCAATGCCTGATCCAGCACCCAATAGGTGAGGTGCCGGATGAGTCCCGTCTGTTCCGCCACCGGGATGAAGTCCTCGGGCGAAATGAAGCCGCGTTGCGGGTGCAGCCAGCGCAGCAACGCTTCGACGCCGATGAAGGCATTGGTGCGCAGGTCGATTTGCGGCTGGAAATAGAGCTGCAGATGTTCGTTGTTGATGGCACTGCGCAGGTCGTTGGCCTGGGCCAGCCGCTGCAGGGTGTAGTGATCCTGGCGGGTGTCGTAGACGGCGATGCCGTTTTTTTCGCGCTTGGCCACGTACATGGCGACGTCGGCGCGGCGCGACAGCTCCTGCGGTGTCAGGGCATGGTGCGGATAGACGGCGATACCGATGCTGCCGGCGACATAGAGGCTCTGGCCGGCAACCTCGAACGGCTTCTCCAGCAGACTCAGGATGCGTGCCGCCTTGCGCCGCCCCTCCGTTTCATCGGCGCCCTCCAATACGATGGCGAATTCGTCGCCGCCCAGGCGTGCCACGGTGTCCCCTTCGCGCACTTCGCGCAGCAGCCGGTCGGACAGCTGTTGCAGCAGGCCGTCGCCGATGGGGTGACCGAGCGTGTCGTTGATCTCCTTGAAACCATCCAGATCCATCACCAGCAGCGCCAGGTAGCCGTAACCGGCCCGGCGCAGATGGTGGATCTCCTGTTGTAGCCGATCCTGCAGCAGGGTGCGGTTGGGCAGGCCGGTGAGGGTGTCGTGCAGGGCCTGATGTTCCAGGGCCTGCTGCCGCTCCAACACCAGGCGCCGCATCTCGGTGAATGCCTCCACCAGATGCTGGGTCTCTGCAGTGGTCGCCACCGGTAACACGAGGTCGCGCTTGCCGTGGGCCTCGTCGCGCAGGGCGTGCGCCATCAGGCTGATCGGGTTGAGGACATAGCGTTCAAACAGGAAAAAGCCCAGTACCGTCAGCATCAAGGCCGTCCCGGCCAGCAGCCACAGCGTATTGACGATATTGCGCAAAGCGCCGATCAGGCGCATGACGTCCCCTTGCGCAGAGGTCCGCAGTGCTTGGTCCACAATATGGATCTGGCGCCATAGCGGTGCGATCAGTTGGTCGGTGGCGTCCCCCGGTGCCTCGGATGACGACCGGGCGCGGCCAGCCGGCGGCATCAGCTGTCCCAATCGGGTCGGCAGCTCGTGCAATGCATAATCGAGGGCGTCCAACTGGGAACCAAAGCCGTTCCGGCGCAGCCAGCCGACTCCTGCCAGACCGCGTTCACGCTGATAGGCCAAGTCAACGGCCCGGAACAGGGCGTCGCGCCGTTTGGCGTTCGGGGTGGAAAAATATTGGTGCATCGACCACTCCAGGCTCAGTACGGCATCGCGCAGCAGATCGCTCTGGAGTGCCGCGGCGTGGCGTGCCTGGGTGCTTTGAATGCGTTCCGTGCGTATCCCCCCGATATAATGCTGCAGCAGCCAAACTGTGCCGAACAGGAGGGCCGCCATCAACGCCATCGCCATGAGATAGCGGCTGCGCAGGCTGGCCGCACGCCCCGCGCGAGGGGGCAATTGATCGGATTGGTGGGCAATGTGCATGAAATTTTGTGAATTAATTCAATTTGTTCCCTAATATAACTGGCTGCTAACAGTTGGTTAACCGCTAGGATAGGTGGCTTGGTCACTGCAAGTCAAAGGCGGCGTCTATTTATTGGTACCCTTAGGGGCGATGGCGATGCAAATCGGGGTTGCATTGCTAATATAACGAAGTGAGCGAAAAACGGAGGAGCGCTGTATGGCTACCAATGCGGAACCGGAAATTGGGGCTTGGTACAAGAACACCGAGGGTGAGTCATTCGAGGTCATCGCCATGGACGACGACGAGGGAATTGTGGAAATACAGTACTTCGACGGCGCCGTGGAGGAGTTGGAACGCGACACCTGGTATCAGATGAATCTGGTGCAGCGTGAGCCGCCGGAAGACTGGTCCGGCCCCTTCGACGACATCGAAAAGGACGACTTCGGCGACACGGAAAGCGTCCGCCATCCGGAAGACTGGAACGGTCCGCTGGATACCATCGAGTGGGAGGAGTAGACCGCGGATCTGAACCTGAATCTGACCCGGCCGGATGTCGTCGCATGCTCGACGATATCGCGCTGGAGGTGCGTTATACCCGTGACATGACCGGGCTGAAGGGCCTGAGCGAGCGGGTGTTGGCGGCCGTGGCCGGCGTTCGCCGCCACTTGTTTGTCCCCGCTGGACTGGAATCACGCGCCTATGACAACGGTCCGTTGCCCATCGGACACGGCCAGACTATTTCCCAACCCTATATCGTTGCCCTGATGACGGAACTGCTGCGCCCCGAGCCGGACGCGGTCATCCTTGAGGTCGGCACCGGCTCCGGTTATCAGACCGCGGTGCTGGCGCGTCTGGTGCGGCAGGTATACAGCCTGGAGATCGTGCCGCCCCTGGCAGCGGCGGCGGTGCAGCGACTGCAACGGCTGGGGGTGGCGAATGTGGCGGTCCGCCAGGGTGACGGCTACGGCGGTTGGCCGGAGCACGCACCCTATGACGGCATCATCGTGACGGCGGCGGCGCACCATGTGCCGCCGCCTTTGCTGCAGCAGCTGCGGCCCGGCGGTCGACTGGTTATCCCGGTGGGTGAGCCCTATGCCGAGCAGGCGCTGTTGCTGCTGGAGAAGGATGCGCGCGGCGCGATTAAGCAACAGACGATTCTCCCTGTCGCCTTTGTGCCGCTGACCCGCGACACACAGGAAAACGCTGAACCGGAGGCGCCGTAGGTCAGCGCACCAAAGCGACGGGGCAGCGGGAACTCTCCAGCAATTGTTGGAGTTGAGCGGGCGTGATGGATAGGTCGGCGCCCAGCACCAGCAGGCGACAGCGGTATTGGCGCCCGACCGCGAGCAGTTGACGCGGCGCGAAGTTGGCCACCGCCAGCGCCTGTGCATAGTGCGCATCCTGTGCCAGGAGCGATGCGGTTTCACTGCGCAACTGCTGCTGGTCTGTCGGCAGCAGCACCAGCAACCCGACACCGTCGGCGCTCATGGCGGTTGCCAGCTCCAGGGCATGCCGGCTGCCCGGCGAGCCGTTGTACGGTACCACGATGGTGCCGCTGGTAACGGCCTGCTGCCGCTGTTGCATCTGTGACCGACCGAGTACGGCAATGTCGGAGTTGCGGGCCAGCGCGGATATGACGGCGCCGCGCTCCACTCGAAACGACCATTGCAGGCTGTGGCGCCGGGCGTGTCCTTCCAGTAGTCGGCGCACATGCTCGGCCTGTGCCTTGAGTTCCCGTTCCAACTGCCGGCTTTGCAATTGGCGTGCGGTATTGGATGTCAGTGATATCTCACGGGCAAAGGGCAGTTGTGCCAGACGCAGCAGCTCCATGTTCTCCACAAACACGCCCTGCAAGGTGCCGCGCAACAGGGCCGCCAGCTCAGCCGCCGCTTCCAGCGCCATGACATCATCGCCGGATTCGACGGCGAGCAGGATGGTGCGCGCGGCGGTGTCAATCGACATGGCGCGGAGGTTCCTCGCTGTCGTCGCTCGACAGCAGATGGCCATCGCCGTCGCCTTTGTCCTTGCCGTGGTCGCCGAAGCTGGAGCGGATGTGCGCCATCTCGGACAATCGTTCCTGCACTCGACCATTGACGCTGTCGGCGGGCCAGTTGCCTTCTGCGTCCCGTTCGCCGGCATCGACGCCGAGCAGCAGGGTCAGTGCCTGATCGACGTTCTCCACCGGATAGATGTGAAACTTGCCTGCGGTCGCCGCCTCCACCACATCCTGGCGCAGCATCAGGTGTTTGACGTTGCTGGCCGGGATGAGTACGCCGTGCTTGCCGCTCAGACCGCGCTGGCGGCAGACGTCGAAGAAGCCCTCGATCTTTTCGTTNNTCCACCTCGCGCTCGATGTCCACCACGTTGCCTTCGCCGATATGGACGGTGGCGGTGATGCGCGAGGGCTGGCCGAAGGCGAAATCACCCATCGACAGCACCGACAGACCGTTGATCTGGCCGATCTTGGCGCCGTCGGTGTCGATCAGGAGGGTGCCGCGCTGGATCTCCTCCTGCAGCCGCTCGCGCACGCGCGAGGCGCGGTGGATCTGATGGTCGATGGCCTGCTGGATGTCGGCGGCGCCGACCACCTCGTGGCCCGCCTCCTGCGCCCAGTAGTCCGCTTCGCGCAGCACGTCGGCGACGGAGCGCATGTGGGCCGTCATGTGCTCGGTATCCTCGACCAGGCGCGAACCGTGTTCGATGATGCGGGCAACGGCGGCGCGGTCGAACGGGCGCAACTGTTCCTTGTGCGCCAGCGTGCCGATGAGTTGCGCATAGATCCGCTTGCTGTCGGGGTTGCGCGGGATACGGCCTTCAAAGTCCGCGGCGACCTTGAACAGTTCGCTGAAATCCGGGTCGTACTCGTGCAGCAAGTAGTAGGTCATGCGGTCGCCGACGATCACCACCTTCACATCCAGCGGGATCGGTTCCGGTTCCAGCGACACGGTGCTGACCAGTGAAAGCATCTTTTCCAGCGACTCGATGCGGATCTCGCTGGCATAGAGCGCGCGCTTCAGTCCCTCCCAGGCAAAGGCGTGGGTGAGCAGCTTGTAGGCGTCCACCAGCAGATAGCCGCCGCTGGCCTGGTGCAGCGCGCCGGATTTGATCAGGGTGAAGTCGGTGCTCAAGGTGCCGAACTGGGCGATGTGTTCGGCGCGGCCTACCAGATTGAGATAGGTGGGATTGTCGAGATAGACGATGGGCGCGCCCTCGGTCTCGCTGTTGTCCACCAGCACGTTGACCTGGTAACGGCGCAGCGCTTCCGCCTTGCCGTCGGGCATGCCGCCTTCGCCGCCGTCTTCGCTGCGCAGGAAGTTGCGCACGTTATCGATGACGTCCTGCTCCACCGCCTCCAGATAGGTGACGATGCGCGGAATATCCGCATAATCCTTTTTGATCTCGTCGATCAGATGGTTCACTGCGGACTTGGAGACCTCACGATTGATCTCCTTAATCTTCTCGCGCGTCTCCTTGCGCCATAGCGGGATCTGCTGAATCAGCGCCTGTAGCTTCTCTTGCAGGGCGGCGACCAGTTGCTCGATCTTCTCTTGCTCGTCCTTGGGCAGTTTCTCGAATTCGTCCGGGCCGAGTGCCTCCCCGTTCTTCATCGGCGCGAAGGCGAAGCCCGACGGCGTGCGGAACAGTTTCACGTCCTGCTTGGCCGCCTCTTCCGCCAGTTCGCCGAAGCCGTGTTCCTGCCGTTCCTTCAATTCGTCTTCGATGGCCTGGATGCGGGTACGGTACTCGTCGCCTTCGAAGGTGGCGGGCAATACGATGCCCAGCTCTTCGAACAGCTTTTCCATGGCCTCCTTGAACTGCTTGCCGCGGCCGGGCGGCAGTTTTACCGCATACGGCTTATGGGGTTGCTCGAAATTGTTGACGTAGCACCAATCATCCGGCGTGGCCGCCGCCGTCACCTTCTGTTCGAGGAATTGGCGTATCAGGGTGTGTTTGCCGATCCCCGGCGGTCCCATGACGTAAAGGTTGTAGCCTTCGCGGCGGATGTTGACGCCGAAACGTACCGCCTCCAGGGCACGCGACTGGCCGATCACTTCGGTCAGGTCGGGCAGTTCGGCGGTGGTGGCGAAATCGAATTCAGCAGGGTCGCAACGCTTGTACAGCGCCTCTGCCGAGAGTGGCTTCACAACGGTCATGATGCTCCTTTCACGAATGGGGTCGCCCCGCCGTGCAGGCGGGGCAGTGCAGCGCGTGGTTCAGCCTACCTTGGGCAGGTGATCGAGGGCCTCGTGAATGGCCTCCTCCGGATAAGAGTAGTCCTCCAGTTCCTCGGCGAAATATTTGTCGTAGGAGGCCATATCGAAGTGGCCGTGGCCGGAAAGATTGAAGAACAGGGTCTTCTGCTCGCCGTTCTCCTTGCAGCGCAGCGCCTCGTCGATAACGGCGGCGATGGCATGGTTCGATTCCGGCGCCGGCACGATGCCTTCGGCGCGGGCGAAGGCGACGCCCGCCTTGAAGGTGGTCAGCTGCGGTACCGCCAGCGCCTCGATCAGCTTTTCGTGATAAAGCTGGGAGACTAATGCCGAGTCGCCGTGGTAGCGCAGGCCGCCGGCGTGGATGCCGGGCGGCACGAAGTCGTGACCCAGGGTGTACATCTTCAGCAGCGGAGTCAGACCGACGGAGTCGCCGAAGTCATAGGCGTAGTGGCCGCGGGTGAGGCTGGGGCAGGAACTGGGCTCCACCGCCACCAGGCGTACCTGCTTGCCGGCCGCTTTGTCGGCGAAGAAGGGAAACGCGACGCCGCCGAAGTTGGAGCCGCCGCCGCAAGGGGCGAAGATCATGTCCGGATAATCGCCCGCCAGGGCGAACTGCTTCTTCGCCTCCTGGCCGATGATGGTCTGGTGCAGCAGCACATGGTTGAGCACCGAGCCCAGGGCGTAGTTGGTGTCCTTGTTGGTGGCCGCTTCCTCCACCGCTTCGGAGATGGCGATACCGAGGGAGCCGGGGGAGTCGGGGTGCGCCGCCAGGATCTTGCGGCCCGACTCGGTGCGGTTGCTGGGGCTGGCCAGCACCTCGGCGCCCCAGGTGTGCATCATCGAGCGGCGGAACGGCTTCTGGTCGTAGGAGACCTTCACCATATAGACGCGCACCTCGAGGCCGAACATCTGGCCGGCCAGGGCCATCGATGAACCCCATTGGCCGGCGCCGGTCTCGGTGGCGATGCGTTTGATGCCCGCCTGTTTGTTGTAATAGGCCTGCGGCACGGCGGTGTTGACCTTGTGCGATCCGGCGGCCGAAACGCCTTCGTACTTGTAATAGATCTTGGCGGGCGTGCCGAGCGCCGCCTCCAGACGATGGGCGCGGAACAGCGGCGAGGGGCGCCACAGGCGGTAGATCTCGCGCACCTCGTCGGGGATTGCGATCCAGCGTTCGGCGGATACCTCCTGCTCGATCAACGCCATCGGGAAGATGGCCGCCAGGGCGTCGGGGCCGATGGGCTGACCGTCGGGTCCCAGTACCGGGGCCGGCGCATTGGGCATGTCGGCGACGATGTTGTACCAGTGTGTCGGGATGTCCGATTCGTCGAGCAGGAACTTGGTCTGGGCCACTCTCTTCACCTCATTGTTGTTGTTGGTGAAACGTCGTGGGGCGGTCGCCCCGGAGGATTACCGTTTGTAGCCGATGGCGGTGCGTCGCGTCAAATCTCAAAAATACAAGATCAACCCAAGCTCAAGAATGAACCACGGGGAACACGAAGTACACGGGGAATTCCCGCGAATATGACGGATAAAACAGGGTCGTTGCCTGAATCGTCCCCGTGTACTCCGTGTACTCCGTGGTTAATGTCTTTCGCTGGTTAATTTTGAGATGACTTACAGCATCCCTCAGCGGCTGATCGGTTTGTAGCGGATGCGCTTGGGCTTGGCGGCCTCCTCGCCCAGACGCCGCTTCTTGTCGGCTTCGTACTCTTGGTAGTTGCCGGCGAAGAACTCCCAGTGCGACTCGCCCTCGCAGGCGAGGATGTGGGTGGCGATGCGGTCGAGGAACCAGCGGTCGTGGGAGATCACCAGCACACAGCCGGCGAACTCCAGCAGGGCGTCCTCCAGGGCGCGCAGGGTCTCCACGTCGAGGTCGTTGGAGGGTTCGTCCAGCAGCAGCACGTTGCCGCCCTGGATCAGGGTCTTGGCCAGGTGCAGGCGGCCGCGCTCGCCGCCGGAGAGGTTGCCGACCATCTTCTGCTGGTCGCCGCCCTTGAAGTTGAAGCGGCCGACATAGGCGCGGCTCGGCATCTCGAAGCGGCCGACGGTGAGGATGTCGGCGCCGCCGGAGATCGCCTCGAACACGCTCTTGTCGTTCTCCAGCCCCTCGCGGCTCTGGTCGACCGAGGAGATGTTTACCGTCGGGCCGATGTCGACGCTGCCGCTGTCCGGCTGCTCCTTGCCCTGCAGCATCCTGAACAGGGTCGATTTACCGGCGCCGTTGGGGCCGATGATGCCGACGATGGCGCCGGGCGGGATCTGGAAGCTGAGGTTGTCGATCAGCAGGCGCTCGCCGAAGCCCTTGGAGACGCCGTCGAACTCGATCACTTTGTCGCCCAGGCGCTCGCCGAGTGGGATGAATATTTCGTGGGTTTCGTTGCGGCGCTGGTATTCGACCGAATTCAACTCCTCGAAGCGGGCCAGACGCGCCTTGGATTTGGCCTGGCGTGCCTTGGGATTGCTGCGCACCCACTCCAGCTCCTGCTTCATCGCCTTCATGCGCGCCGCTTCCTGTTTCGACTCCTTCTCCAGCCGCTCCTCCTTCTGTTCCAGCCAGGAAGAGTAGTTGCCCTTCCACGGGATGCCCTGGCCGCGGTCCAGCTCCAGGATCCACTCGGCGGCGTTGTCGAGGAAGTAGCGGTCGTGGGTGACCGCCACCACGGTGCCGGGGAAGCGGGTGAGAAACTGCTCCAGCCACTCCACCGACTCGGCGTCCAGGTGGTTGGTGGGCTCGTCCAGCAGCAGCATGTCGGGGCGCGCCAGCAGCAGCTTGCACAGGGCGACGCGGCGCTTTTCGCCGCCGGAGAGGTGCTCGATCTGCGCATCCCAGGGCGGCAGGCGCAGGGCGTCGGCGGCGATCTCCATCTGCGTTGCCGAGTCGGTGCCGGCGGCGGCGATGACCGCCTCGTACTTGGCCTGTTGCTCGGCCAGCTTGTCGAAGTCGGCGTCGGGTTCGGCATAGGCGGCGTAGATCTCGTCCAGTTTCTGTTTTGCCTCCATCACCGCGCCCATGCCCGCTTCCACCTCGTCGCGCACCGTCTTGGCTGGGTCGAGTTGCGGCTCCTGCGGCAGGTAGCCGATGGAGATGCCCGACTGCCACTGCACCTCGCCGTCATAATCCTTGTCCTCGCCGGCCATGATGCGCAGCACGGTGGACTTGCCCGAACCGTTGAGGCCGAGCAGGCCGATCTTGGCGCCGGGAAAGAAGGAGAGGGAGATATCCTTGATGATCTGCCGTTTGGGCGGGACGACTTTGCTCACGCGGAGCATGGACATTACGTATTGAGCCATAACGTTTCCGTTGGTTGAGAATCTGGAAAAATGCCAATTACCGCATTATGCCGCGGCCCATTTTGGTGCGCAAAAGCGCTTGAGCTTGGGCGCCAAGGGTCATAGGATGGCCAGATTACGCCGTTTTTCACCAAAGGTGGGTACGGGAAGGGTATGAACTCGGTGCTGCGGGTGTTGTTTGTGGCCGACTCCGGTGAGCGAATTCGCCCTCTGGAGGATGAGCTGTGCCGCGGCGGTTTCAGTATCGTCGGCCAAACCGTCGCCAGTGATGGCGCCGCACGCGTCGCCTTCGAGCGGGAGACGTGGGATATCGTGCTCTGCACCCTCTTTGACGGCGGACGCCATGCGGTCGAGCTGGCGCGCTGGATCCGCGACCGTGAACTGGACATCCCCCTGCTGGTCGTGGCCTCTTCGCAGCAGCAGCATGCCGTAGCCGCGGCGCTGGATGCCGGTGCCCGCGATTACTTCCTCGATCACGTCCTTGACCGGCTCAACCATGCGGTGCGGCGCGAACTGCGAACAATGGCGGTGGCGCGGGAACGCCGGCGCGCGCTGGCTGCCCTCGAGGAAAGTGAAGTACGTTTCCGCCAGCTGACCGACAACATCGCCGAGGCATTCTGGCTGGTCGATGGTTTGAGTGACCAGCTGATCTTCGTCAGTGCCGCCTGCGAGAACTTGTGGGGCGGTCCGGTTGATGCGCTGTTCACCGGGGTGGAGGCCTTCCTGCAACGGGTCCACCCGGAAGACGTGCCGCTGGTCGAGGGGTGGCTCGCCGGCCGTGGTTGGGGGGGGATCAACGGCGAATATCGCATCCTGCAGCCCGATGGCAGCGTGTGTTGGGTGCATACCCGCTCCTTTCCCATCCCGGACGCGGACGGCTCGATCTACCGCTACGCGGGCATCTCCACCGACGTCACTCAGGCACGGGCGCTGGAGGCCGAGCGGAAAAAACTGTCCCGCGCCCTGGAGCAGACCGCCGACGCCGTGATAATCACCGACGGCGAGGGAATTATCGAGTACGCCAATGCGGCCTTTGAGGATATCAGCGGGTACAGCAAGGAGGAGGTTCTCGGCCATACCCCGGCGATGTTGCGGTCGAAATTCCAGGATGAGGCGTTCTACCACCAGCTGTGGGAAACGCTGCTCAACGGTATGCCGTTTACCGACGTGTTTATCAACCGGCGTAAGGATGGCGAACTCTATTACGAGGAGAAGACCATTACCCCGGTGCGGGACGAGGCGGGGAACATTACCCATTTCGTCTCTACGGGCAAGGACATTACACCGCGGCTGCTGGCGCAGCAGCGCCTGCATCGCGTACTGCATTATGATGCCCTGACCGGACTCGCCAACCGGATTCTGTTCTCCGACCGTCTGCAGCACGCGGTGCTGCAGACGCGGCGTCTGGGACTTGCGGTTGGCGTGCTCTACATCGGCGCCGATCTTTCCGGTCTGTTCGGCGAGAAGTACGGCAAGCCGGTGGAAGAGAAGTTTCAAATGCTGCTCGCGCAACGTTTGAAAGATCTGGTGGCCGAGGGGGATACGGTGGCGCGGCTGGGGCGGGAGGAGTTTGCCATCCTCCACAAGTGTGAGCGCGAGATGCAGGATATGGAGCAGATTGCGCGGCGCGTTACGGCGGAATTCGCGGTGCCGATGCAGGCGCAGGGTTATGAGCTGTACGTGTCTCCTTGGATCGGTATCAGCCGCTACCCGGACGATGGCGAAAGTGCCGATGATCTGCTCGATCACGCGGCGATTGCGATGCGCCATGCGCGCGACCACGGGCGCGCTCCGTTTGATTTCTACCGGCGCGAGATGCAACCGGGCAACCGGCGCGTCAACGGCTGAGTGGCGATTATGGCGACCTCCGGTCCTCACGCAAAGCCTGCAGACAACGCGCTGCCGAGCGGGCCGGCGCAGGTGGCTTTTCTGTGTGACGAAATGCTGGCCGGTCTCGGCCGCTGGTTGCGGGCGGCCGGCTACGATACGGTTGTTGTGGAGCGGGGGATCGATGATCGTCAGGTGGCGCGCCGTGCCGTGCATGAGGGGAGAGTGCTGCTGACGCGCGATCGTCGATTGGCGGAACAGGTGGCGGGCACGGGAGCGGTGTTGCTGCTGGGCGGCAANNTGCGATAAATTGTTTTGGGAAGGCAGCCATGTGCGGCGCATGCAGCAGCGTCTGCGTGAATGGAAGGGGCGTTACACTCAAGATGGTGCTGTTTTTGCCGATACGGTTACTGTAGGCGTCGATCTGTCAGTCTTTGGGCTGGACGAACAGAGCGACTGAATCGCGCGACGGCGTGGCTTCGTTTGGATACCAGGGCGAGAGATGTGTGCGAACAGCGATCGGGTGGCCATTCACGGCGTGGTTCGTATTTGAACGGCGTAAGTCGAAATCATAAAAATAGAGGTGGTCGATGAGCAAACGGTCCGCATCGAAACACATGTCGGTACAGGCCAAAATCAATCTTGCCCTGGCGGGGGTATTTGCCCTGGTGCTGGTGGCAGCCCTTTACTATTCCACGAGTGACGAGAAGCAGTTGGTGCTGCGGGTGGTTACCCAGCAGACGAAGGACGCGGCGGATTCCTATTTCGACAGCATCAACACCATGATGCTTACCGGCACCATGAATCAGCGCGAGGTGCTGCGCAGCAAGGTGCTGGATCGTCCGGGCGTGCTGAATGCGCAGCTCATTCGTGGTGAACCGGTGATCAAGCAGTTCGGTCCGGGCGATGCCCATGAGCAACCCACCGACGACCTCGACAAGCGGGGCTTGGCCGGCGAGGCTATCGTGCAAGTGAAGGAGGTGAACGGCGACCGCGTGCTGACCGTCATCAATCCAATGCGCGCCGAGAAGGATTATCGCGGTACCAACTGCCTGATGTGCCATCAGGTACCGGTGAACACGGTGATGGGCGCGGTTCGTATCAGTTACTCGCTCAAGGCGCTGGATCAGCAGGTTAAGCACAACGTAGAGATCGAAGCGGTCAGCTACCTGGTAGTGTTCGCCCTCGGTCTGCTGTTGATCATGTTTGTGGTGCGGCGCGTGGTGATTCGTCGTATCAATGCCCTGCGCGGCACCATCGAGGCCATCGAACGGGACGAGGATCTGAGCCGCAACATCAAGGTCGAGGCGGAGGACGAGGTGGGCGCCATGGGACATGCCTTCAACCGCATGATCCAAAAGTTCCGCGGCAGTCTGCAGGCGGTGGCGAGTTCCACGCACCAGTTGACCCAAGTGTCGGACCGCGTCTCCAACGTGGCCGACGAGACGCTCAAAGTGGTGATGGAGCAGCGCAGCGAAACCGATATGGTGGCCTCCGCCATGAACGAAATGAGCAGTACGGTGCAGGAGGTGGCGCGCAATGCCGCGCAGACCGCCTCCGCCTCGCGCGGCGCCGACGATGAGTCCAAGAACGGCGCCTTGGTGGCGACCGAGGCGTTGGGCGGTATCGAAGTTCTGATCCGTGAGATCGAAAATGCCAGCAAGGTGATCGCCAAGGTGGAAAGCGACAGCGCCGGCATCGGCATGGTGCTGGATGTCATCAAAGGGATCGCCGAACAGACCAACCTGCTGGCGCTGAATGCCGCGATCGAGGCGGCGCGCGCCGGCGAACAAGGCAGGGGTTTTGCCGTGGTGGCCGACGAGGTACGGACCTTGGCCTCCCGCACCCAGCAGTCGACGGAGGAGATCCAGTCGATGATCGAGCGGTTGCAGAACGGTGCGGGTGATGCGGTACGGGCAATGGAGGCGGCGCGCACCCGGGCCCAAGGCGGGTCCGATCAAGTGGAGAAGGCGGCTGAAAATTTGGCGATGATTGCCGGCGAGGTCGCCACCATCAACGATATGAATACCCAGATTGCAACCGCCTCCGAGGAGCAGAGCGCCGTGGCGGAGGAGATCAACCGCAACATCACCAATATCAGTCAGATTGCCGACAAGACATCAGAGGGGGCGAAGCAGACGGCGCAAATCAGCGAGGAGTTGGTGCAACTCGCCGCCGAACTGGAACGCCAGGTCAACCGGTTCAAACTCTGATACCACCGCAGCGGGGCCGGCATTGCGCGGCCCCGCTACGATTTCCGGCTGGAATAGATGACGCCGATATGGGCTCCGCAGCAGCTTGCTGGAGCCCGCTGTTCTTGATCGCGCCCAGCAGACGATTGCAACAATTTCAACCACACCAAGGACGATCTGCTCCAGCGCCATCCTGATCGATGATGCCTCGCCATGATGGAGGATCTTCGCCGCCGCTATGGGCAGAAGGGCGGCTAGACGCTGTTGCCGGCGATCCCGGCGGGGTGGCTGGTGCGGACGGCGGGGAGGGGGATAAACTGCCCTCGTTTACCGTGTGGGATTAACAAACGTTGTTTCAGCAGCCCGTTATAAAGTATTCTTGTAGTTTATCCATGCATTAAGAGGGCTTTTGCTGCGGTTGCGGCATTGAGACGAGATGGCTGACAGACGCCTACAAGTTTTTCACACGGTGGCCCGGTTGCTGAGCTTTACCAAGGCGGCGGAACATCTGCACATGACCCAGCCGGCGGTGACTTTCCAAGTACGCCAACTGGAAGAGCATTTCAACACCCGTCTGTTTGACCGTACCCACAATCGAATCAGTCTGACGGTGGCCGGAGACCGCGTATACCAATACGCCGACCGTATCTTCGCGCTATACGGCGAGATGGAAAATGCCGTCCGCGAACTCACCGGCGAGGTGAGCGGGGTATTGCTCATTGGTGCCAGCACCACCATTGCCGAATATATGTTGCCCTCGTTGTTGGGAGACTTCAAGTCCAAGTATCCGGACGTCAATATCCGCTTGCAGGTGGCCAATACCGATCACATCGTATCGTTGGTGGAAAACAATACTATCGACCTCGGTGTGGTGGAGGCTTCGGTCAGCAACAAGAATCTGGTGGTGGAAACCTGCCGCATGGACAAGATGGTGCTGATCGTTCCCAAGGGACATGCGTTGGCGAACGAAAAGTCGGTGTTGATCGATCGCGTGCTGGAGTTTCCCTACATCTGTCGCGAAGAGGGCTCGGGTACCCGCGAGGTGATGCTGGAACACCTCAGCGCCGGCGGCATCGACTCCTGCAATCTCAACATCGTGATGGAGTTGGGCAGTCCGGAAGCGGTGAAAGGCGCGGTCGAGGCGGGGATGGGGATATCGATCATCTCGCGCGCGACCATTGCCAAGGAGCTGGCGCTCGGTACGCTGGTGGCGGTGAACATCGCTCCGCCCGTCGAACGACCCTTCTCCTTTGTGCATCAGAAGCAGAAGTTCCGCCTGCGTGCCATCGAGAAGCTGCTCGATTTCGCCCGCGCCTATTGCAAGGCGCATCCCGGCATCGACGCCTGATTACTATCCGGAATGTCATTTCAGTCTACGTATCGCAATAGGTGATATTGGCATCGGATGTCGAGCCGATAGTGAAGGCCGCATCGCCGTGCCGGTGCCTACTGTCAGGACGGCCCGAGCTACGCATGGATGGACTTCAAACAGTCGCACTCTTTTAAATCCCCTGGTACCGATGATGGCTCAAGACGAAAATCGATTGAACGCGCTATTTGACCGACTCGGCAACACCGATCGCGAGACCCTGTTGGCCTTCGCAGAGTTTCTGGTGGCCCGCTCCGGCGGGGCCGAGGGCGTAGCCGAGGTGGCGATACCGCAACCGCTGCCGCGTCCGGCGGAGGAGTCGGTGGTGGCGGCGATCAAACGTCTGTCTACCAGTTACCAGATGATCGACCGTTCTAAAATGTTGCATGAGACCACGGCATTGATGTCACAGCATGTGATGCAGGGACGGGATGCGACCGAAGTGATAGACGAGTTGGAACTGCTGTTCCAGCGTCATTACGACAAGCAGTTCGGCAAGCGGGATTAGTTCATGGAACTAATCAGCGCATGGTTCAGGCGCTATTTTTCCGATCCGCAGACCATCATTCTGGCGGTCATGCTGGTGGTCGGCTTCGGCGTCGTCCTTACCTTCGGCCACATGCTGGCCCCGGTCCTGGCGAGTATCGTCATCGCCTATCTGCTCGAAGGCATCGTGCGCTTCATGGTGTGCCACGGCTGTCGCCGTTCGCGCGTTGTGATCCTGGTATTTCTCGGTTTCATGGCCTTCCTGCTGGTACTGCTGTTCGGGGTAACGCCGCTGTTGTGGACCCAGACCATCGAACTGGCGCGTGAGCTGCCCAATTATCTCAACAAGGGGCAACAGGTGCTGCTGCACCTGCCGCAGCACTATTCCATCGTCTCGGACGACCAAGTGCGCGAGCTGCTGCAGACGGTACGTTCGCAGGCGCTCGGTTTTGGTCAGCACGTGCTGGCGCTGTCGCTGGGTTCGATCCCCGGTATCATCACCATCCTGATCTACGCGGTATTGGTGCCGCTGCTGGTATTCTTCTTTCTCAAAGACAAAGAGGCGATCAACGGCTGGTTTACCGGTTTTCTGCCCGCGGAACGCTCTCTGGCGACGCGCGTGTGGCATGAGGTGGACATCCAGATAGGCAACTACGTGCGCGGCAAGTTCTGGGAGATTCTCATCGTCGGTTTCGCCACCACCATTGCGTTCGCGGTGATGGGCATGAAATACGCCGTGCTGTTGGGCGTACTGGTGGGGCTGTCGGTACTGGTGCCGTATATCGGTGCCGCGGTGGTGACCATACCGGTGGCCATGGTGGCCTATTTCCAATGGGGTTGGAGTTCCGAATTCGCCTGGCTGATGGTGGTCTACGGCGTGATCCAGGCGCTGGACGGCAATGTGCTGGTGCCGTTGCTGTTTTCCGAAGTGGTCAATCTGCATCCGGTGGCGATCATCGTTGCGGTGCTGCTGTTCGGCGGCCTGTGGGGTTTCTGGGGCGTGTTTTTCGCCATCCCGCTGGCGACGCTGGTCAACGCCATCATCCGCGCCTGGCCGCGACCGCAGGCACAGACGCAATCGGAAACACCGCCGTTGGAATAGTGCTGTCGGGATTGGGGATTCAGTTCTTCAATGCATGAACACAATAATCTCGCCAAGACGCCAAGGTTTCATTCGGTGATTTCGAAGTTCCCATTTCCCCATTCAATTGAGCGGTGCGATAAGAATGCGCCATAGAAAAAGCCCAATGGCATGCGCCATCGGGCTTTTTGTCTCGGGTCGCGAAATCCTAGAACCGGTAGCTCAGGCTGGTGTAGACCGAGCGTCCCATGCCGGGAACCGCGGTGCCCCAGGGGATTCCGTTGATCGACATGGTTTTGCCCTGGCCGGCATAGGCGCCGCCGAGGGGCAGGTTGTAGAAACGGTTGAACAGGTTTTCGATGCCGATGTCGAGACGCACCTGTTGCCATTGGTAACGGGTGCGCAGGTTGAACAGGCTGTAGCCGGCGGTCGCGATTTCGTTTCTGACCGATGAGACATACTGTTTGCTCTCGACGAACTGCGCCTCCAGGCTGTTGGTCCAGTGACCTAGCCGTTGCTCCACCGTCACCTTGGCATTGAGCGGCATGATGTTGTAGAGGTTGTCGCCGCTGGAGCGGTTCTTGCCGCGTACGTAACTGAGCTCGCTGGTCAGGGAGAAGTCGCCGGAGTTGCGGCTGTGCGCCAGCGGGAAATGACCGGACATGTCGACGCCGTACAACGCGGCCTCTTCGTTCACGTATTGCAGCACGTTGAACTGATCGGCGTTGCAGGTGGCGCCGGGCAGGCACCGGGCATCGATATAGTCACGGACGTAGGTGTAGTAGGGCGTGACTTTGAGACCCCATT
This sequence comes from Proteobacteria bacterium UBA3588, assembly GCA_002376325.1. Taxonomy (GTDB): domain Bacteria; phylum Pseudomonadota; class Gammaproteobacteria; order Thiohalomonadales; family Thiohalomonadaceae; genus Sulfurivermis. The sequence continues at coordinate 11,060 of DFMR01000127.1, read as the reverse complement.
GCGTGTCGTCGGCGTCGTGCCAGTCGGCGCTGAGGCTGACCGTGTAGGCGATCTCCGGTTTCAGCTCCAGATTGCCCACATAACCGTTGCCGTCGCCGGCGAAGTTGTTCATGACTGCCGCCATCGGCCAGGTCGACCAGGTGTAGCGTTCATACAGATTGGGCGAACGGGTCTTCTGCGCGATGCCGAATTCGTAGCGCTGGGTGGCATCGGGGATATAGCGCGCCACTGCCGTCAGATCCCAGTTCTGATCGGTCTTGCCGCGGTCGGCGGCGTTGAAGGCGGCGCTGTCGGCAATCTGGCTGCCCATGCACATGCCGCTGATGCAGTAGCCGTGCACGTCGCCGGTGTCCATGACGACCGTTTCGTGACGCACGCCCAGCTGGCTCATCCAGTGTTTGTTGTAGTGTTTTTCCCATTCGCCGTAGAGGGCATAGCGGTCGCGCTTGCCGTCGTTGATGTTGAGGAACGTATTCGGTGACATGCCGCCGGTGCCCGAGGGTGGCCACCAGTCGTTGAGGGTGTAGTGCTGGAATTCGCCGCCGACGCGCAGCACGTCGTCGTTGGCCAGCGGAATATCGGCCTTGATGCGGGCGCCGGTGTCGTAGGCACTGGTATTCATCGGCATGCCCGGTGCCGTGCCGTAGGTGTACTGCTTGTCGTCGCCGAACTGCATTTCGTGATCGGTCGACTGGTTGTAGACGCGCGCCTTGAGAACGCCCCAGCCGTAGTGTCCGGTATAGCCGAGATTGATCCGGTCGCTGTCGTTGCGGGTCATGTCCATGCGCTGGTTGGGAAAGCCCTCATAGGGAATGTGCTGTCGCGCCAGTTTCAGATCGAACAGATGCTCGCCGCTGCGCAGAGCGATATCGAGTGCCTGGTTGAGCGTCTTGTAGGCGGAGGAGCCGACCTCGTCGCCGTCGAGCCAGCCGCGATCCGTGGCAGCAGGCCCCGCCGGTTTGAAATCGCCGGCGGCGGTGTAGTTATTGGACTGCGCGGCGGAACCGCTGTAGGTGGCGCTCAAATTCTCGTCGGCGACAGTTGCCTTGAGATGGCTGCCGTGGGTACTACCGTTGCTGCGGTAAAATGCGCCAATCTCGCCCTTGGTGAGCAGCCCGGCACCGGCCGCCGCAAATTCGGGAGGCGCGGATTCGACCTGGATCGTGCCGCCCAGGCTGTCGCCGCCGACGCTGACCGGCGTAATGCCGGCATAGACATCGATCTTGCCGACACTGGTCGGATCGATATAGGAGAGGGCGGGATTCATGTGGTTGGGGCAGGCCGGCAACAGGTCCATGCCGTCCACCTGGGTACGTACCCGGTCGTCCGCCAGGCCATGAATAGCCGGCAGGCTGGAAACCCCACCGGCGCTGTAGAGGCTCACGCCGGGAACGTCGCGCAGCAGCGTTGCGCTGTCGCTGGTGGCCGGTTGCAGCGCATCCAGCGTGGACGCGCTGACGGACGTCGCGCCCACCGGTGCCGGTTCATAACGCGCTGCGTTGACGACCATCTCCCCCAGGTCGTAACTCGTCTGCTGTCCCCAGGCCGTGCCGGACAGCGCCATCAGGATGAAAAGGGTGGAACGGTGCAGTGTCGGCATACGGCCGGTCGTCGCGGCGGAAATATTTTCGGTTGGCGCCGTGCCGGCTGCGACGGTAGCCGGAACAATAGTCGGTATGGCCGCGCCCTTCGCGGCAAGCGTTGTGCATTGCATGGCCTCTCCCTTATCGTTGTGTTTGAACCGCGCTCGAAATGCAAGGAAGGGGCCAGCGGTTAAGCGGTTGATATGCAACGGCTTGGCGATGGTGCCGCAAGCGGCGGCTGCGGGATATGCCGCGGTGTTATGCGTAATGGCGCAGGTGAAGCGATTGGGACAGAACCCAATCGGAATGGAAGCGTTGCATCGGCCGAATTTGCGGAGACACGGAAAGGGACTTTAGTCTTGAGCCCCGCGGAAGAGGTTGCCGTTCTCGATGAGTTGGCATTCTTGAGAGCTGGGAGGGCGCTATCGGTCGTTGCTATTCTCGCGCAGCAAATGCGGTGGTTCCCGCCTTTGTTGCGGTTCAGTGTCGTGCGCGATGGGTGTCATAAATTCGAGTCGATATGCCGGTTGCCTTCGAAGCTCATGTAGCACTTCATCTCGACATAGGGAGCCTGATGCCGGAGTTGGTCGGGAAACGGCGCGAACGGCGCGGACTCCCGAACTATCTGCAAAGCGTCGGCGTCCAGTGCGGCGCTACCGGATGAGTGCAGTAGCTTCACCTTCAGCAGTTCGCCATCGCTGCCCACCACCAGCCTTAAGACCGCGACGCCCGTCAGGCCAGTGGGGTAGTTCATATCGCCGACGCGCTCCAACTTGCTCATCAGGGAGGCGAGGTAATAGTGCGCCACCAGCGTGTGCGGGTCGTGGAACTGGGGCGGTGCCGCGTCGCTGCCCGAGCCTGCGCTGACTGCGGAATCGATCTGGGACTGCAGCGTCGCCAAATTGATGCGGTGGTGCGCAGGGATGTTCGCCCGGACCTTGGGGCCGGGAACCTGCTGAGCGAGCTCCCCGTGCCGAACGGGCGGTGGCTCAACGGCGGGATTCACACGGTAGGCCGGCGGGATCCTGGGACTGCTGACGGCGTGGGGCGCAGGGTGGCCCGGTTGCATCCCGCTTGATGCCGGTAACTCATAGATGGTCTCTTCTATCGGCTTTATTGGCTTGGTGACGGGCCGTGCCGGCAGTTTCAATACGTTGCCGATGCCTACCATGGAGAACAGCACCAGCAGCACCGCGATCGACAGAACCCACGGCAATCGCCGCACCGGATCGTCTGCGACAAAACGCGCCGGATAGGCCGTCGTTTCCATCATTCTTGCGCGGCGCTGGACGGCCGCCGGTTTGCGCCTGACCGGCATGCCGTGGGCGTGGTCTGAATCCACCCTTCGTCTTTCGAGTCGCCACCGGCGGTGGTGGCCGAACCGTCGTGATTCTTCCGCTTCAGTTTGGAGCCGGCGCTGAACGCTGCGGTAATTATTGGACGGTCTCCGGAGGGGGGCGTCGGCGCAGGCAGGTTGCGCATGGAGAACCAGGCCGGCATGAAGAACATCACATCGAACATGGGGATAATAGCGATGCGTCCGGCTCGGGCTTCAAGAGGCTAGGCAGTTTTATGGCTGTGGTCCGCCGGCGTCGACATCCAACCGGACACGATCCACCAGTCGGGTGCCGATGCGCTCCATCTCGTCCAGGGTCCGGGATTGGAGGCGGGAGAAGAAATTGTAACCGAACAAGGCGATCAGCGCGATGAGCAGGCCGAGGGCGGTGGCGATAAGCGCTTGGGCGACGCCCGAAGTCACCCCTGTGGGATTCACCAGACCGTTGCTGCCGAGGAGTTTGAACGCGTGCATCATGCCGGTGATAGTGCCGAGCAACCCCAACAACGGGGCGGCCGTTACGATGGTTTCCAGCACCCAGAGCCCCCGTTGCAGAGCCCGTTCGATTATCTGGGCTTCGTCTCCGGCGCGGGACTCGACCCACCAGGGTGGGGCGTTGCGGTGCAGCAGAATCGTACGCATGAAATGGCCGAAATAATGCCGTGGGTTAAGTGACGCAACGTGCTTTTCAAGGTCGCTCCAGCGGGTGGTTGGACTCTCGACGAGCCGGATCAGGGACTTGGGCGAACGGGCGTAGCGCCAGAAAACGTAGCTCTTGTCCAAGAGAATGGTCGTCATGATGACGGCCAGCATCAGGAGCGGATAGACCATCGGTCCGCCGAACTGAAGCGTGATCCAGGACTGATGGATCTCTTGCATAAAGGATTCCCCTTGCGGGAGGAGGTTGGCGGCTGTCGGCACTATCGCGCGCGATACAGGTTCTCCTGCCTATGGCGTAAGCACCGTGGTGAGACAGCGTAGGATAGACAAAATTCAGTCGAGTTGTGCAAAGAAAGTTGCGAGCAGGGGCTACGGCATCGTGCGTATTCAGCGCACAGCACTGAATACCGCGCGCAACGGCGCCGGATGGCCTTCGATGGTCCTGCGTGCGTCATCGGGATCGAGGAAGTCGGCGAGGGATTCGAATTGCATCCACGGGGTGCGGCGCTGTTCGGCCGTGGTGGTGGGGCCGACGTCGAGCAGTTCGACGGCGTGGAAGCCGCTGTCGTGCAGCCATTGGACGAGTGTGGCGCAGGAGGGAAGGGCGAAGACGTTCTTCATCTTGGCGTAGCGTCCCTGCGGATGGAGCACCGCGCCGATGCCGCCGTCGATCACCAGCCCTTCGAGGATCAACTGGCCGCCGTCGCGCAGCTGGCCGAGCAGCCGTTGCAGGTGTTCGACGTGATCGCGGCGATGATAGAGCACGCCCATGGAGAATACCGTGTCGAAGGCGGCGCTGTTTTCCGGCAATGCTTCCAGCGTCAGCGGCAGCACATGGTTGGCGCTCGGGCCGATGAAGTGGCGCAGCGCGGCATATTGCATCACATAGCGCAGCGTGGGATCGACGCCGAGTACCAGCGCCGCGCCGGCGCCGGCCATGCGCCAGCCGTAGTAGCCGTTGCCGCAGCCCACGTCGAGCACGCGCCGGCCGCGCAGGTCGAGATGCGGCGCGATGCGGTTCCACTTCCAGTCGGAGCGCCACTCGGTGTCGATGTGAATGCCGAATAGGTCGAATGGTCCCTTGCGCCACGGATGAAACTGCATCAGCAACTGTTCAAGCCGATCGCGTGTGGCCGCGTCGATGTCGCCGACACCGCCGATGCTCAGACAATCGGCATTGAGATCGATGACCGAAGGCATTACCGCCGGCAGTTGCGACAACGCCGCATACCAGTCCGGCAGATCGCCATGGCTGTCCGGCGTCAGCTTCTGCTGCACCAGCGGCAGCAATGCCGCCTGCCACGAAGCGAGGGGCGTGGCCGCGAGCTCGCGCCACAGGCCGTCGTAGTCGATCATCCTAACGGCCTTGAGGATAAAAGCTGATAACCACTGGGGACATGGGGCATGTGTGGTATATAAGCCGTTGCTTCAGATTCTTGGCAATGAATCCCCCGTTCCCCCCGTGGTTAATCATGCAGGTCATTTGACGGCGACGACGGCGGCGAAGTTGAATGCCTGGAACCAGCGATAGGCGCGGCTGAAGCCGGCCGAGCGCAACCGTTGCAGATGCTGTTCCATGGTCTCGGGCAGCAGCACCTTCTCCAGCGATGCGCGTTTCTGGCTGATCTCCAGCTCCGAATAGCCATTGGCGCGCTTGAAGTCCAGATGCAGCGTCTCCTGCAAGGCATGCTCATCAGGGTCGGCGAAGGCAATCTTTTCCGCCACCACCAGCACGCCGCCGGGCAGCAGTCCGGCGTGGATGCGCTGCAGCAGCGGCAGGCGCTGCGCCGGTTCGATGAACTGCAGGGTGAAATTCATCGCCACCACCGAGGCCTGTTCGATCGCCACGTCGCGCAGGTCGGCGCACACCAGCTCGACCGGTGTCGGCGCCTGGTCGGCATCGATGTGTTCGCGGCAGCGTTCCACCATGGCCGCCGAGTTGTCCACGGCGACGATGCGGCAGCCGGGCCGGTCGATGCGTCGGCGCATGGCGAGGGTCACGGCTCCGAGTGAACAGCCGAGATCGTAGAGACGGCTGTCCGGTTGCGCGTATTCGCCCGCGATCAGCCCCATCAGACCGACGACGGTGGCATAGCCGGGGACAGAGCGGCGGATCATGTCGGGAAACACGGTCGCCACCCGATCGTCGAACACGAAGTCGGACACCGGGTGGTGCGGTACGGAGTACAGAGTGTCTTTGGTCGGGTCGCTGTTCATTGCGGTTCGATACGGAAAACGAGGGCGCGATTATATCATCGCCGGGCCGCTTGCCATGCGCAGGCCGGCTCCGTAGGCTGGTGAAATTTGGCGCACGGGAGAGGGTACGCGATGAGCGAACAGGGCAGCTTCGAGATCCGGATGCAGAGCGGGGAGGGCTATCGCTTCCAGGTGGACTTCAACGACCCGGCCATTGCGCCGCTGCTGGTGGACGAGCCGGCGCCGCTCGGGGCCGGCAGCGGCCCCAACGCGTCGCGCCTGCTGGCGACGGCGGTGGGCAACTGCCTCAGCGCCAGCCTGCTGTTCTGCCTGCGCAAGGCGCACGTGGCGCCGGATTCGGTGAGCACCACGGTACGCGGCAACATGGTGCGCAACGAGCAGGGACGGCTGCGCATCGGCGGCTTCGAGGTGGCGATCGAGGTGAGCGGCGAGTTCGACTCGCAGGGTCGCTTCGACCGCTGCCTCGGCATGTTCGAGGATTTCTGCGTGGTGACCGCCAGCGTGCGCCAGGGGATACCGGTGCAGGTGACCGTCCACATGAACGGCACCCAGGTGCACCAGTCGACTGATTGAGTCCGGCGCTTGAACAAAAGCCGTTAACCACGGGGAGCACGGGGAGCACGGGGGAATTGAAGGTATACAAAACGGGTTTGCCATGACTTTATACCCCCGGTGTTCCCCCGAGGTTAATATCGTTATGTTGCTGGATTTTTAGCCAGGTAGGCGGGACTTGGCGCAGCGGTGTCCGGCAGGCACTGCCCGATACCGCTGCGCTCTATCGGGCCTACAGATAACTGCTGTCTTGGCGAATGACATTGCTGTTCCCCGGTTTATTCAACTGCGTTGCAGGCTATAGAGCAGCGCGATCTCCTCGGGCCAGATAGTGTCGTCCACTGTCTCCAGCACCATCGGGATTTCCTCGAAGCGCGGGTCGTTCACGATGTACTCGAACACCGCCAGTCCCAGCTTGCCCTTGCCGATGCTCTCGTGGCGGTCGACGCGTGACCCCAGGTCGGGTTTGGAGTCGTTGAGGTGCATGCCGCGCAGGTAGCGGAAGCCGACCACCCGTTCGAATTCCTCAAAGGTCGCAGCGCATGCTTCCGGTGTACGCAGGTCGTAACCGGCGGTGAAGGTGTGGCAGGTGTCGAGGCAGACGCCGACGCGCGACTTGTCCTCCACGCCATCGATGATCGCCGCCAGGTGTTCGAAGCGGTAACCGACGTTGGTCCCCTGGCCGGCGGTGTTCTCGATCACGGCGGTGATGCCCGCGGTCTGCTCCAGCGCCCAGTTGATGGAGTCGGCGACGCGGCGCAGGCACTCTGCCTCGTCAATCTGCTTGAGGTGACTGCCGGGGTGGAAGTTCAACAGTTTCAGTCCGAGTTGGGCGCAACGCTCCATCTCGTCTAGAAAGGCCCCACGTGACTTGGCCAGACCCTCATCTTCCGGATGACCGAGATTGATCAGGTAACTGTCGTGGGGCAGCACGTGTTCCGGCGCGATGGCGGCGGCCGCGAGGTTGATGCGGAACGCTGCGATGCTCTCGCTGCTCAGCGGTTTGGCGTGCCACTGGCGCTGGTTCTTGGTGAACAGCGCAAAGGCGCGCGCGCCGATGGCCTGGGCGTTGAGCGGGGCGTTCTCGACACCGCCGCTGGTACTGACGTGGGCACCGATCCGTTTCATGGCTCATCCTGTCGTTGCGGAGCGGGGCAGTGTAAAGAAAATGGCCGGGAGGATCGACCGGGGAAGAGTAGGGGAATTATCGGCAAGTCACTCCGCAATTCAACGGCAAAAGTGGTTAACCACGTGGCACACGGGGAACACAGAGACGATTGATGCGTATCGAGTAGACTGACTCTGTAATAGCAGTAATAACTCCGTGCCCCCGTGGTTGATTATCTTGTTCAATACGGCGTCCCGTCCTTGTGACTGAACTGCCACTTGCCGTCCGGGGCCATGGCGGCCTGGAGGTCGTCGTCGGGATAGGTGGCCGTGTCGCCGGGAGTGCGGTCGCCGATCTCCAGATAGACCACATCCTCGTCGCTGCGGTTGAACAGCTGCTGGCCGTTGCCGGTGCCGTGGCGCGCGCCGGTGCACATCCCGGGAGAGAGCTGCGTTTCGCCGGCGTCGGTAACCAGCACCGGACGGCCCTGTAGGATGTAGAGGAACTCGTCCTGTTTCGAATGGGCGTGGCGCAGGGCCGACACGGCGCCCGGCTTCAACGTGGTCAGGTTGACGCCGAAGTGGGTGAGGCCGAACAGGTCGCCCAGCGGACGCTTGTCGCGGCCGGCCATGCGCGAGGCGAACGGTTCCGGATAGATGGACGGTGTGGTGCGCGGTGGCGCCTCGGCGGCGGTGACGGCGATGGGGTAGTCGGGTCGTTCCATCGAATCCTCCTCGGTTGTCGGTGTCGCGGCGCGCGGCCGGCGATTGTCCCAGGCCGAGAGTAACGCGAGGGGAGCGGGCGGGCAACGCCGGCCGGCGCTACCGCAATGCGCTGTCATCCGGCGGCAACATGGCGGGAGTAGAGATGCCGACCGTGCGGCGGGCACCGCCGGTACCGTTTTGTACACTTAAGTCGGACTTAAGTGGGCGCGCCACCTAATGGTCGATTACGGCTGGCGCGAAACTCTCCTCGCCGCAGCGGTTCCAAACACATGAGGTGATGATGACCGCAATTCCCCGCAGGTTATTCGGTATCGCGTTGCTGCTGGTCGCCGGCTCGGTCAGTGCCGCTGCGGATAGCGTCGCGGTGCGGATGCGGACCGTCACCGCATCGCTGTCGGCCTATGCCCAGGTGATGCCGGTGGTGGCGGTTCGGCTGCGGGCGCAGGCCACCGGCGAACTGGCGGCCGTCGCGGTGCAGCCCGGCGACCGGGTTGCGGCCGGGACGGTGTTGGCGCGTCTCGTCGGTCCGGAGATTTCCGCGCACATCGCGGCGCACCGGGCGGCTGTCGATGCCGCACGGGCGACGGTCACCGTGGCACGTCAGGCACTGGCGGTGCAGCAGGAGAAATTCGCGGGCAAATTGGCGACACGGCTTGCGGTCGATAAGGCACAGGCCGCATTGGCGCAGGCGCTGGCGATCCGTGATCGCGGCCGGGCCGAGTTGGACGCCGCCTTGGCAGCGGCGCAAATCACGGCGCCTACTGACGGAATGGTGTTGTCGCTGAATGCGGCTGCCGGTGATCGAGTGACGTCGGGTCAGACGCTGCTGACGTTGCAGAACTCCGGCAGCCTGCGCCTGCGGGCCGTTTTTTACGGCATGGCCGCCGCGACGGTTCGAGCGGACATGGCGGGCCAATTCCAAACGGCGGATGGAACGGCACCGATTGCGGTGCAGGTCCGTGCGGTGGTGGGACAGTTGCAACGTGACGGCGGCGAGGTGGTTTGGCTGAAGGCAACGGCGCCGCATCCCGGCTGGCGCAACGGCGAGGCGGGCAGGGTGCAATTGCGCGGTGGCAGCCGCAGCGCGGCCTTCATTCCGACGCGCGCCCTGATCCTCGACCGCGGCCAGTGGTGGGTGCTGGTGCGGCGCGGCGGACAGGATGTGCGGCAACAGGTCGTGCCCGGTGCCGCCGACGGCAGCGATACTGCGATCCTCCGCGGTCTCAGCGCCGGTGAGCAGGTGGTGGTGACCAACGCCTACCTGCGCTTTCACCGCGACGTCGCCGCCCGCTTCCAGCCGCCGGATTGACGCTGCCCATGGGTGACTCATTCGCACGTCTGCTGTCGCGACCCGTACTGTGGCTGATGGTCTACGGCGGCCTGATCGGCTATGGCGTCTATGCGCTGCTGCACATACCGGTCGAAGTGCTGCCGCAATTCAACTATCCGCAGATCGCAGTGATCACCCACTATCCCGGCGCCACCACCGAGGAGCTGGAGACGCTGATCACCCGGCCCCTCGAAGGCCAGCTGCTGACCATCCCGCAGCTCGACAACGTCCGCTCGGTGATGGGCGGCGGCAGCGTGGAGATCGATGCCCGTTTCGCCAACGACACCGCTGCGCAGGCCGACCTGCAGGCGGTCAACGCCGCCATCGATCGGGTGCGCGCACGGCTGCCGGCGGCGGCCGATCCGCGCGCGGTGATCATGGGCAACGCCATCAACGAGGTGGCCGATTACACCCTGCTCATCCCCGCCACGGCGGCGCCGGCGGCGGTGCAGCGCATCATCAATGCCACCATCGCCCCGGCACTGCGTGCGCTGCCCGGCGTACAGCGGGTCGAGGTGTTCGGCAGCGGCGACCAGGCGCTGTGGATCCAGCCGGAGCTGAACCGGCTGCGCCAGTACGGCGTCACCGTCTCGGCCCTCGCCGCGGCGGTGCGTGGAGAATTGCTGCTGCGGCCCGCCGGCTATCTCGATCTGGGTCACCAGCAGGTACTGATGGAGCTGCGCCAGCTGCCGCATGATGCGACGCAGCTGGGACGCATCACGGTGACGGGCCGCGACGGTCCGATCCCGCTCCACGACCTGGCGCGGGTGGTGCGCGCACCGATACCGTCCAACGGCGCGGTGACCCTCGACGGCCGCCCCAGCGTGGCCATGATCGTGTTCAAGCAGCCGGGGGCGTCGACGCTGCCGGTGACCGATGCGGTGGCGCGCACCCTGAGGCAGTTGCGCGGCCAGTTGCCGCCGGGCGTCAGCTGGATGCGCAGCTACAGCCAGGGCCATCTGGTCGAGCTGATCCGCAGCGACCTGGGGCGCAACCTGTTGTTGGGTGCGCTGCTGGCCGTGGCGGTGCTGTTCTGGATCATGGGGACGGGGCGCGGCATCTGGGCGCTGGCGCTGAGCATCCCGCTGTCGCTGCTGCTGGGCATCGCAGGTCTCTATGCCGCGCACCATTCCCTCAACCTGCTCACCCTCGGCGCGCTGACGGTGGCGGTGGGGCTGCTGGTGGACGACGCCATCATCGTGCTGGAGGCGATCTACCACCGCTGGGAACAGGGCGAGCCGCGCGACGCGGCGATCCTGGCGGGACTGCGCGACATCGCCGGCCCGGACATCTCGGGGACCGTCAGCACCGTGGCGGTGTTTTTGCCGCTGCTGTTCGTCGGCGGGCTCGCCGGGCTGTTCTTCATTCCGTTCGCCCTGGCGATGGGGCTGGCGCTGCTGGCCTCGCTGGCCATTTCGCTCAGCTTCATTCCATTGGTGCTGCGTTACGCGCGGGCCGGGGTCGGCCGCAGCGGCAGCGGCCAGCGCGTCATCGAATGGCTGCGGCTGCACAACGCCCGGCTGCTCGATTTCGCCATCCGCCGGCCGGG
>DFMR01000030.1 GCA_002376325.1 Proteobacteria bacterium UBA3588 | reverse complement strand
GTCCGGCCTACATCGCTAGACATAAGAGATCCGAAAAGACAACCACCTTTATGTCCCTTCTCCCCAGGGATTTATGCCCTGCGGGTAGAAGGTTAGGATGCGGCGCGCGGCTGGTTTCTATTTTGGCTCCTCCGCGGAATTTGTGAGCCGTCGTAGGCCCGATGGAGCGCAGCGGTATCGGGCAGACCATGCCGGACACCGCTGCGCTAAGTCCGGCCTACATCGCTAGACAAATGGCGCACCAAGATCCTGCGTTCCAAAATTGAACACGGAGATGAAGTGGCCGGCATGTTGCGCGCGCACTGACCGTTCACCCCATCAACTGCAACATATCCGCTACGTCGTTGCGTGCCTCCTGCAACACTTCGGCGGCCAATTCGACGTCGAGTTTGCCGCGCGCCACCTTGTGGTATGCGGGCAATGCCGTCAGCTGCGCCATGCCCTCTTCGTCCAGGGTCATGTCGAGCAGTCGCTGCGCGATGATCACCACATCCGTGTAGTCGGCGCCGTTGGCCGGGTCGCGTTGCCAATCCTCCGCCTCCAGTGCGACGCCCACCATTTCGCTGCCGAATTGCCAGCGGCGCAGCACCATGGCGCCGACCTGGCCGCGCAGCGCGCGGATCGATTGCTCCAGCGGCGCTGCTTCGGCGGCGAGTTCCGGTTCGCCGGTCGCGTAGTGGATCACCGGCAGCGCGCCGATATCGTGCAGCAGGCCGGCGAGCAGGGCGCGATCCTTATCCAGCCCGGCGGTCATTCCCGCCAGCACGAAACTCACCGCGCCGACCAGTGCGCTGTGGCGCCAGAGCGCGCCCATGCGTTCGCGCAGCAGCGGCGAATCGGTGCGGAACAGCTCGCGCAGGGTGTAGGTGAGGACCAGGTCGCGGGTGGTATTGAGGCCAAGAAACATCACCACTGCGCGGCAGCTGTTGATCGGTGTCTGGGTACCGTAGAGCGGGCTGTTGGCGGCCTGCACCAGATGGGCCGCGAGCACCGGGTCGGCCTGGATGATGCGCGCGACATGGGCCGCGTCGCAGTCGGGGTTCTGCACCGCTTCGCGTACCTTGAGCGCGACGTCGGGCAGTTGCGGCAGATGGAGCTTGTCGTCGAGGTAGTCGCGGTAGATGGCGTAGAACAGGCGGTTCTGCGCCGCCGTATCGTCCGCCTGCACCTCTTCCACCCGATAGCTCTCCGGTCCGGCGCTGTGCGACAGCACTTCCAGCAGGTTATTGTCGATGCGGATGAATCTGATGCGCTCCAGGGCGGTCGCACTGGCCTCGCGCGGCTGCGCATTGGCGACCGGCGCCGCCGCCGCCGCGGTACCGCCGATCAGTATCTCGCTGCCGCCGTCGGCCCCGTCGAGTTGCAGCCGCCCCTGCAGCAAATAGTAGGTCCACTGATCGTGGCGGCCGCGCAGGAACAGGCGGCGGCCCGCGGCGTACTCTTCGACCACGGTCTTGCATGCCAGCTCCTCAAAATCGCCTGGCGTCAGGGTGCCGATGATCTGCAGTGCGCGCAGGGTCTGGCGCTCGGGATTACTGCCGGGTTTGTTCATAGTGGATGGAGTTGGGGGATTAGCAGATGCGCGGCAGCGGATCGTCTTCCAGCTCTTCCAGCAGGCGCTCGCCGCCGAGCGGCGTTTCCAGGATAACCTGTGCGTGATCCGTTTCGATCGCTCCGATGATGGCGGCGTCGCCTCCCTGCGGCAGCGCCTGCCAGCGGGCCAGCGCCGTCTCCGCGTCGGCCGGGGCCAACACCGCGACGACGCGTCCTTCGCAGGCCAGATAGTAGGGGTCGTAGCCCAGCATCTCGCACACCGCCCGCACCGGGTCGCGCACCGGGATCGCCGTCTCGCGCAGCCGCACGCCGAGGCGACGGGCGCGGGCGATCTCGTGGGCCACCGTGGCCAGGCCGCCGCGGGTCGGGTCGCGCATGAAGCGCAGGCCCGGCAGGTCGAGCAGGGCGGCGGTGAGCGGCTGCACGCTGGCGGCNNACCGGGCCGCTCACCAGCACCACGTCGCCGCCGGTTATGCAGTCGAGACCGAGCCGCAGGCCGCTGCGGCGCACGCCGACCCCGGTGGTGGCGAGATAGAGTCCGCTGCCTTCGCCGCGCGGTACCACTTTGGTGTCGCCGGCCACCACGCGCACCCCGGCCTCACGTGCCGCCGCCGCCAGGGAGGCGATCAGCTTGTCGAGCAGCTTGGTCTCCAATCCCTCTTCGATGAAGGCGTTGAGGGTGAGGTAGAGCGGGACGGCGCCCGCCACCGACAGGTCGTTGACCGTGCCGTGCACCGCCAGCGAGCCGATGTTGCCGCCGGGAAACTCCAGCGGCTTGACGGTGAAGCCGTCGGTGGTGATGAACAGATCGCCGTCGGGCACCTCGATCTGCGCCGCGTCCACCTGCACGTCGAGCGCCGGATCGGCCAGGTGGCGGGCGAACAGCCCCTCGATCAGCTCGCGCATGTAGCGGCCGCCGTTGCCGTGGGCGAGGGTGATATGGCTCATAGCGATGTTCAAATCCGTCTGGTAGGTGCGTGCTGACGCCGTGCGGCGTTTAGGGCGATAATAGTGCCACGCGCAGCGCGTTCAAACCACTATATGCGAAGAGGGAATGGCAGTGAGCCAACGAAAGGTAATGTTGCTGGGATTTCTGGTCTCGGTCGCACTGATGGCGACGGCGCTCTACTTTCAATACGGGAAGGGACTCGAACCCTGTCCGCTGTGCATCATGCAGCGTATCGCCGTCATCTCCGCCGGCCTGGTGCTGTTGATCGGCGCGATCCACAACCCCGCCGCCGTCGGCCGCCGCATCTACGGCGCCCTGGTCGTGCTCGCCGGCGGCTTCGGCCTGGCGATGGCCTGGCGCAACGTCTGGCTGCAACACCTGCCCCCCGATCAGGTGCCCTCCTGCGGCCCCGGCCTCAGCTACATGCTCGAAACCTTCCCCTTCCACAAGGCGCTGCTGATGGTATTCCGCGGCACCGGCGACTGCGCGGTGGTGGACTGGACCTTCCTCTCCTTCAGCATCGCCGAGTGGATGCTGCTGTTCTTCAGCGCCTACATCGTCGCCGGATTGATCCTGCTCTTTTCGCGCCGGCTGTGGCCGCGATAGCCCCGGCTGAATACCCGCTGGTTAAGCGCAGCGATATCCATCAAGCGGTCACTCGATGCGGATGTTACCGATGAGGTGATTGCCACGTGACGCAGAACGCCGCGACGAAGCCCGCTCGTCGAGCCGCACTGGCGTTGATGACGTTCCTGGGCGCGTATTTTCTGACCGCAATACCGATCCTGGTACTGTTCGGGTTTCGCGGTTTGACCTTCCTCATCCCGATCATCGCCGCCGTTGCCGCCGGAAGGTATGTGTGGCTGCATGCGGATGAGATGCCCAACCATCTCCCGGCTTATATCTTTTACGGCGCGATTCTGTTCGGCGGCACAGGTTTCGCGGCCGGTTTTCTGGGGCCTATGGTCCTTGCGCCCGAGGCGAATCAAGGGCCGTTACTGGGGATATTCGTCACTGGTCCGGCCGGAGTTGTAATCGGCGCAATCGCAGGGTTGGTGTATGGGCTCAAAAAATCCAGGCGCGGAGAACGTTGACATGGATGTGGGGTGAGTTGAGCGCAACGAAACCCACCAATCACCCTCCCACAGGATTTAAAAGACAATAAAGCAGGACCTCCACCTCAAATGAGCGGCCATGCGTCTCTGATTTTGGGCTGCATTTTTCATGTCGATCATCGGTAGCAGAGACCGGCACAAGCGGGCCTCAGTGTGCATGCCGCTCTCACCAGCTTTTTATCGGCTCTCAATGCGCTGTGCCCTATAGCGCCAATAGCGCGGGGCAATCTGCAGCTGGCGGCGGGTCGCTGGGAATGGCGTCGCGCTCGTACTATGTATGGATTCCGTTTACCTGAAAATTCAGGGGCTGAGAACGAATGTATTCTGTGACCAGCCATGCACTTCAGTACACCCAACAGTTGCATCAAACGCCGGTACAATGATATAGATTGCCGCGTTTGGCACTTCATGCACTCCGGAACGACTGGGAGGAGTGCACAGAAAATACATGGAAGATTAAGGAGAACATCGGATGTTAAGGTCAATGATGTACGGCCGTTTGGCGGGCATGAAATTACCGGTATGTCGGGACGCACGGAGGGCCGGCTTATGAGCCAAACTCCTAAGATCGTCGCCAGCCAACCGGTCAACCGCCCGCAGCGCAACCCCAACGGCGCCTACCTGATCCGCGGCACGATCCCCCGCGGCAAACACACCCACCGCCTGGTGCTCACCGATTTCGTCTACGGCGAATACCGCATCCTCCTGGGCCAGGGCATCCCGAGCCTCGCCCCCGGCGAGGCCGACAAGATCC
>DFMR01000032.1 GCA_002376325.1 Proteobacteria bacterium UBA3588 | reverse complement strand
TGGCGCTGCACGCGGCGCAGGACAATCCCGAGCTGGCCGCCTTCATCGAGGAGTGCAAGCACGGCGGCGTCTCCGAGGCGGAGATCGCCACCCAGGAGAAGAGGGGCATGGCGACGGGCCTCACCGTCAGCCACCCGCTCACCGGCGAGCCGCTGCCGCTGTGGGTCGCCAACTACGTGCTGATGGGTTACGGCGAGGGCGCGGTGATGGCGGTGCCGGCCCACGACGAGCGCGACTTCGCCTTTGCCCACAAATACGATCTGCCGATCAAGACCGTGATCATGACCGCCGCCGGTAACGAAACACCGGCTCCCTGGCAGGAGGCTTACGCCGAACACGGTGTGTGCATCAACTCCGGCAAGTACGACGGTCTCGCGTTCGAGGCTGCCGTCGACGCCATCGCCGCCGACCTGGCGGCAAAGAACCTTGGCGAGAAGAAGGTGACCTGGCGCCTGCGCGACTGGGGCATCTCGCGCCAGCGCTACTGGGGCACGCCGATCCCGATGATCAAGTGCCCCAAGTGCGGCGACGTGCCGGTGCCCGACGACCAGCTGCCGGTAGTATTGCCGGAGGCGTGCGTGCCGGACGGCAGCGGCAATCCGCTCAACAAATACGAGGCATTCCTGAATTGCACCTGTCCCAAGTGCGGCGGCGCGGCCCAGCGCGAGACCGACACCATGGACACCTTCGTCGACTCCTCCTGGTATTACTTCCGCTACACCTGCCCGGACGCCGCGACCATGGTCGACGGGCGCGCAGATTACTGGATGCCGGTCGACCAGTACGTCGGCGGCATCGAGCACGCGATCCTGCACCTGCTCTACTCGCGTTTCTGGACCAAGGCGATGAACACGCTGGGACTGACCCAGGTGGTCGAGCCGTTCCAGCGCCTGCTGACCCAGGGCATGGTGGTGGCGCCGACCTTCTTTCGCGAGGGCGCCGACGGTCGCAAGCAGTGGATCAATCCGGCCGACGTCACCGTGCAGCTGGACGACAAGAGCCGCCCGCTGAGCGCGACGCTCAACAGCGACGGCCGGCCGGTGATCATGGGCGGCATCGAGAAGATGTCCAAGTCCAAGAACAACGGCGTCGATCCACAAAAACTCATCGAGCAGTACGGCGCCGACACCGCGCGCGTGTTCATGATGTTCGCCGCGCCGCCGGAGCAGTCGTTGGAGTGGAACGACTCGGGCGTGGAGGGTGCGCACCGTTTCCTCAAACGGGTGTGGGCCTTCGGCGCCGACAACGCGGCAGGTATCGCCGCGGGCGATACCGCACTGCCGGTCGACGCGGCCGATACGGTGCTGACGGCGCGCCGCGAGATCCACGAGACGTTGAAGCAGGCGCTGATGGATTTCGGCAAATACCAGTTCAACACCGTCATCTCCGCCTGCATGAAGATGCTCAACGCACTGGGCAAGCTCGATGGCGCCGGCAGCGACGCGCTGCGCCGCGAAGGCTACGCCATCGTGCTGCGCCTGCTCTCGCCCATCGCGCCGCACATCACCCACACGCTGTGGAACGAGCTGGGTTTCGGCGGCGACATCCTCGATGCGCCGTGGCCGCAGGTGGACGAGACTGCGCTGGTGCGCGACACCATCGAGCTGGTGGTGCAGGTCAACGGCAAGCTGCGCGGCAAGATCAGCGTGCCGGCCGCTGCCGACAAGGCCGCCGTCGAACAGGCGGCGCTGGCCGACGAAAACGTACAGCGCTTCGTCGCGGGGCAGAACATCGTCAAGCTGATCGTGGTGCCCGGCAAACTGGTCAACGTGGTGGTGAAGTAAGGCGCCAGGTACGAGGGGCGGAATACGATATGCGAGTATTGACGACAGGGTTCGCGCGCCGCCTTCGGTTTGCTTTGGTTATTTTGTCCCTCGTATCTTGTGCCTCGTTCCTGTCCGCTTGCGGCTTCCATCTGCGCGGTGCCGTGCAGCTGCCGACGGCGATGGCGCGCACCGAACTGAGCGGGACGACGGCGCGCAGCGCGCTGGCCGACGACATCACCGCGGCGTTGGAGCTGGCCGGCGTGCAGGTGGTGCAGGAGGGCGCGGGGGCGGTGCTGCACATCACTCAAGAGCGCAGCGGTCGCCGTCTGCTCAGTGTCGACAATCTGGGCCGCGCCAGTGAATACGAACTCTCCTACCAACTCGGCTACGAACTGCATGCCCCGACGCCGATCGACGCTGCCGCCAATCCCAAGGTGACGCCGAAGATTTGGGTGCCGGCGCAGGTGGTGACGGTCACGCGCGATTTCGTCTTCGATCCCAACAACGTGCTCAGCTCGGGCGACGAGGAGACGCTGATCCGCAGCGAGATGCGGCGCAGCGCGGTGCGGCAGATGCTGGTGCGGTTGCAGGCGCAGCTGCGCGGCAGGGAGCTCCAGTGAGGCTGCGGGCGGAACAGCTTGCCGCCGATCTGGGCAAGCGCCTGCTGCCGATCTATCTGGTCAGCGGCGACGAGCCGCTGCAGGTGAACGAGGCCGCCGACGCCATTCGTGCCGCGGCGCGCGCCCAGGGTTTCGACGAGCGCCAGGTGTTGCAGGCGGAGACGGGATTCGACTGGTCCAGCCTCGCCGCCGCCGGCGACAGCCTGTCGCTGTTTGCCGCACGCAAGCTGATCGAGCTGCGTCTGCCCTCCGCCAAACCGGGCGACGCAGGGAGCAAGGCGCTGGTCGCCTACGCCGAACGGCCGTCGCGGGATGATCTGCTGTTGATCATCTGCGGCAAGCTGGAAAAGGCCCAGCAGAACGGCAAGTGGTTCAAGGCGCTGGACGCGGCCGGGGTGGTGGTGCAGATCTGGCCGGTGGAGCCGCGCGCCCTGCCCGGCTGGGTCCGCCAGCGCCTGGCGGCGCGCGGTTTCAAGGCGACGCCGGAGGCCGTGGCGCTGCTGGCCGAGCGGGTGGAAGGCAATCTGTTGGCGGCGGCGCAGGAGGTGGAGAAGCTGGTGCTGCTCTACGGCTCCGGCGAGCTGGATGCCGATACGGTGCGCGCGGCGGTGTCCGACTCCGCCCGTTACGATGTGTTTGAACTGGCCGACAGCGCATTGGGCGGGGACGCCGCGCGTTGTGCCCGCATCCTCCAGGGCTTGCGCGGCGAGGGGAGCGAGCCGGTGCTGATCCTTTGGGCGTTGGTACGCGAGGTCCGCGCCCTGGCGCTGATCGCCGCGGCGACGGAGGGGGGCGCGGCGCTCGATTCCCTGTTGCAGCAGCAGCGGGTATGGGACAAGCGCAAACCGCTCTACCATGCGGCTCTGAAGCGGCACAATGCGCAGCGCTGGCGCCTGCTGCTGCGGCGCGCGGCCCGCCTGGATCGCATCGTCAAGGGGGCCGAGCCGGGCAACCCCTGGGACGAGCTGTTACAATTGAGCCTGTTAATCGCAGGCGTTAGGATTGTTTGAAAGCGGGACGGAGAGAGCGGGGGAAGGGCTCACGATATGGGTACCCTTGCCTGCAGCGTCGCCCTGGAGCTGTCGATAAGCGAACGAATATGAATATTCAAGACTACATGCAGCAGGTCGGGCAGCGTGCGCGCGCGGCATCGCGCACCATGGCGTGCGCCGACACCAACGCCAAGAATGACGCCCTGCAGGCCGTCGCGGATGCCCTGCTGGACGATGAGGCGTCGCTGCTCGCCGCCAACCGTAAGGATATGGAGCTGGGCAGGACCATGGGGCTCGACGCCGCCATGCTCGACCGCCTGGAACTGACGCCCCAGCGCATCGTCGCCATGGCCGAGGGGCTGCAGCAGGTGGTCGCGTTACCCGATCCGGTGGGACAGATTGCCGAGATGAACTACCGCCCCTCGGGCATTCAGGTCGGCAAGATGCGGGTGCCGCTGGGCGTCATCGGCATCATCTACGAGTCACGTCCCAACGTGACCGCCGATGCCGCCGCCCTGTGCCTGAAGTCGGGCAATGCCGCGATCCTGCGCGGCGGTTCCGAGGCGCTGCACTCCAATCAGGCCATTGCGGACTGTATCAGGCAGGGGCTGCAGCGGGCGGGCCTGCCGGCCGACGCGGTGCAGGTGATCGAGACACCGGACCGTGCCGCGGTCGGCGAGCTGATCACCATGAAGGAGTACGTTGATGTCATCGTGCCGCGCGGCGGCAAGTCGCTGATCGAACGCATCAGTAACGAGGCGCGGGTGCCGGTGATCAAGCACCTGGACGGCATCTGCCATGTCTACGTGGACGATCAGGCGGACCTGGAGAAGGCGATCAACATCGCCTTCAATGCCAAGACCCACCGTTACGGCGTGTGCAACGCCATGGAGACGCTGCTGGTCGCCGAGGGAGTCGCCGAGGCGCTGCTGCCGGAGCTGGGTGCCATGTATCACGAGAAAGGCGTGGAGCTGCGCGGCTGCCCCACCACCTGCCGCATCCTGCCCTACGCCGAAGCGGCGACCCTGGAGGATTGGGACACCGAGTATCTGGCGCCGATCCTGGCGGTGCGGGTGGTAAAGGATGTGGACGAGGCGATCGAGCACATCTACCGCCACAGCTCCGGCCACACCGACGCCATCGTCACCGAGGATCTGGGACGGGCGCGCCGTTTCCTCGCCGAGGTGGATTCCAGCTCGGTGATGGTCAACGCCTCCACCCGTTTCGCCGACGGGTTCGAATACGGCCTGGGCGCCGAGATCGGTATCTCCACCGACAAAATCCACGCCCGCGGCCCGGTCGGGCTGGAGGGGCTGACGTCACAGAAGTACATCGTGATAGGAGACGGCCATATTCGCCGTTGACGCGATGCGCTGTGGCGTCTCGGCACGGCGGCGATGGTGGCGGGCGTTGCTGCCGTTGCTGGCGCTCGGCTCCGTGGGCGTGGCGCACGCGCTGACGCTTGGCGAAATCAGTGTGCATTCGACCCTGGGGCAACCCTTTGTCGCCGACATTCCCATAACGCTCAATGCCGGCGAATCGCTGCGCGATGTACGGGTCCGACTGGCGGCCCGGTCGGACTACCGGCGGCTCAAGCTGTCTTACGAGCGGACCCTGTCGCAGCTCAGTATCGGTGTGCAACGCAATGTTGCCGGCCGAGCGCAGATCCAGATCCGCAGCCGCAGCCCGATGAGCAAATCGCCCCTGGATATCCTGCTCGACGTACGTTGGAGTGGCGGCCGTCTGGTGCGCGAATATGTGGCGTTGCTTGGCGTAGCGCCGTTGCCGCCTGTGCTGCCCGCCAAGTCAGCAGCCGGCCGGCCGGCGGTTCCGGCTGCGCGTACGCCGGCCGCGGCGGAGCCGGTCATGTACGGCCCGGTCAAGCGCGGCGAGATATTGAGCGAAATCGCCCGTCGCTATAAGCCGCAGGGGGTCAGCACGCCGCAAATGACGGTGGCGATCTATCAGGCTAATCATCAGGCCTTTATCGACGGCAACATGAACCGATTGCGCCGCGGCGTTTCGCTGTTTCTGCCGTCCGACCAAGCCGCCCGCGCGGTAACGCAGCATGAGGCCGCTACCGTCATTCGTGCCCAGTCGGCGCCGGTGCGGTCACCGGCGGCGGGCACCGGATCGGCATCATCGACGCTGCAGATCCTGGCGCCGGTGACGCCGACGGCCCTGCCGCCGGGCACCGAGGCGGGTGACCTGCAGCGGCGGCTGGACCAACTGCGGCGCACCAATAGCGAGGTGCGCGCCGAAAATCAACAACTGCGCGCTCAACTGGCGCGACTGGAACAACAGACCCGGCTGCTGGCGGCGAAGGTGTTGGCGTTGCCCGCTCCCGTCCGGTCTGCGGCGCCTGCCGCGGTGCCGGCATCCTCCCGTCAGTCGGTGCGGCCCTCGCCCAAGCCTGCCGGCACGGTGACTCCTCCCGCCGCCAAGTCGTGGTGGCGCGAACCGCTGTGGTGGGCGGTGATCATTGCCGTATTACTGTGCATCGGCATTCTGTTGTCGTGGTCGCTGTTTCTGCGTCATCGGCCGTCGCGCTATTTGGATTTACCCCAAGTGACCAAGGGAGACCAAAGCGTGCAGCTGGTTTGGCGCGGGCGCTTCTGATGACGGCGCGTCCCATCGCTCTCTTCGGGGGAACCTTTGACCCGGTCCACTACGGTCACCTAAGACCGGCACTGGAGATGCTGGAGAGGCTGGCATTGGCCGAGGTGAGGTTTATTCCCGCCGCTATGCCGCCGCACCGTGACCCGCCGGTGGCCTCCGCAGCGCAGCGCACGGCGATGTTGGAGCTGGCGTTGCAGGGGCAGACGGGGCTAAGCATCGACCGGCGCGAACTGCAGCGGCCGGGACCTTCGTACATGGTGGATACGCTCACTTCGCTGCGTGCGGAGCTGGGTGATACGCCGCTCTGCCTGCTGCTCGGCAGCGACGCCTATCTTGGCCTCGCCTCGTGGCACCGTTGGCAAGAGCTGATCGATTTGGCCCACCTGGTGGTGATGCATCGTCCCGGATGGACATTGGCGCAGGCCGGCGCCGGTGCGCCGGCACGGCTGCTGGCGCAACGCGGCAGCGACGACATGGCCGTGCTGACGCGGCATCCGGCCGGCGCCGTATTGCTGCGACCGGTAACGCAACTCGATATCTCGGCTACCGCCTTGCGCACCCTGATGGGCGCGGGCCACGACCCGCGCTATCTGCTGCCCGATGCGGTGCGTGACTACATTCGGGCACAGGATTTGTACAAAATTGAGTAACGGAAGGTATTGATGCAACCGGAACAGCTGAAGCAACTCGTCATCGATGCACTGGAGGACTTGAAGGGGGCCGACATTGTCGCACTGGATGTGCGCGGCAAGACCGGGATCACCGACTTCATGATTATCGCCAGCGGCCGCTCCGATCGCCAGGTCAAGTCGCTGGCGCAGCACGTGGTGGAAAAGGCGAAAGAGCGCGGTATCCCGCCTCTGGGCATGGAAGGGGAACGCCAGGGCGAGTGGGTGGTCATCGATTTGGCCGATGTGGTGGTTCACGTCTTCATCCCGGAGAAGCGCGACTTCTACAACCTGGAGAAGCTGTGGGGCGGCGAGGTGCCGGCCAGCGCCGCGGGGCGTGAGTGAGTGCGGCAGATGCGCGCGGTGTCGTTGCGGCGAGTGATGTTGCCACCGGCTGCGCCGCAATGGTGTTGTCCCGGTTTTTTCCGTGCGTTCCGCGGTTCCGTCCGTCTGAGTAACCCGTAGATGCGCCTGCACCTGATTGCCGTGGGTAACCGCATGCCGGCCTGGGTCGAACAGGGTTACGGCGAATATGCCAAGCGCCTGCCTGCCGACTGTGCCCTGGTGTTGCATGAGATCGCGCCGGGTAAACGTACCAAGGGCGCAGACCTGGAACGTGCCCGCCGTGAGGAAGGCGAAAAGATGCTGGCTGTGCTGCCCAAAGGGGCGTGGGTGGTAGCACTGGAGGTGGGCGGCCGTGATTGGAGCACCGAGCAGTTGGCTGAGCATATCAATACCTGGCGCCGGGAGGGTCATGATGTCGCCCTGCTGGTGGGCGGTCCCGAGGGGCTGGCCGACGCGGCGCGGGCGCGCGCCGATGAACAGTGGTCACTGTCGTCGCTGACCCTGCCGCACCCGTTGGTGCGCATCGTGCTGGCTGAGCAGATCTACCGGGCCTGGAGCCTCACCCAGGGTCATCCCTATCATCGGTGAGGAGCGTTCCGGGTTTCGTGTTTATGGATTGGTTTTAGTAGGATCGCGACCCTATGGATAAGGCGGCTTCGATGGATAATAACGCTGCGGCGAACGACCCGGAACCCGAAAACCGAACCCCGGAACCGATTCTTCTCGCCTCCGCCTCGCCGCGCCGGCGCGAGCTGCTGGCGCAGATCGGCGTTGCCTGCGAGGTGGTGGCGGTGGCGCTGGACGAGACGCCGCGCCCGGACGAGGCGGCGGAGGTCTACGTGGTGCGCCTGGCGCTGGCCAAGGCGCAGGCGGGGCACATCCTCTTGCCCGGTCGGACGGTGCTGGGTGCGGATACGGCGGTGGTGACCGATGGCGTCATCCTGGGCAAGCCGCGCGACCGCGCCGACGGCCTGGCGATGCTGGAGCGTCTGTCGGGGCGTACCCACCATGTCTATACCGGGGTGGCGCTGGTGGATGGCGCCGGCGAGGCCCATACCCGCCTGTCGGTGAGCAGCGTCACCTTCCGTACCTTGGCCGCCGCCGAACGGGCGGCGTATTGGGCCAGCGGCGAGCCCGCCGACAAGGCGGGCGGTTACGCCATCCAGGGGCGGGCGGCGATGTTTGTCGCCCGGCTGGAGGGAAGCTTTTCGGGGGTGATGGGCCTGCCGTTGTTTGAAACCGCCGAACTGTTGGAAACTTGCGGTATGGCCCTGTTGGGAACCGGACGACTATGACAATGAACGCACCGCTGACGCCGGCGCTGAACGGCGAAATCCTGGTAAACGTTACACCGCACGAGACGCGCGTCGCCTTCGTCGAGAACGGTGTGCTGCAAGAGGTACAGATCGAGCGCATGCGCAAGCGCGGCCTGGTGGGCAACATCTACAAGGGCACGGTGCGCCGCGTGTTGCCGGGGATGCAGGCGGCGTTTATCGAGATCGGTCTGGAGCGCACCGCCTTCCTGCACGCTTCCGACGTCCTCTGCCCCGATAGCGGCGACGGCGAGCGGGAGCGCTGCCTCAAGGAGGTCGGCGGCGAGGAGGAGCCGGTGGCCGGCGAAGGACGCAGCGCAAGGCGCCCACATGATGATATCGATCAGTTGCTGCGCGAGGGCCAGGATATCCTGGTGCAGGTGGTGAAGGACCCGCTCGGCAGCAAGGGGGCGCGGCTCACCACCCATATCACGATACCGGCCCGCTTTCTGGTGTTCATGCCCGACAGCAGCCATATCGGCGTATCGCAGCGTATCGAGGACGAGGGCGAGCGGCAGCGGCTGAAGGCGGTGCTGACCGAGTTGGCGCCGGAGTTCGGCCCCGGCGGCTACATCGTGCGCACCGCCGCCGAGGGGGTAGACGACGAGTCGCTGGGGGCCGACGTGGCCTTTCTGCACAAGCTGTGGGCCGAGATCAGCGCGCGTGCTTCCAGCGAACCGGCCGGCACCCTCATCTACGAGGACCTGCCGCTGGCGATGCGCACCATGCGCGATGTGGTGGGCGACGAGCTGGAAAAGGTGCGCATAGACTCGCGCGAAACCTACCGCAAGGTGCAGCGTTTTGCCGAGAAATTCATCCCCGAGCTGGCGCCGCGCATCGAATACTATGCCGGCGAGCGGCCGATCTTCGATCTGTATGGGATCGAGGATGAGATCCAGCGCGCGCTGGAGCGCAAGGTGCAACTCAAGTCGGGCGGCTACCTGATCATCGATCAGACCGAGGCGATGACCACCGTCGACGTCAACACCGGTGCCTTCGTCGGCCACCGCAATCTGGAAGAGACCATCTTCAAGACCAATCTGGAGGCGACCCAGGCCATCGCCCGCCAGCTGCGGCTGCGCAATCTGGGCGGCATCATCATCATCGATTTCATCGACATGGTCGACCTGGAGCACCGGCGCCAGGTGCTGCGTTCGCTGGAGAAGGCGCTGGAGCGCGATCATGCCCGGACCCACCTCTCCGAGGTATCCGCGCTGGGGCTGGTCGAGATGACGCGCAAGCGCACCCGCGAGAGCCTGGAACATGTGCTCTGCTCCAGTTGTCCCACCTGCAACGGCCGCGGCACGTTGAAGACGGCGGAGACGGTCTGCTACGAAATATTCCGCGAGATTCTGCGCGAGGCGCGCCAGTTCGATGCGCAACAGCTGCTGGTGCTGGCGTCACAGGAGGTGGTGGACCGGCTGCTGGACGAGGAGTCCAACGCCGTGGTCGAGCTGGAGGAGTTCATCGGCAAGCCGATCAAATTCCAGGTCGAGACCCTCTACATCCAGGAGCAGTTCGACGTCGTGCTGCTGTAGCGTGTGTATCGGCATGGGGCGTTACGGCGGATTTGCTGATACTCTATTCTTAGTTTGCCGCAGCCGGTTGCGGCAAACTGGCGTCCTGTCTTTTGG
Organism: Proteobacteria bacterium UBA3588; assembly: GCA_002376325.1. Classification (GTDB taxonomy): domain Bacteria; phylum Pseudomonadota; class Gammaproteobacteria; order Thiohalomonadales; family Thiohalomonadaceae; genus Sulfurivermis. Next base: position 6,652 of record DFMR01000032.1, on the reverse strand, counting down.
TTCGGTCCCGTGCCCGTGAAATTCCCTAGCCCGCATCATTCACTCTCGCTCGTCACCGGGCTGTCGCAGCGCCGTTGCGGCCGGGCGCACAGCGCGCCGTCCGTGGCGCAAGGGCGCTGATCGATGCAGACGAGTCCGATCCGTCGCGTGCGCCGTGCCCTGTGGTTCGCCGCGGCCGCCGTGGTGATCCTGGCGGCGGTCCTGCTCAGTCTGACCCGTTTGTTGTTGCCGAGCCTGCAAAGCTATCGTACCGACGTGGAACGCAAGGTGAGCGCGCTCATCGGCCAGCCGGTACGCATCCGGACCCTCGACGCCCATCTGCTGGGATTGGCGCCGACGGTGATCCTCGAGGACGTAAGGCTGCTCAATCGCCAGGGCACGCGCACCGTCGCCCATTTCCGCCAGGCGCGCATCAGCATCGATGTACTGGCCAGCCTGCGGCAGCATCGCGCCGTGATGTCGGAACTCACTGTGGTTGGCGCCGAACTGACGCTGTTGCGGCTGCCGGATGGTCGCCTGAAGATTCAGGGGCTGACGGGCGGAGCCGCCCCTGCCGCCGCGGCCAAAGTCGACGGCATCGGGCGCTGGCTGCTGAGCCAGGGGCGGTTGGCGCTGTTCGACAGCCGGGTCCACTGGCACGACCTCGCCACCGGCCGCAAAGTCGAATTGCGGCGCGTCGATATCGAACTGCGCAACAGCAATGCCCGGCACCAGCTCAACATCGACGTGCAGTTGCCGCCCGGCATGGGACGCCGCCTCCATCTGGCCCTCGACCTCAGCGGCAATGTGTTGCAGCCGGACGGTTGGAGCGGCGACGCCTATCTGAGTGCCGACGAACTGCGTCCGACGCCGTTGTGGAACGGCGCCGTGCCCGGCTCTGCGCTGACAATAGAACGCGGCCGGTTCAATTTGCATCTGTGGGGTTCCTGGCAGGCAGGGCGCCTGACCGATGTGGTCGGCAAGCTGGCGGCCACCGACCTGGCTTTGCGCCGCGACAAGCACGAGTTGGCGCTGACCGATCTCTCCACGGCGTTGCATTGGCACCAGGCGAGTGACGGCTGGGTGCTGGGCCTGGGCGACTTGACGCTACAGCGTGGCAGCGTGCCGGCGCAGCCGGTCCAGGTTCGGGTGCGGCACCAGGGAGAGGGCTGGTTCGTGCAGGCCAGCGCGATCAATCTGGGGGATGCGGCGGCGATTGTGCCGTTCGTCCCCGGTATCGCCGCCAGCCAGCAGGCGGAGGTGGCCGCGATCCGGCCGCGCGGCACGGTGCGCCGGCTCCGCCTCGACCTGCCGGCGCAGGGGCCGCCCCATGTGCAGGGGGTGGCCGAGCATCTGGCGGCGGCGCCCTGGCGGCAGGTGCCGGGCTTCGACAACCTGAGCGGTCAGTTTGCCTGGACAGGCGCCGACGGGCAGCTGCTGCTCGACGGCAGCGACGTCACGATCGACATCCGCCACCTGTTTCGCGCACCGTTGGTGTTGCAACGGTTGCAGGGCGACATCGAGCTGCACCATGGGGTCGACGGCTGGCGGGTCACGGCGCAACAGCTGCGCCTCGGCAACCCGGACCTCCAGGCCAATGTGGCGGCGACCCTGACTCTGCCGCCGCAGGGCTCGCCCTATCTGGACCTGCGCGGGCATTTCTGGAACGGACAGGCCGCGAGGACCTCGCACTACCTGCCCGCCGCCATCATGGACCCCGATGCCCTGGCCTGGCTCGACCACGCCTTCGGCGCCGGCACCGTCACCGATGGCGACGTGCTGTTTCACGGACCGCTCGGGGCCTTTCCCTTCGATCACGGTCAAGGTCGTTTCGAGGTCGGCTTCCATGTGCAGAACGCCGAGCTGTTTTTCCGCGCTGGCTGGCCCCGTATCAAACAGCTCGATGCGCAGGTCGCCTTCGTCAACCGCCGCATGACCATCCGTGCCGACAGCGGCACCATGTTCGACAGCCGCATCCAGCGGACGACCGTGACGATCGCCGATCTGGAGCTGCCGCTGCTGGCGATCCGCGGTGCGGCGCAACTGCGGGGTTCCGACGCCTTGCGTCTGCTGAGCGATACGCCGCTACAGCGCCAGTTCGGCAGCTATGTTGCCGGCATGCGATTGGATGGCGACAGCCAGTTGAAGCTGTCCCTCGACGTGCCGCTGACCAAGCGCGTGGCGGCGCTGCATCCGTTGACGCTGAACGGCTCGGTGGGGTTGCAGAATAATCGCTTGCAGGTGAGCGAGGGTTTCTCAGTGGATGCGATCAGCGGTCTGCTGCGGTTCAGCGGCACCGGTCTGCGCGCCGACCGGATACAGGCCCGTATCCTCGATCAACCGGCCACCGTTGCGGTACACAGCATCGGTCATGGCAGTACGGCACGGACCGTGATTAGGGGCAGCGGCCAATTGGACAGCGCCGCACTATCGCGGCTCTACCCGACGCCGCTGGCGACGCGCGTCAGCGGCCGTACCACCTGGCACGGCAGCCTGACCATCCCGCACGGTGGCGGCGCCGTGCTGCGCATCGTTTCGGAACTCAACGGCGTGGCGGTGAAACTGCCCAAGCCCCTGAATAAGTCGGCGGCCGGCAAGCGCCGGCTGGAGGTCGTGCGCTACTTCTCCGGTCCGCGCGCCGGCCAGCTGGAGGTCCGCTACAGCAACAGGGCCAGCCTGTTGCTGCTGCTGAATTCCGCCCGCGCCGTCACCCGTGGAACGTTGCGCCTCGGCCGCGGAACGGCACACCTTCCGACCCGCAATGTGTTGCGCATCAGCGGCAGTCTATCCAATTTCGACCCTGCGCTGTGGACCGACGCCGTGCCGGGCGGCGGACGCGGCATGGTTGCGCTGCCGCTGCTCGTGGATATGGACACACTGCACATCGTCGGGGGCAAGGGATTAGGCAAGGGCAAGGGTGGCTGGCAGAGCATCCCGACGCTGGACGTCGCTATCAAGCATTTCGGCTTCGACAAGTACCGTTTCGGCCGCCTGGCGTTTCACCTGGAACACAGCAAGGATGCGCTGCAATTGCGTAATCTGCTGCTGACGGGCACCGCACTGAAACTCACCGGCCAAGCGCGTTGGCAGTGGCGTCCGCGCTCTTACAGCGAGGTCAAGCTGCAGCTGGCTTCGGACGACGTGGCGGCCTTGACGCATCAGTTTCATATCGCCAGCGTCATCACCCGCGGCAAACTGCAAAGTCGTGGTGAATTTCACTGGCCCGGACCGCTGACCCACGGCGATCTGCGCCAGATCGGCGGCCATATCTACATCAAGATCGAAGACGGCCAGATGGCGGACGTGGATCCGGGCGCCGGCCGCCTGTTGGGTCTGTTCAGTCTGCAGGCGCTGCCGCAGCACCTGACTCTCGACTTTCGCGATCTGTTCCAAAAGGGGCTGGTCTTCAACTCGTTCGAGGGGGATACCACCATTCGCGGCGGCAATGCCTACACCTCGAATCTGGTGATGAAGGCGCCGTCGGCGACGATTCACATCGAAGGCCGCACCGGTCTGGTGAAGCGCGACTTCGACCAGCTCATCACCGTGGTGCCCAATCTGTCGGGCACCGCGCCGGTGGTGGGGGCGTTGGCATTCGGCCCGCAGATCGGTGCCGCGATCTATCTGTTTGAGCGGCTGCTGGGGAAAAAGGTCGATCAGGCGGCGAAGACTCAATACAAGGTCACCGGCAGCTGGGACAAACCGGTATTCACGCGCCTGCAGCCGGAAAAAAAGAAGGCCCCCCCTGCGACCCACACGGATTATCCGTAGGCCGCTGCCGCTCTCTGGGGATCATGTTATTCTGCCGCTCATGAGAGTCGCCATCCTGTTGTGTGCATTGCTTTGCGCCTCGGCGGCGTGGGCCGCCGCGGCGCCGTTGTATGTGACCGACGCCCAGTGGGCGCAGCCGCGTACCGGCGCCATGGTGTCGCATCTGCCGGCGCTGGTCGCGGCGATGCGCCAGCTGCAGAAGGGGCAGCATCTGCAGCTGCTTTATCCGGGGGGCGATGCCGGGAGCCTGTGGGCGCACGAGCTGCGTGCCTGGCTGGTGGCGCTGGGGCTGTCATCGCAGCGTATCGAGCTGTTGCCCGGCAGCCGTCGTGAAGATGCCATCGAGGTACGCGTTGCCGGTTTGCCGGTCGTCAAACCGTAGCGATGTGCTGCGCAGAGGCGGCGTAAAATTTTTTATGATTATTGAATGCGGGCCCTGCGCCGGGGCCGGTTGTTGCGAGAAGTACGAAATAAGGAGTCCAGCGTGACGCGCGTAGCTGCCATTCAGATGGCCTCAGGCCCGAATATCAGTGCCAACCTGTCCGAGGCGGAACGCCTGATTGCCAAGGCCGCCGCCGCCGGGGCGCGGTTGGTGGTGTTGCCGGAAAATTTCGCCCTGATGGGGATGAGCGAGGTCGACAAGGTCAAGGTGCGCGAATCCGACGGCAAGGGGCCGATCCAGGATTTCCTGGCGCGCACGGCGTCGCGCTACGGCATCTGGTTGGTAGGCGGCACCGTGCCGCTGGTGGCCGAAGATGCCAATAAGGTAAGGGCCGCCTGTTTGCTGTTCGACGACAAGGGCAAGCGCGTCGCCCGCTACGACAAGGTGCATCTGTTCGATGTGCACATCGAGGAGAGCGGCGAGGATTATTACGAATCGAACACCATCGAACCGGGCAACGAAGTGGTGGTGCTGGATACGCCGTTCGGCCGTCTCGGCCTTGCGGTCTGTTACGACCTGCGGTTCCCCGAGTTGTTTCGAAGGATGGTGCAGGAGCAGGTCGAGATCATCGCCATGCCGTCGGCCTTTACCGCCATCACCGGCAAGGCTCATTGGGAGGTGCTGGTGCGCGCTCGCGCCATCGAGAACCTGAGCTACGTCATTGCCTCGGCCCAGGGCGGTTACCACGCCAACGGTCGCGAGACCCACGGCGATTCGATGATCGTCGATCCGTGGGGGGGGGTGCTGGATCGGCTGCCGCGCGGTTCCGGTTTTGTGATGGCGGACATCGAGCGTTCGCGCCTTGAGGCGATCCGCCGCAACTTCCCGGCACTGGCCCACCGCCGTCTGCCCTGCACCCTGCCGTAATTCAAAGAGCTGAAAAAACAGGGCCGCACCCATGCCGGGTGCGGCCCTGTCGTTATGCGTATAGCGGACGGCCTAGGGCTTGATGTAGGAGAAACCCTTCTGTTCCAGTTCGCCGATGCGCACCACGCCGGCCGGTACCACCGTGGCCGCCGGGTTGATCGCCGGCATGTGGCCGAGCTTTTTGGCCATCGCCTGCATGGTGTTGTGGCAGGCATCGAATTCGATACCGGACATCGCCTGGTCTTTGACCCGTTTGGCGACTTTGCTGTTCTTCAACAACATCTTCAGTCCCGGACCGTAGGCCACGATCACCACTTCCACCTTGTCCGGACCGTAATAGCTCTCCAGATTCTGGGCGTTGTTCATTGCCAGGGTCCAACGCGCAGCACTGTCTTCGCTGACCTGAATGACATAGTGATGGGTGGCGAACGGATGGGCGTTGTCGGCGGCGTGCGCCGGCAGCGCCAGCAGGGAACTACCGGCCAGGATCGCCAACCCCAGGATATTTTTCAACGCGGACATTGTTGCTCTCTCCTTGCAGTGTGTGAATGGTATGTCGCTGGGTGATGAGATGCAGTGATAGGCGGGTTTATTCCTGATCGCTGCCGATCAATTCGCGTAGATAGCGAAACAGTTCACGTGAACTGCGCGGCGGCCTGCCGCCGGCGGCCTCGGCCTGAGCATGGCGCAGCAGTTGGCGCAGATGCTGGCGGTCGGCCGCCGGATACTCCTGTAGCAGTGCGCTGAGAGCGCCGTCGCCTTCGGCTATGAGGCGGTCGCGCCAGCGTTCGCACAGGTGGTGATGGGCGACGCCAAGGGCGTGGCGCCCGGCAAAGGCGTCGAGCGCCGCGCGGATCGGCGCCGGGTCTTCGTGACGCAGCAGTTTGCCGATATATTTCAGCTGCCGTTTGCGGGCGCCGTGGGCGGTGATGAGGCGTACGGCAGCGACGGCATCGCGCAGCTCGTCCGCCAGCGCAATGGCGGCCAGCTGGTGTGCCGGAAGCGCGGCCAGCTCTTCGCCCAGGGCCAACAGGTCGTGTGCGTCGCGTTTCAGCTGGCTCTTGCTGGGGCCGAGATCGTGCTCCAGTTCGTCGTCCATGGCGTCGTCGTGGGGTGGAGGCTGTCGGTGGCTCATTAGGTGGCTTCGAAGTATTGTCGCTAGTGGGAACGGACGCACGCGGGCGGGTGCGGCAGGAGAGCGCCGGCTGCGACGGTCGGTTCATGTGTCGCGGTTGAGTTCCGCCAGCAACTCCATGGCCTGCTCCATATCGTCCTGACGCAGCATTTTCTTTGCCAACCGGTGCAGCGGTTCAAGCGCGCTGTTGGTGATGATCTGCTTCACCTCCAACAGCGCCGGCGGCGGCATGCTGAACTCGGTCAGACCGAGACCGAGCAACAGACGGGTGAGCATGGGGTCGCCCGCCATCTCGCCGCACATGGTCACCGGGATGCCGGCCTGGTAGCCGGCGCGCAGCGTATTGTAGATCAGGCGCAGCACGGCCGGGTGCAGCGGTTGGTAGAGATGGTTGATGGTTTCGTCCAGGCGGTCGGCGGCGAGGGTATACTGGATCAGGTCGTTGGTGCCGATGGAGA
>DFMR01000033.1 GCA_002376325.1 Proteobacteria bacterium UBA3588 | reverse complement strand
TCGCACCGAGACCAAGGAGTTTTACGTCGACCTGGTCTTCTACAATTACATTCTGAAATGCTTCGTGCTTGTCGACCTCAATACCGGCGAGCTGACCCACCAGGATATCGGGCAGATGGGCATGTACGTCCGCCTGTTCGAGGACACGGTACGGGGTGGTGACGACAATCCCACCGTCGGCCTCATCCTCTGCACGGAAAAAGACTACACCGTGGCGAAGTACTCGGTCCTCAACGACAGTCGCCAACTGTTCGCCTCGAAATATCGCTTGTACCTGCCCAGTGAAGAGGAGCTGCGAGACGAAATCGAGCGGGAGCGGGCGCTGGTCGTGAGGGAACAGCGCGGGGCATACGGGGTGAATGCCGGTTTTGAAAAGGCGAATGGCGAAATGGGGGCATGTCAGTGAACGAATTGCTGAATAGAATGCTGTTTCGCTATTGGGGCAAGGCCGGCAAGAACGATGGCGGTGAGCTGATATGGCATCCGCTTGTATACCACTGTCTTGATGTGGCGGCGGTCGGTTATGTCCTGTTGCGCAAGAACGCCGATATCCGGCGAAGGCTGGCGCAGATGCTTGGGCTCAGCGAGGATGAATTGGTCTGGCTGGCGGTCTTTTTCCTCGGATTACATGACATCGGTAAGTTCGCGCGCCATTTCCAGGCGCTGCAACCCGAGCTGTTTCTGGAATTACAGGGAGACAAGGCAGACCTGCCTTACGTACGCCATGATGCTCTTGGTGAGTTGTTGTGGAATAGGTTTCTGCGTCCCCACTGTGCGGCGCGGGGCTACCTGGGCATAGCGGCACAACGGGGGAATCGGCCCTCGGCCGACGGTGCCGCCGATTATTGGATGCATACAGTCCTTGGCCATCACGGCAGGCCTGTTACCGCCAAGGATGCCGAGCGTGTCGTGGCCACCGAATACTTCCCCGAATCGGCGCGACAGGCGGTCGATACGTTCTTCGAACAGTGGTTCGGTATCTGCGCGCCGGTTGCCGGAGTTCGATGGCCTTCAGCGAAGCAGGTGAAAGCCGCATCCTGGTGGCTCGCCGGTCTGGCGGTTCTTTGTGACTGGCTCGGTTCAAACCAGGATCATTTCGCCATGACGCCGCAGCCAATGCCGTTGGCGGAGTATTGGCGGCATGCCTTGGGGCTGGCGGAGGCCGCAGTTGCCAAGGCCGGGATGGTTCCTGCAACACCGGCGCCGATGCACGAACTGACGGAACTCTTTGGCGAATCGATCAAAGACCCGACGCCGTTGCAGGCGCACTGTCTGACATTGCCTCTTGAACCGGGAGCCGGTTTCTATCTTTTGGAGGATGTAACCGGCGCCGGTAAGACCGAAGCCGCCTTGATACTGGCGCACCGCTTGATGGCCGCTGGTGCGCACCGCGGTTTGTACTTTGCGCTGCCGACCATGGCCACGGCCAACGCGATGTTCGAACGGATGGGGCGCGTCTATCGGCGCCTGTATGCGGACGACAGCAATCCATCGTTGGTCCTGGCCCACGGAGCCAGGCGGTTGCACGAAGGCTTTCGTGAAGCCATCGATCACTATCCCAACGCTACAGACGACAGCTACGGTGACGATACCGAACCGGCGCAATACCGTTGCGCCGCCTGGCTCGCGGATAGCCCGAAGAAATCCCTATTGGCCGAGGTCGGAGTGGGGACGGTGGATCAGGCAGTGCTTGGCATCCTGCCTTCCCGCCATCAGTCTTTGCGTCTCTTCGGCCTGTTCGGCAAGGTGCTGATCGTCGATGAAGTCCATGCCTACGAGGCCTACCTGTTCCGTCTGCTCGCCGCGCTGATCGCCTTCCACGCTGCCTCCGGCGGTAGCGTCATCCTCCTTTCGGCAACGCTGCCTCACTTTCATCGGCGTGCGTTGCTCGACGCGTTTTACGAGGGGCTTGGTCAGGAACCACGGGATTTGACGCGTACGAGTGACAAGGACTACCCCTTGGTTACCCATGCCTCGGCGATTGCGCAGCAAGAATACGTCGTCGCCTCCAGGGATGAGGTCTGTCGTACCGTCCAGGTAAAACGTGTGGATACGGTCGGGCAGGTCGAAGCGCTCATGGCCGAGGCGGTGGCGGCAGGAAAGTGTGTCTGCTGGATACGCAACACCGTTCACGACGCCCGCAAGGCCTATCGCGAACTAAAGGCGAGCCATCCAGACTGGAATATCGATCTGTTCCATGCACGTTATGCGCTGGGCGACCGGCTGAAGATCGAAACGCGCGTGGTGAACCGATTCGGCAAAGACGGTGGCGAAGAGCAGCGCAAAGGGCAGATCCTGATCGCCACCCCCGTGGTGGAGCAATCCCTGGACATCGATTTCGACGAAATGGTCAGCGACCTGGCGCCTATTGACCTCATCATCCAGCGTGCCGGTCGTCTGCGGCGCCATCGCCGGGACGTAAAAGGTAACCCCATCGACGCGCCCGATCAGCGTGGCACGCCGACCCTTCATCTTTCCGCACCCGAGCCCGTGGACGAACCGGACGAGGAGTGGTTCGCCTCCTTCCTGCCGAAGGCGGCCTACGTCTATGACAACCATGCACAGCTCTGGCTTGGCCTGCGTCTGTTGATGAAGCAGGGTGCCTTCACCATGCCTGACGACGCCCGCCGCCTGATCGAAGGGGTCTATGGCGACGTAGATCCTCCACCGGGTTTGGAAAAAAGCTATTGGGATTCCCACGGCGAGGAGCTGGGTGACGGTAGCCTCGCCGACTACAACGCCCTCGGCATCGCGGCCTACTACGGCGATACCGGCGCCGGTCGCTGGTGGGCGGAGGAGAAGGCACCGACCCGGCTTGGCGATAGCACCGTCGTTTATTTAGCTCAATGGGACGGCGAGAGGTTGGCGCCATTGCGTAGCGACAGCGAGTTTCCGTGGCAGGTGTCGTCGGTGTCGGTATTGGCCCTTCGCATCCGGTCGGCAGAGCGGCCGGTGTCGGTTCCGGAGGCTGAGTGGGAACGGGCGTTGACGGAATTGCCGGCCAAGGGGAAGTGGGGAGTATTGCTGGCGTTGGATCGGGATATGCGCGGAAGTGCAACGGACGGACGTGGTAACTCTGCGCCGGTTCTCTACAGCGACAAGGAAGGATTGCTGGTTGGGGAGGAGTGCGGGGAGCTGTGAACTCCCCGCGCTCTTGAAGTCCCCGCGTGCGCGGGGAACGACCCAGAAACAAATGGGTTTTACGGTTCATCTCATAGGAGCTATGAGAACAGATAAATGATGAACAAAATGGATTTTACTTGCAAGTCTCTTGGTTGAAGATTAGGCTCTTCCCCGGTAGCGCTACCAGAGAGGGGCTTGGCATGTCGATCTTTATTCGTATCGCTTTGAAACTGAAGCAGTGGTTGAGTTTCGAAATGGAGTTCTCAAGGAGCACCACAAAAGAAGGAAAAAACAATGAGTTATCTGAATCTGATCAATGATCGGTGGATTCCGGTAAGACGAAAACAAGGCGGTCGTGAGCTGATCGCCCCATGGGCACTGACCGACCAGCACCACACCGACCCCATCGTCGCCCTCGACGCCCCGCGCGCCGACTTCAAGGGGGCATTGGCCCAGTTCCTCATTGGACTGCTACAGACGGCAGCCGCGCCCGACGAGGATAGGGGGATTGACTGGCAGGCCTGGTTAGCCGAGCCGCCCTCGCCCGAGCAGCTGCGCGACTTGTTTGGCCCCTTTGGCGATTACTTCAACCTGGGCGGCGATGGCCCCCGTTTCCTGCAAGACCGGGAACCGCTGGGCGACGAGGCAAAGCCCATCTCGGCGCTGCTGATAGAGATCCCCGGCGCCAATTCACTGCGTAACAACACCGATCACTTCATCAAACGCGGCGGGGTCAATGGCCTCTGCCCGGCCTGTGCCGCGACCGCCCTGTTTACTCTCCAAACCAATGCCCCCAGCGGCGGCGCCGGTCACCGTACTTCTCTGCGCGGTGGAGGTCCGCTCACCACCCTGGTGGTGTTGGACCCGAAAGCGGAGGGGCTGGAGGCGACGCTGTGGCGCGACCTCTGGCTCAACGTCCTTCCGGCGGAGGAGTTGTCGCGGCTCACCGGCAACGCCAGGCTGACCAAGCCTGAGGCGATCTTCCCCTGGCTGGCGCCTACCCGCACCAGCGGTAAAGGTGAGCCCGACACCCTGCCGCAGGATGCCCACCCCTTGCAGATGTACTGGGGAATGCCGCGTCGTATCCGTCTGGCGCTGGATGACCTGCCGGAAGGCGAGTGCGATATCTGTGCCGCGCAGAGGGTTCCGCTGGTAAGCGGATACGTGACCAAAAACTACGGCGTGAACTACGGCGGCGCCTGGGAGCACCCCCTGAGTCCCCATTACCTGGACGAAAAGACCGGCGCACCGATGCCTACCCACGCCCAGCCCGGCGGTTTCAGCTATCGGCACTGGAGCCATTGGGTCGTCTCCAGCGATACCCGCAAGCCGGCCCACGTCGTCACCTACTTCGACGTGAACAACCGGCTCCAGGATGCACAGCTTCGTATCTGGGCCTTTGGCTATGACATGGACAACATGAAGGCCCGCGCCTGGTACGAAACCATCGTGCCGCTCTATCTGATGCCCTCGGGCGAGCCGCGCGAGCGGTTCGTCAAGCAGGTCAACAACCTGATCGAGGCCGCGGTACAGACCGCCGGCTATGTCCAGGGCGCCATCAAGGACGCCTGGTTCCGGCGCCCGGGCGATGTGCGGGGCGACACTGCTTTTCTCCGCGGCGCCTTCTTCGAACGTACCGAAGCGGCGTTCTATGGTCTGTTGCGGGAAAGCCACGAGGCCGTTCAAAACGGCACAGACGAGACTGCGCTGCGCGAACAGTGGCTTTGGTCGTTACGAAAAGAGGCGGAAGCCCTGTTTGTGGAGCGGGCGGAAAACGGTGCCTTGGACGAAGGCGATCTGGCCCGTATCGCCAGGGCCCATGTCGATCTGCGCAAGAAGTTAAGAGGCAACAAACTGTACGAGATTCTCCATCTTACGAAGCCGAAAAAGGAAAAAGGGACAAAGGAGGAAGTGACGCCATGAGCATCAGTTTCAATGCGGGGAGGCCGGCGGGAGATATTGTCGCCAGCTGGTGGGAAGGTTTGCAGCAGGACAACGGCGGCCGGGCACAGCTGCGGCGCTGCAAGAGTCCTGAAGAGGTAATGCTGGAGCCGGCATTCCATCGCCTGCTCAACCGGATGCGGGGGCTGCTGGAGAGCGAAGACAGCCTGTCGGCGGAGGAATCCTACCGCCGTCTGGCGGCCGTGGCGGGACTTCTTTCCCACGTAAAGACTCGGAACGACAAGTCGCTAGCCGCGCGGATGGCCGAGTCGCAGGGCAGTCGGCCGCGTTTCAGTTCATTACGCTTTCGCCGGTTGATGAAGGAGTCGTTCGACGACCTCTATCCGGCGATGATCCGTGTCATTCGCCAGCTCGACAAGACGGCTAGCCTCAGCGACCTGGCAAACTCGGTTTTCTATTGGGGCGACAAGGTGCGCAAAGACTGGGCGCTCGCCTATTTCCCCAACGTAGTGGAATAACCCGCAAGTCATTTATCGACACAAGGAGCATGTCATGACCCGTTTCGTTCAACTTCACCTGTTGACCTCTTACCCGCCCGCCAACCTCAATCGAGACGACCTGGGTCGTCCGAAGACGGCGACCATGGGCGGAGCGCAGCGCCTGCGCATTTCCTCTCAAAGTCTCAAGCGCGCGTGGCGCACCTCTGAGTTGTTCCAGGAGGCATTGGCGGGACACGTAGGGGTACGTACCAAGGAGATGGGACGCCAGGTATACAAGCGCTTGCTCGAACAAGGTGCCAAGGAAAAGGATGCCAAGGCCTGGTCCATCGAGATTGCCGGTGTGTTCGGCAAGGTCAAATCCGAAGACAAAAAGAACAGCGATCCATTGCACGTACTTGACATCGAGCAGTTGGCCCATTTCAGCCCCGAAGAGCGTCATGCCATCGACAGCCTGTGCGATACGCTGGCCCAGCGCGGCAACGGGCCGGAGAAGGAAGAACTGGCCCTATTGCGCAAGCAGCATACCGCGGCGGATATCGCGTTGTTCGGCCGCATGCTGGCCAATAGTCCCGCCTACAATACAGAGGCGGCGGCCCAGGTCGCCCACGCCATTACGGTTCACAAGGTGACGGTGGAAGACGACTTCTTCACCGCAGTAGATGATCTCAATACAGGCGAGGAGGACGTCGGTGCCGGCCACATGGGCGAAACCGAATTCGCCGCCGGGCTTTTCTACCAATACATCTGCATTGACCGCGAATTACTGAAAGCAAACCTCAGCGGGGATGTCGCTTTGGCCAACAAGGCGCTGACCGCTCTGACCGAGGCGGCGGCTACGATAGCCCCGACGGGCAAGCAGAACAGCTTTGCCTCCCGGGCCCGTGCGTCCTACGTCATGGCCGAAGTGGGGGCGCAGCAACCGCGCTCACTCTCCGTTGCGTTTCTCAAGCCGGTATCCGGTGACGATATGCTGGTTAAAGCCGTTGGTGCCATTGAACATGGAGTGAAGAGCATGGATCAGGCTTACGGTAGCTGTGCCGACAAACGTTTCACAATGAATCTGGCCGATGGTACGGGGAGCCTGAAGGAAATCATCGACGGCATCACGGAGTAGAGCGATGGACGAATATCTTTTGTTCCGTCTCTATGGGCCTCTCGCCTCATGGGGTGAGACGGCAGTCGGTGAGATGCGGCCGAGCGCGGCCTGGCCCGGTCGTTCCGCCGTCTTGGGGCTGTTGGCGGCGGCATTGGGTGTGCGTCGTGATGAAGAGGAGAGGCTGAGATCGTTGGCTTCGAGTTATGGCGTGGCGGTTTGCGTCGAAAATGCAGGGGAACTGCTGCGGGACTACCACACCACACAGGTGCCGCCGGAGCGGCGCGGTGTGCGTCACCATACGCGTCGCGACGAACTCAACGCTGACAGCCTGAATACCATTCTCTCGCAGCGTGACTACCGCAGCGATGCACTGTATACGGTCGCGCTTTGGCGCAGGAGCGATGGCGCGACCGAAACCTTGCAGCAGCTGGCGGACGCACTTACGCGTCCGATCTTTGCGCTCTACCTCGGCCGCAAGTCGTGCCCGGTTGCCCTGCCATTGGCGCCGCAACTCGTCCAGGCGGAAAGTCTCCGCGATGCATTCGCCCAGGTGACGTTTCCTGACGGAACCTTGCTGGCGGGTTTGCGGTTGGCCGACGAGCGGGTCTTTGTCTGGGAAGATACGCCGCGAAGCGGGATGGAAGCGCTGCATGTCGGACCGCGACGGGACGAGCCGACTAGCCGCAAGCGCTGGCAGTTCGGGGAGCGCGACGAATACTATCGCAGCGAGTCGCGTCACTCGGCCACAGGGAGGGATGCCTGATGTTTTTCAGTCGAATCGAACTCAATCGATCGGGAGCTGGCGTGGCGCGGTTGTTGAAGATGATGTCAGCCGACGATTATCGCCACCACCAATTCGTTTGGCAGTTGTTCAAAGGCGTCGAAGAACGCGATTTCCTCTATCGTCGGGAGGATGCCGGTAATTGGCCGCGCTACTACACGGTCTCATCCCGGGAGCCAACGGATCACGACGGGTTGTGGACCATCGAGACCAAGCCCTATGCACCGACACTGGCAGATGGTATGAACTTGGCGTTCAGCCTGCGCGTGAATCCGGTGGTCACCCGCAAGGACGATGGCGGCCGGCAGCATCGCCACGACGTGGTCATGGACCACAAGCGCAGGATCGGCTTCAGGAATCTGCCCCGTTCCGAGCGGCCCTCATTGCCGCAGATTATGCGGGAGGCCGGTCTGGAATGGCTGCGCGGCCGTGCTGCCAGACATGGCTTTTCGTTCGATGATGGTTTGGTGACGGTCGACGCCTATGAGCAACACCAGAGTCTGAAGAAAGGGGGCGGAAAGCACATTAGTTTCAGTACCCTGGATCTAGGTGGCGTGCTGACGGTCACCGATAGTTCCGCTTTCTCTCAGGCCTTGTTTGGTGGCATCGGCCCGGCCAAGGGCATGGGGTGCGGCCTGTTGATGGTTCGGCGAGTATGAGAGTTGTTGTGACTGCGCGGCAGGATGTGGCTCATGCCCTTGTTTGGAATTGAAGACGGCACGTTGGTGTCGATGGAAAAAACAAATTTCAACTTGGAAAAGGAGTTGCAGTCACTGGTCGAGAAAAATCTTGCTGTCGTCTTCAACTCCAGATTCGTGGCCAGTGAGTTTTCCACCGGTACGCTCCATTCAGGACGGATTGATACCCTGGCGCTGTCCGAGGACAACAATCCAGTCATTATCGAGTACAAGAAGGTGGAATCGTCAGAACTCATCAACCAGAGCCTTTTCTATCTCTACTGGATTCGAGACCACAGAGGTGATTTCGAAATGGCCGTGCGAAGACGATTGGGGGATGGTGTAGAGGTGGATTGGTCGGATATACGGGTGATCTGTCTGGCGCCTAACTACAAGAAATATGATCTGCACGCTGTGCAGGTCATGGGGGCGAATATCGAGTTGTGGCGGTATCAACTCTTCGAAAACCGAGTGCTGCATCTGGAGGAAGTTTTTCTGGCCAATAAAGTGCAAACAGCGGTAGCCGAAGGTGGCAAAAACCCGATCATGGTCGAGGCCGGAAAAAAGGCCGCATTGGTGAGGGCGACGGCGAGTTATACCGTTGATGAGCATCTGGACGGGAAGAGCGAACAAATACAGTCGTTGTTGCAGAGCGTCCGAGAGACCATCCTCACCCTGGATGACGCAATAGAGGAGGTTCCAAAGAAGTTCTATATCGCCTACAAGACCTCCCAAAACATTGCCTGTGTGGAACCGCAGACGAAGGGCGTGAAGCTCTTCCTGAAGCTAAGCGCAAAGGATGTGGAGAATCCGCCGCCGAGCTATCGGGACGTGACGCACGTTGGCCACTATGGTACCGGCGACACGGAATTCACTGTTTCAACGCTGGGGGAGCTGGAGGAGGTCAAACCGTTCATCGAACTGGCCTACAACAAACTTGGTGGCTGAAGTTTAGAGGGGCAGATATAGCCAGCGTGCCCCGCTACGGCTACAATCTGGCTAGTCTAGCCAGAATTGAGGGTTTGACCATGAATTGGCAGCTGCAAGAGGCGAAGAACCGCTTGAGTGAGTTGGTAAAGGAGGCCCGTACCTCGGGGCCGCAGGTGATAACCGTGCATGGCAAGGAGGCCGCTGTGATGATGTCGGTGGAGGAGTACCGCAGGCTCAAGGGGCAGGAGGAGAATCTGGCGGATTTTTTCCTGCGTTCTCCTTTGCGCGGCAGCGAGCTGGAGATCGAACGTAACCAGGATTTGGGGCGGGAGGTCGAGCTTTGAGCTTCCTGCTGGATACCTGCGTGGTTTCCGAATTCATCAAGCCGCAGCCATCGGATAGCCTCGTCCAGTGGTTGCGCTCGACTGACGATCTGCAGATGGCGATCAGCGTCATCACGCTGGGTGAGATTCAGGCGGGGATTTCCCGTCTGGACGACGGCAAGCGCAAGGAGCGGTTCCAGGAATGGCTGAACGACGAACTCATCCCCCGCTTTGATGGCCGGATATTGCCGGTGCAGATCGAAGACGCCGTGAAATGGGGCGATCTGATGGGGCGGGCTCGGGTTAACGGTACCCCGCTACCGCCGACCGATACCCTGATCGCCGCCACGGCGCTGAACCACCATATGACCGTCGTGACACGCAATACCAAGGATTTCGAGCGTATAGGAGTAGCGGTGCTGAATCCATGGAATGGCGCATGAGATTTTTTGCGCGGCTGGGCGGCACCTGTCTTTGTTCCGTCCAGGAATTTTGCGCTATCTTTTGATGGCACAAATTTGGAGATGCGTTGTGGATACCTTTACCGTCAGAGACTTACGCGAGCGTACCGGGGAGCTGATCCGCGAGGCGGAGGCGGGCAAGCTCTCCATCGTCACCAAGCATGGGCAGCCGGTGTTCGTGGCCGTGCCCTTCGACGAGGTGCTGGTGCGTGAAGGGGTAGCGGTGGCCTTGGCGGTGAAGCTGTTCGACGAGGAGCACGTCTCGCTGGGCAAGACGGCCCAGCTGGCCGGGATGTCGCGTCCGGAATTCATGGAACACCTGGCGCGGTTCAATATCCCTGTCGTCCGTTACTCACCGGAAAAGTTGGATCGGGAGCTTGAAACCTTCGGCTAGGATTGTCGTGGCGGATGCCGGTCCCCTGATCGCTCTGGCGCGGTTGGGTCTGCCGGTGATCGGGACGGCCGGTATCCTCGTTCTGGCTAAGCGCGCCAATCTGATCGAAGCGGTCGGCCCGCTACTGACGACCCTCAGGAATTCCGGCTATTTCCTTGGCAAGGATCTGATGGCGCACGTCCTGCGCGTCACGGGAGAGGAGTGACCCATGTTACCGCCGCTCAAACCCATCGCCATGAAAGAACGCGTCTCGATGATCTTCATCGAATACGGTGAGATCGACGTGCTCGATGGCGCCTTCGTCGTGATCGACAAGACCGGTGTTCGCACCCACATACCCATCGGCAGCGTCGCCTGCATCATGCTCGAACCTGGTACTCGCGTATCGCACCGGGCCGCGGCGTTGGCGGCTCGTGTCGGCACCTTGCTGGTATGGGTGGGCGAGGCTGGGGTGCGGCTCTATGCCTCGGGCCAGCCCGGCGGTGCCCGCTCGGATCGTCTGCTTTACCAGGCAAAGCTGGCGCTGGACGATGCGGCACGGCTGAAGGTGGTGCGCAAAATGTACGAGCTTCGCTTCGGCGAGGCGCCGCCGCAGCGGCGCAGTGTGGAGCAGTTGCGCGGCATCGAAGGGGCGCGGGTGCGGGAGACCTACAAGAATCTTGCGCGGCGTTATAACGTGCAGTGGCGCGGCCGGAAATACGATCCCACCGACTGGGATTCCAGTGACCTGCCGAACACCTGCCTTTCTTCCGCGACCGCGTGCCTCTATGGCATCACGGAAGCCGCAGTGCTCGCCGCAGGGTATGCGCCCGCCATCGGTTTCATTCATACCGGAAAGCCGCTTTCCTTCGTTTACGATATGGCCGATATCCTGAAATTCGATACCGTTGTCCCGGTCGCCTTCCGTATCGCCGCCCAGGAGCCGAGCGAACCCGAACGCAAGGTTCGGCTTGCCTGCCGTGACATCTTCCGCGAAAGCAAACTGCTCGGGCGCCTGATCCCGCTGATCGAAGAGGTCCTGGCGGCCGGTGAGTTGAAGCCGCCGGAGCCGCCCGAAGAGTCGGTGCCACCCGCCATTCCCGAAGGCGAGAATCTGGGCGATGCTGGTCATCGTCACTGAGAACGTGCCGCCACGGCTGCGCGGGCGTCTCGCCGTATGGCTGCTGGAGATCCGGGCCGGCGTCTATATCGGAAATCCGTCCAAACGGGTCCGGGAATTTATTTGGGAACAGGTAGGGCAGGGCGTGGAAAATGGTAATGCGGTAATCGCCTGGACCACCAACACCGAATCCGGCTATGACTTCAAGACCATCGGCGCCAATCGGCGTGTCCCGGTCGACTTCGATGGTCTGAGGCTCGTGTCCTTCCTGCCACCCGATCATTCGGACGAAGCTCTTTAAAAATTCGGGTATCATGGCCACCTGCCCGTGCGGTCAGACAGGTGGTTATTCTTGGTAGATTTTTGCTTGCACTAAAAAGCTTGGTAGATCAATTGTCTACATCAAGTGTGTTCCCCGCATGC
>DFMR01000025.1 GCA_002376325.1 Proteobacteria bacterium UBA3588 | reverse complement strand
GTGATGAACGATCTGGATCGTTTCCACCTGGTGATGGACGTCATCGATCGCCTGCCGCAGCTCGGGGCGCGCGCCGCCTACACCAAACAACAACTGCACGAACGGCTGGTGGAGCACAGGGAGTACATCCAGCGCCACGGCGAGGACATGCCGGAGATCCGCAACTGGGTGTGGCCGTACTGACGATGATGGTGAAAACGGCAAGAGAGGAAACTTAAACCACGGTGGGCACGGAATACACCCGGGCATAAATACAGCCAGTCTGTTGAAGTCGCGTTTTTTAGCAACCGACTTTCCCGTGTACTCCGTGTCCCCCGTGGGTGATGCTGTTTCTCCGGAATTTCGTGTTTCAGGAGGCCGGCGAGCCGCCCGCGCCGCCGCCCTTCTTGGTGGAGAGGCCGAACGGTGCGTAGAGCGGGCACCAGCCGACCAGGCCGGTGATCAGGAACGCGACGGCGACAATACCCAACACGATGGCCCATACCCCACTGAGCATCTTCGCGTAGTAAGCTGCCGCGATGATGACGACGATGATCAAACGTACGATACGATCAACCACACCCATATTCATCTTCATGACGCATCATCTCCTTATTGGTTATATTNNCGCATCTTCAGCGAAGTGAGTCCACCGCCGCGCACGTCGACTGCACCGGACTGAACGGCCGCACCGGACGTGGCGCTCATCCTCCGGTCCCGGCCATCTCGCCCGCGCCGCAATCCTGACCAAGTATAGCCATCAACTGCCGATGCATCGTCGCCACGCACCGCCAGTCCTCTCTGATGGAACCCCACGGTATCCGCCATGGTGGGTGTACCACCACTCAACAGACCGTTTCAACAGACCGTTAACAAGAGGCCGGCGCACGCTATTTGACAGGTTTCCGGACGATGCCGTCTAATGTCGTCAAACCAATAATGCGCATCAGACCCTGAGCCATCGAGGGGCGGCGGAACGCCATTCATACCGTAACGGCGCCGCGCTCCCGTAAACGGGAGAGTATCCGTGCTTCGATGCCCCCGCCAATCGCATGGATGAACCGTATTTTGCACTCCCCCGCTATTGAGCCGCGCGACGCCGTCACGCGCAGGAAGATCGCATCGCAGCTGTTGGTGATGGCGGCCTATCTGATCGCCGGGCGGCTCGGCCTGATGCTGGCGCCGCTGTCGGGCTACGCGTCGGCCATCTTTCCCGCCGCCGGCGTCGCCGTCACCGCCGTATTCATCGCCGGCGGCGCAATGCTGCCGGGGCTATTCGCGGCGTCGTTTCTGCTCGAACTCTGGTTCGCCCTTACCTTCGGCCACGGAGCCAGTACCCTCGGCACCCTTACGGCGCTGATTGTTGCCGCGGGTTCCACATGCCAGGCCGCGATCGGCGGTTTCGCCCTGCGCTATGCCATCGGCTATCCGACCAATATGGACAACGGCCGCGATATCCGGCGCTTTGCCGTACTCGTCCCCCTGGCCTGCCTGGTCAGCGCCAGCATCTCCGTCGGCGGGCTGCTGCTGCTCGGAATATTCAACCGCCACGATGCGCCATGGAACTGGACCACCTGGTGGGCCGGCGACACCATCGGCGTGCTGATTATGTTTCCCCTCATCATGGTCGCCTTCGGGCGGCCACGCGCACTGTGGCGCAGCCGCATCCGTACCGTCGCCATACCGATGGTGGTGTTCTCCGCGCTGTTTATCGCCATCTTCGTCAAGGCCGACGAGTGGGGACGTGCCAACTCGCTGTCGGAGTTTCGCATCATGTCGCAGGAGGCCAGCGATCGCACCGCCGCGCACCTGCACGAACAGGCGGCGTTGCTGGAACAGATGGCCAGCCTGTTCAGTAGTCACATCCACGTCACACGCGGCGAGTTCCGTAATTTCGTACAAAGGGCATTGGCGCGCTATTCGATTGTGCAGGCGCTGGAGTGGGCGCCGAAGGTCGATGCCGCACGGCGCGCGGCGTTCGAGGCAGCCCAGCAAAGAACGCTGGCGGGATTTCGCATCACCGAGCACAGCGGCAACAACCGCATGAAACCCGCCGCAGACCGTCCCTATTATTATCCGGTGACCTACCTTCAGCCTGTCGCGGGCAACCGGGCCGCGATCGGTTACGATCTGGCATCGAATCCGAAGCGCCTCGCGGCGATCGCCGACACCAACGACCGTCAAACCGTCACCGCCACCGCGCCCTTGCGTCTGGTGCAGGAGAAGAACAATCAGGTCGGCATTCTGCTGATGCTTGCCGTGAACCACGGCGGCAACGGCAGCGGAGTGGTATTGAGCGTGCTGCGTATGGGCGACTTCATTCAAGGCATCCTCAAGTCCGAGAGTTCAGCGCTGTACACCCGCGTCATCGACCAACAGAGCGGTATCGTGTTGTACGACGACTTTTCGCAACAACGTTTGATGCCTTCATACTCCGACGCGATCCGTTTCGGCAGTCGCGAATATCTCATTCAAACCGCGCCGACGCCTGCGTATCTGGCGGGTCATCGCGAATGGGAAAGCTGGAGCGTCCTCGCCTCGGGCCTTCTGTTCACCGCACTGCTGGGCGCGTTGCTGCTGCTCGGCAGCGGTTACACCGCGCGCGTCGAAGCACTTGTCGACACGCGCACGGCGGAACTGCGCAAGAGCGAATCCCGTCTCAGCGAGGCGCAACGGATCGCCCATCTGGGCAGCTGGGAGGTCGACATCCCGCGCGGCGATATGACTTGGTCACACGAAACCCAAAGAATCTTCGAAACCATCCCCGGCTCCGCACGCACGCCATATGAGGCATTCATCGCAGCGATCCATCCGCAAGATCGCGAACGTGTGCAACAAAGCTATCAGCGTGCACAAACCGCGCGCACACCGTACGACACCGAATACCGCCTGCTGATGCACGATGGCCGGATAAAATTCATCCATGAACAGTGCCGCGTCTATCACGACGCCGACGGCCGTGCCATGCGCCTCGTCGGCACGGTGCAGGACGTTACGGAACACCGGGCGGCCGAGCAATCGCTGCGGGAAAGCGAGCAAAGATTCCGCAGTGCCCTGGACTATGCTCCCAACGGCATAGCGCTGTTGTCCACGGAAGGATATTTCGGACAGGTCAACAACGCGCTGTGCGTCCTTCTCGGTTATGACGACAACGAAATCAAAGGCACTGCGCTGCAGAAGCACACCTGTCCCGCCGATCGGATATCAACCGACACCGTCATCGAACGTCTGCTGCACTCACGCAGTCCCTCGCAGCGTCTCGAAATGCGGATGGTCCGCAAAGACGGCCGGATGATCTGGGTGCAGATGACCATTTCCCTGGTACGCGACGGCCAGGATGAACCGTCATACTTTATCGCCCAGTTCGAAGATATCACGGAACGAAAAAATGCCCAGGAACAGATCCACCAGCTGGCCTACTATGACGCCCTCACTGGACTGCCCAACAGGCGTTTACTGCTGGACCGACTCGGCCAGGCGTTGATCCAGGCCAGGCGCCACGAACGCACCCTCGCGGTCATGTTCCTCGACCTTGACGAGTTCAAACAGATCAATGACACGCTCGGCCACGATGTGGGCGATGCCTTGCTCAAGGTGGTGGCCGGCCGCATGGTGAATGCGGTACGGAGCGGCGATGTGGTGGCGCGCCAGGGCGGCGATGAGTTCATTATCGTGTTGACTGAAATATCCGACGTCGACGCCGCCACCATGGTGGCCGAGAAGATCATCGAAAAATGCCGCGACCCGATCGAGGTCGGCAAGAATCAGTTGCGTATATCGACCAGCATCGGTATTGCCGTCTTGCCGGAGAACGGTACCGACGATGCGACGGTCCTGATGAAGAAGGCCGATATCGCGATGTATCGGGCAAAAGAGGCCGGACGCAATACTTACCGATTCTACGAAACGTAGCGATCAACCCATCCGCGCTGCGCTGTTCCGGTAGCGGCAGGCCGTTGGATGTCAACGGCCTGCCCAGCAGCGAAATCCGGCGTGAACCAGCGGCCCGATGCCGTGAGCGACACGGCGCTCAGCGGCGCTTGTCCCAGAATTGGCCTGCCAACCGGTTCAGTCCCTGCGCCAGTTCGGCCACCCCCTTCGCCGCGTGCTCGCTCTGCGCGCCGGTTTCAGCGTTGTCGTCCGCGGCCAACCGGATCGAGGTGATATTGCGATTGATCTCGTCGCCGACGGCGCTCTGCTCCTCTACCGCAGTCGCGATCTGTGCGCTCATGTCCGTAATGGTCGTTACCCCGCGGGTGATATTTTCCAGCGCGGTAACGGCCTTTTCCGCTTGTTCCACGCTGTTTGCCGCTTCGTCTCCGCTGCGACTCATCACCGCGACGGCGGAACGTGCCCCCTCCTGCAGCTTCTCGATCATCGCATGTATCTCCTGGGTCGACTGCTGTGTACGCGACGCCAGCGTACGTACCTCGTCGGCCACCACTGCAAATCCCCGGCCCTGCTCTCCGGCGCGAGCCGCCTCGATGGCGGCGTTGAGCGCCAGCAGGTTGGTTTGCTCCGCGACACCGCGAATCACATCGAGCACCGAGGAGATATCGTTGCTGCGTTCCTCCAGTTGGCGAATGACGGCGGCGGCCTGTTCGACCTCGGTGGCGAGACGACCGATGGCGGCACCGGTATCGGATACCACCCGCCTTCCGGCCTGCGCCTCGGCATTGGCCTTGTCGGCCGCATCGGCGGTGTTCTGCGCATTGTGCGCCACCTCCTGTACGCTCGCCGCCATTTCATTGATGGCGGTGGCGACCTGATCGGTTTCGCCCTGTTGCTGCTGGATCCCCGCGCGGCTCTGCGCCACGGCACTCACCAGGACGTCGGAGGTGTCACGCAGATATTTGGCCGAGTCGGCGATGCGCCCCACCACGGCACTGGCCTCGGCTTCCAGCATTTTCATTGCGAAGGCTATTTGCCCCGCCTCGTCGAGACGGCCGGTATAAAGCAGTTGGCTGACGGGGTTGTCCGCCACGGAACGGGCGTGTGCAGCCACCTTGCACAGCGGTGACAGGGTAAGCATGCTCAGGCCGCCACCGACCGCCAGCGTGACCAGAGCGGAGAGCGCCGCCGTTGCCGACGGCGCCCCCATCATTACCGTCCCGATGGCACCGGCAATGACGCCAAGCAGCACGGAGCCCAGCACCTTGGCCTTTAATCCCATACGCGGCAGGCGCAGCGCCAGCGGCGTCTTGCCGCTCAACAGCACCGCATAGAGCCGTTCCGCCTTTTCCACCAGTGTCCGGTCCGGTTGGGTCCTGACCGACTGGTATTCGATGGTCGCGCCATTTTCGCTGATCGGCGTGACGTAGGCGCTGACCCAGTAGTGATCGCCGTTCTTGCAGCGATTCTTCACCAACCCCATCCACGAATTGCCCGCCTTTATCGTGCTCCACAGGCTTTCGAAGGCCGCCGGCGGCATCTCCGGGTGACGCACGATGTTGTGATTCTTGCCCAGCAGCTCATCCGAGGTGAATCCGCTGATGTCGATGAAGTCGTCGTTGACGTAGGTGACGGCGCCTTTGAGGTCCGTGGTCGACAGGATGTTGGCACTATCGGCATAGGCAATTTCATTGCCCGTAATAGGGAAATTTCGCTTCACATTCCACCCCTGGGTGTTTGCTAATAATAGTTATATCGGCGCGTTGGCCGCGGGCCTGAGCATGGCCGTACACATACAAAAATCCCTAGCGATCGACTATACAATAGAATTTAGGGCAGTGGGTAACGGCATGCCTCTGCGACATGCAATAGCGCGTTGCCAGTCCCGCTCGTTCCGTTAGGTCCGCTCTGCGCGATGCCACGGTGGCAAAGGCAAAGCGGCTCAAACCGCGGCGAAATCCGGAAGACAAAAGAAATTCCAACCGCGAGAGCACGGCGACGACGCCGCGCCCGCCCCGCCGTTCCGGCCGACGCGACAGAGATAACCTGACAAGCGGCGGCCTCTCTGCTGTTAACGGCATATAAACAAAACGGCCTCTGCAATAATCGCGGCGTGACAAGCCCGGACAATACGTGGAAGAATAATTCCGACACCGCCGCCGCAGGTTGGATGTGATCGTGTTTCCGGAGGCTGCCATCTACCCGAATACAGAACGCCGCATTTTGGTCGTGGACGACGATTCCGCCGTCTTAATGTTGCTGCAACAGGTTTTCGAACAGGCCGGCTATCGCGTCAGCCAAGCCGAAAACGGCAAACAGTTGCGCACCTGCCTGGCGACGGAACAACCCGATCTCGTTGTGCTGGACGTGAACCTCCCCGACGATAACGGCTTCGCTTTGGCCCAGGAGATCCGCCAGTGCAGCCAAGCCGGCATCATCATGCTCACCGGGCGCAGCGGCGATGTCGACCGGCTCATCGGCCTGGAACTGGGCGCCGACGACTACCTCACCAAGCCGTTTAACGAACGGGAACTGCTGACGCGCGCCCGTAATCTACTGCGCCGCATCCCCGTCGGCGGCAACGACAACAACGCGCGGCAACAGGGCTTTCACTTCGGCCACTGGTCCTTTTTCCCCTACAAGCATCTGTTGACCGCGGCCGGCGGCGCCGGCACGGTACTGACCCGTGCGGAATCGGACCTGCTGCTGACACTGGTGATGCGCCCGCATCTGGTGTTCAGCCGCGAACACCTGCTGGACGCCATTCATGGGCGGTCCGTCAATTCCGGCGCACGCACCATCGACGTATTGATTCTGCGACTGCGGCGCAAATTGGGTGACGATCCGCGTAGCCCGGCATTCATCGCCACCGTTCCCGGCACCGGCTATTACTTCGCCCATGAAGTCGACGCCATCGGCGCCGAATCCGCGCCGTAGCGTCGCGCGGCGTCAGTTGGCGCAAGCGGCCGCGCAACTGTGACGCCACACACTCAACGCCTCAAGCGATGCGCCATGGCAGTCATATAGCTGCGACATCAGGGGGTCGAGCGGCTCGTCGTGATCCCCTGCGGCGGCGGACTCCAGGCGACGCGCAAAATCCATCACTAGCGGAAGGCCGATGGTGCCTGCGGTGCCGGCCATCTTATGCGCCAGGGATGCGATGCTCTTGTAGTCGGCGGCATTCCATGCGCCGCTGAGACCGTCCATCGTTTTGGCGGAACTCTTCACATATTCCTTGATGATCTCATCGAACGCAGCCGCACCCAGCAACTCCCAACGCTGTTGCAGCACGCCGACATCCAGCAGGGCATCGCCGTGCATATGAATTGCCGGAGCATCGGCTATGCCACGGTATGCGACGCCGAAGCGCGCACACAACAGGCGATTGAGTTCCGCCATATCCAGCGGTTTGCGGATCACCGCGTCGATACCCACGGTGCGGCAGAGCTGCAACGTGGCGTCGCGCACGGTGGCGGTCAACGCGAATACCGGCGTAGTCGCGCGACGGAACTCATGCAGCATACGCAGCCGGCGCGTCGCCTCGATGCCGTCGAGGCGCGGCATCTGGACATCCATCAAGACCAGGTCGAACTGCTCGCGCCTCACTGCAGCCACCGCCTCTTCGCCGTCCGCCACCGTGATCACGCGATGGCCTTCGCGCTCCAGCAACTTGGCGATCACCCGCCGGTTCATTGCCTCATCCTCCGCCAGCAGGATCGATAACGACGGCGGCGCCATCGGCACACCAGCGTCGTCGGTCGCGGCGCCAACCGCTTCCGGTACCGTCTCGAAAGGCAGCACCACCCAGAAGATGGAACCTTCGCCGAGCGCGCTTTCGACGCCGATCTCCCCGCCCATCCTCTCGGCAAGCCGCTTACTGATCGCCAGGCCCAGACCGCTGCCGCGATGCTGCATATCCACCCCGTCGCCCTGGGCGAACGGCAGGAACAGATGGGCGAGTTGCGAATCGGCGATGCCGCTGCCGGAATCGGTTACGGCCAAATAAATCAGCCGCCGATCGCCGTCCCGCTCTAGTTCGTAGGCGTCGACCGCTATTTCACCGGCATCGGTAAACTTCAGCGCATTGCCCAGCAGGTTAATCAATATCTGGCGGGTGCGGCGCTGATCGCCGTACAGCCGTGCCGGAAGCGTCTCGCTGTTCAGGCGCAGCGAAAGCCCCTTGGACGCGGCGAGCCCCTGCACGCTGGCGATCGTCGCATCGAGCAGTTGCGACAAGGAGAACGTCGAGTATTCCAGTTTCAACCGGCCGGCTTCGATACGCGACAGATCGAGCAGATCGTCGAGCAGTGTCTGCAGATGCGTCCCGGATTGCTCCATGCCTCCCACCAGCTGCGCCTGCTCGGCGTTCAGCCCGGTATCGCGCAGCAGCCGGGCGTTGCCCAGAGTCGCCGTCAACGGGTTGCGAATTTCGTGGCTGATGATCGCCACAAACTCATCTTTCATGCGATTGGCCCGTTCCGCCTCGTCGCGCGCCGCCCGAAACGCGCGCGTGCGCTCTTCCACCTCCTCCTCCAGACGGGCGGTCGCGTCGCGCTGCACCGCGATAAGATGCGTCTGCGCCGCCTCCTTGGTACGGCGGATCTCATCGACCTTGGCTGCGAGCCCGAACGAGAGCAGCGTCATCATCGCACCGCCCCCAATCAGTACGGTGTCTTCGCCCAGCAACAACGGCAGCACGCCGAAAATTTCCAGTCTGCGGTAAATGCTGATCAGCAGAAAGATACCCCACGCCATCATCAGATGCCGGGCCGGCGGATAGGATGGTCGGGTAACGACAATCGCCCCGGTAATGAACAGCGGGATGAGGGTGCTCACGGCAGCAAGGACATTGAGGGCCTCACCGGCAAAGCGATACGGCGCGAACAGCGTCACCGGCAACATCAGTGCCGCCGCCCAGCACAAGGCGCGCGTAATACGTTCCCAGCGCGGCACTTCGCGCACCAGTCGCACGAAGGAGCGAAAGAACAGCAGGGCAAACAGCAGCGTCACGGCGCCGAATGCCAGCAACGACCGATCGGACCACCAGGCACTGGTCGGCCACAGGTATTCGGCACCGTATCCCTGCAGGCTGAGACTGAAACCGATCAGACCCAGACCGAACAGGCTGTACCAAAAATAACTGCGTTCACGCAGCCCGAAGAACAGCACGAGATTGTACAGCGCCATGACGCCGATCACCCCGTAGATCATCGCCACCAAGACATCCTTCGGACTCACTCGCGTGGCGAGATACTCGGGCGAAAACAGGCGCAGCGGCAAGGGGATGGCGCTCTGCGACACGATGCGCAGGTAATAGGTCGCGCTGCTGTGGGCGGCCAACGTGACGGGGAATATCGGCTTGCGGTAGGGATACGTGTGCGCGACGAACGGCGTCCGGTCGCCGCCCTGAGCAACGCTCCATCCGCCACCCCGGCGCGGCGCGTAGAACCTGATGTCGTCGAGCCGCGGTTCCCCCACCTGCAACAAGAGACGGCGCGACCCGGCGGCGCTGTTGCGCAGCGAAAAACGCAGCCATACCGCGCCGGTAACATAGCCGAGATTGCCGGCGTTGCCCGTAGTCGATTGAAAGCGGTCGCCTGCGCCGGAAAGCGCCGCCACGTCGTCGACGCTAAGCGAACGACCGCCGTCGATCATGATGCCGGCATAGCGCCACACATTGGCCGCGGCGTCAGGACCGGTCATCGGGCCGACATCAATGGCGGGCAGCGGACCTGCGCCGGCCGAAGTCGCCGCCAACAGCAGAACCGCCAGCAGCCAGCAACGTCGCACCATAGTCAGCCGTCCCTCGGCATCACCGGCGATCGAGCAGCAGGCCGAGCGGATCCTCCGGATCGATGCCGGCCTTGAAGGGAGTGCGTCGATCGTGATGGGTGAGTTGATAGACCATGCCGATCCAATTGTTGATTACCGCTTCCGCGCTATCATGCCAGGTATTGTCCAGCTGCGTAGCCACCAGCGACTCGGGCATTTCGGGCATCGGCTCGTTCCGGCTCCTGGCCCGCATCACCTGTTCGCGATATTCGTCCAGGATTGCCTCGCCCTGGCGCGTGAAGTAATTTTCCACAAAGGGCGGATAATCGTCACGCTCGCCGGCGGCAAAGCGCAATACCTCACGCTTGTATTCCTTGAGCAGCGAGATCACGTCGTACTCGGGATGGCCTTGAAAGAAGACCAGCCGGAACAGGTCGGGACTCACCGCCAGATGCACACCGGCGGCGGCGCTCTCCACCAGCACACGGCAACCGACCGCGTCGAACTGCTCATGATCGATTTGGTTGAAGCGCGAGTGCGGCACGTCGAAGCGGGTGTTGACGCCCGTCACCAGCGGATGGGTGCGATCCAGCACACGGTGCGAATAGACGCCCCAGCGCTTGGAACCGAGCCGCCGCCGTTTCTGGCCGTAGCGGAATTCCATCACCGCATGGGTGGTGAGACAGGAACAGAGGGTGGAGGTGACGTTTTCGTGCGCCCAGTCGATCACCTCGATCAGCGGCTTCCAGAACCGCTGCAACGACAGCTCGGTACCCTGTACGTTGGCGCCGGTGATGAACAGCGCGTCGAGCCCCTGCTCCTTCACCGCATCGAAACTCTCGTAATGACGCTCCACATGCGCCTGTCCTTTGGCGCCGCGTTCCAGCTCCTGCAGCGTAAACGGATGCATGTAGAACTGTGCGATCTGATTGCTTTCGCCGATCAGACGGAAAAACTGCCGCTCGGTCGCTTCCAATGCGGCATCCGGCATCATGTTGAGCAGTCCGATGTGCAGCTCGCGGATATCCTGCTGTAGCGCATAATCGCGCGGCAGCACGGTTTGCCCCTCCAGCTTCATGCGCTCGAAGGCCGGTAGATCGGAGTGTGCAACCAGCGGCATAGCGTTTTCTCCTCCGTCGTCAGCCACGGCGCTCGATGGCGCGCTCGATCAAGTCCAGAAACCCGCTCTCGCTGTGTACCTGGCTCAGTTCGTCGGTGGTGATAACGTAACCATATTTCTTGGCGATGGCGTCGTAGCGTGGGATGCGTGCATAAAACAGCCGCGGGAAAACCCAGCGCACGAAATCGTCAGGGTCGATCATGGCGACATAGTCCAGGCCGCGATCGCGCTTGTAGATGGCCAACTGTTCATCGAGGAACGCATCGCGATAATACAACGGCTTCGGTGCCGCTTCGGCGCGGCGAATCAGTTCCCGTTCATCCTTCTCGCTCGCCTTGATGTAAAGCAGCAGGGTATGCTCGTCCAGCACACGCAGCACTTCATCGTCATCGAGTTCACACAGGGAACCGCCGGCATCATTGACGAAGTGCTGATAGCCGTAGATGGACTGCGCCTTGCGGATGAACTCGGGCACATCGTTGAAGGCGGCGATCTCCGCCGTTTTGTGCAGGCCCTGGCGGCGCTTGAACTCGGTCAGCGACAGGCCGCCCAGCTCGGGGTTACCCACCTTGCCCATGAAGGTGGAAACGGGCTTCAGATGATCCACCGTGATGTTGTTGTGGATGTAGATGGAATCCGAGTGCAACAGGTCGCGCAGGAACGGCACCTGCATCGCCTGCTGCTTGATGTTGTCCAGGATCGCCTCGTCCAGATAGCGGGTGCCGATGCGGTAGTCCGCGGAATAGTGAAACCAGCTGCCGCTGCGCAGCATGTTGGAAATGCGGGTTTTTCCCACGCCCGACATGCCCAGCAGGGTGATGCACTTATGGTTCCAGTCGCGGAATTCGGCAACGCTCAGCTTCAAGGTCGTGCTCCGGCACTAAAGTGGAGTCGACTATTGTAATTGAAAACCACCGCCGACGCGGCCTGACCCGCAAGGGATGCGCGATCGCGGGCACCAAGCGGCGTTCGGGCGAACGGCCCGATCAGATGGAAGGGAGAACGCCGCGGGACACGCGCGGAACGTCGTGCGTGCCCCTGGCGGCGCAATGCGGGTCAGGCACCGGTCGAATAGAGCCGGATCAGGGCCAGCTGCACCATGCCCGACTGGTGGCGGATCTTCTTCATTCCGCTCTCGACGTTCATCGTGTCGCCGTTTTGCACGTCATTCAGTATCGCCCCCACGCCTATGTGGAAGTCGGCGTGGGCCTGACGCAGCTCGGCGTATGCGGGCAGCTCGCCGAATTGGCGTTTTGCCGCCCCATGGATCCACTTGCCGAGGACGCAGTTGTGGTCCCCCGCTACATGAACGATATCCACCGTCTCGTGGGCGACGCCGCCCATCTGCTGCTCCAGCCGTTGCACCCACTTGAGATGCGTATCCAGCGCCTCTTTCATGTTGAGACCATGGAACTCCTCTTCGCCGGGGGCGAAGTGCATCGGCGTGGCGGCGATCAGTTCGGAGGAACCTTCGCCGTGCGTTACCGTTTTAAGCCAGGACAATATGCTCATGTGACACCCCGTACCTTGTGCTCGTTATGCGGTCTCTTATCCGCCGGGCCGCTACGCGGCAGTATGCCCCCGCGGCGTCCGCGATCCAAGCACGGCACGGTCATGAAGTCGTGATTTTATGCGTTATATCAATATGTTGTGGATTGATGCGCGAAATACCAAGCCCGTCACAATGCGACCGCTCCGTCATCGTAGCGCGCCGACTCCTCAACGACGACGGGCTGTTGCAGGCCGGCAAGCAGCGGCCGCAACGCGCCGCGTAGCGCAGCCTCGGCCGCCGCCCTCCCGGCCAGTCCGTGCCCTGCGGCCAGGGCCGCCCAGCCGCTGCGCCGCACCACCTTGTCGAACAGCAGTGCGTACGCGTCGGGCGGCAGCCGCTGCGCCAGGGAGCCGTCGCCGAGCAGGGCCGTAACCAGTTTGCGCAGCGCCACCAGACAGGTTTCATAACCGCGCCGGCCGAAGGCGAAGCTCATCACGTCGCGCCAATCCTGCGCATCCAATACCGCGGAGCATTCCGCCGCCGACGCCGGCGTATCCTGCAACAGGGCGGCCGCCAATTCCGCGTCGACGTCGGGCACCACTTCGCTGACGAACGTCGGCAATTGCCCGCAGAAGCGCCGGCGGATCGCGCCATAGCAAGCGGCGCCGGCCGCCGACAGGGGGCGCATGACGATCACCGAATGGGTCCCGCTCGCCGCTTCGCGCGTCATGCCCAGGCGTAACGGCAACATCTCCAGGCGGCGCCAGAAGGCCATCAGCTCCGCGCTGGCGCCGAAGCTGGCCCCCACGTAATCGCATCCCTCGTCCTGCGCCCAATCCGCGATCGCACCTAACAGACGCGTGCCGACCCCCTGGCGTTGCCGCGCCGGATGCACCGCGACACGCATCACCCGTTCGCCGACCAGCCGCGGCGCCGCTTCGAAACCGCTGTGCACCGCCAAGGATTGCGCAATGAGGTGGCCGCGCGGGCGGCGCCGCCCTTCGTAGATTGCCCGTGCCAACGCCGGGTCGAAACCGCCCTCGCGCACCGTCAGCGCGGTGGCCACGACGGTAGCGCCGCAACGGACCGCCCACACCGTCACGTTGGGACCGTCGAGCAGGTGGCGCAGATCGAGCGGGCTGGTACGGTAGTGGGCCAATACCAGCAGACCGAACAGCTGCGCCAGGGTGGCCTCGTCGGCGGCCAGACGGTCGCGATCGAGCCGCTCGACCACGCACGCCTGCGCCGCAACCACCACCGCATCGTCGGCAGGCGCCGCGTCCAGCAGCAGTGCACGAAACACGAAGCGCTCCACCGGGTCGTGCGCCGCCCAGCGAATCGGCATCTCCAGCCGCAGTGCGCGCCAGCCGGGCGTGCGCCGCGCCAATACGCCGTGAAAGCGCACGGCGAAACCGCGCCCGGTCCCCTCATAGCCGTGCACGGTGGTGGCGAAGACGATGCGGGCATGGTGCGCCAGCATCCGCTCCAGCAGGGGCGTGGGAATGGCGGCCGCCTCATCCACCAGCAGCAGGGCGGCCGGCGACGGGTGCAACAGCAGCGCGTCGGGTGCCACGAACTCCAGCCGGCTCCCGCCCCACGACAAGGTGGCGCGCTCCCGCCGCGCCCCCGGCAACAGCCGCGCCGCGTGATCGAACAGTGCATCGACGGCGGCGCGGCGCGGCGCGGTCACGACGATATGCAGCGCCCCCCCGCTCATCAAT
This sequence comes from Proteobacteria bacterium UBA3588, assembly GCA_002376325.1. Taxonomy (GTDB): domain Bacteria; phylum Pseudomonadota; class Gammaproteobacteria; order Thiohalomonadales; family Thiohalomonadaceae; genus Sulfurivermis. The sequence continues at coordinate 19,698 of DFMR01000025.1, read as the reverse complement.
TGCGCCGCCGCGATGCCGAGCGCCGCCGACTTGCCGCGGCCGCGATCGGAAGTGAGCACAAGGGGCCGGTGGCGATGACCATGGGCGACTGCGCAGACGGCCGCCACCGCCGCCGCCTGATCGGCGCCGCGGCAAGGGCCGTTGGCCGACACGGCCGCCGGGGCGAGAGGCTCCGGCGCCGGCAACGCCGTCCCCTCCGTCACCAATCGCAGCGCGCTATCGGCGCGCACCAGCGCCACGAGCCGCCGCAGGTAACGGCCGCTCACATCGGCGGCACCATAGGGATGGACGGCAATACGGAGATGTTCGGGATCGACGAAGTCCGGCCACCGCGCCAGCGGCGGCGTCAGCAGCACCACCCGGCCGCCGCCCCGAACCGCTCCCACCGCGGCGCCGAAGGCTTCGGGGTCGAAGCCGGCATAGGCGTCGAACACCAGGACGTCGATCTCGCAGCCCAGCAGACGGCGCGCCTGCACCGCAGCGCTACCGGTCATGTCCGGCGGTACCGCGTCGCTGATCCAGAAGGTATCGCCGCCGGCCAGGTGTGCGCGCGCCGTCGTCACCGTCCACGGCCGACTTCCCGCCAGGATCCACAGGCGGCGGTGGTCCGCCTCACTCACGGGCAAGGGCCTGCGCCATCTCCTGATCCCAGTAGGGTTCGTCACCCAGGCGTTCGGCGAGGAAATCGATCAGTACGCGCACCCGTTGCGGCAGGTGGCGGCGCGACGGATAGATGGCAAAGGCCGCCATCGACGCCATCCGATAGCCGGGCATGATCACCTGCAACTGACCGGCAGCGACGGCGCGATAGGCGATGAAAGTGGGTCCCGCCAGCACGCCGAGCCCGGCGATGGCCGCCTGCTGCAGCGCGTCGCCGTTGTTGGCGCGCATCCGCGGCCGCACCTTTACGGTGGTGGTGCTGCCATCGTCGCCGACGAAGGTCCACTGCTGCCCCGTCGAGATGTAGCCGTAGGCCAGGCCATAGTGGTTGATCAATTCCTGCGGGGTGCTTGGCGTACCGTGTTGGCGCAGATACTCGGGGCTGGCGCAATTGACGAAATGGATCGGCGCCAGCCGCTTGGCCACCAGGGTCGAGTCGGAAAGCTCACCGATGCGAATCGCCAGATCGAACCCCTCCTCCACCAAATTGATCTGCCGGTCGCTGAGATCCAGATCCAGCTCCACGTCGGGGTGGGCAAGCAGAAACTCCGACAGTGCCGGTTCCAGGTGCAGCAGCCCGAATGAGAGCGGCGCCGCCATGCGGATGCGCCCGCCCAAGGCCGCCTGGCCGCTGGCAACCGCCTGTTCGGCCTCCGCCAGATCGCCCAGCAGGCGCGCGCAGTGTTCATAGAACGTGTGACCTGCGTCGGTAAGGCTGAGGCGGCGGGTGGTACGGTTCAGCAGCTGCACGCCCAGGCGCGCCTCCAGCTCCCCGATACGCCGACTCACCGCGGACTTCGCCAGATTCAGGCGCTCGGCGGCGGCGCTGAAATTCCCGCTTTCCACGACGGCGGTGAATGTTTGCAACTCTTCGAAGCGATCCATTGTTCTCTCTGTGGGAACGGAATTTTCTCGATTATCGCCTTTATTCGGATATGCGCAACGGTAGACTGGCCATTAACCTGACACTCGTACTAAGGAATATTCCATGACAACCATTGCGGCCGAAACCAAACAGGAAACGCACGCGCGCCGGCCGGTGCGCGTGGTACACGGCCTGGAGACCTCGGACGGTGCCGGGGTGCGGCTGGTGCGGGTCATCGGCACCCACATTCTACCGCAGCTCGATCCGTTCCTGATGCTCGACCACTTCAGCTCCGACGATCCCGACGACTACATCGCCGGCTTCCCGTCCCATCCCCATCGCGGCTTCGAGACCGTGACCTACCTGCTGGCCGGTCACATGCGCCACCGTGACAATGCCGGCCACGAAGGGGTGATCGAGGCGGGCGGCGTGCAGTGGATGACCGCCGGGCGCGGCATCATCCACTCGGAGATGCCGGAGCAGGAGAACGGNNTCTACTTCGACGTCGCGCTCCGCGACGGGGCCGCCTACAGCGAACCGTTACCGGGCGGATACAACGCCATGATCTATGTGGTCGAAGGTAGCGTGGCGATCGAGGGGCAGAGCATCGGCGCCGACGAACTGGCGGTACTCGGCAGCGGCGAACGGGTCCGGCTGCAAGGCCGGGGGCCGCGCAACCGTTTTCTGCTGCTGGCCGGCCAACCGTTGGGGGAACCCGTCGCGCGACACGGACCGTTCGTGATGAATACCGACGCGGAGATCAGACAGGCGTTCAGCGACTACCAGTCCGGTCAATTCTGAGCGAATCTCTGCGCCGGCGCCGAAGGAACGTTCGGCGCCTCTTCCCGGCGACACACGCAGCAGCGGCGCCAAGAACGCGATCGCTATGGTACGGTAGGAAACGACGGCGGGGAACGCCGCGTCACAGGAATGCGGCGGGCGCCGCCGCAGCCTGCCAACAACTCTCGACCATTGCAGGAGCACGCTATGTTGTTTGACGTATTTCCGGTAGGCGATCTGTTGCTGCGCAACCGCGTGGTGATGGCACCGATGACCCGTTCGCGCGCCGGCCAGCCCGGCGACGTGCCGACTGCGCTCGCCGCCGAATATTACGCTCAGCGCACCGGCGCCGGCCTCATCATCAGCGAGGCAAGTCCGGTGTCGCCGAGCGGCCACGGCTACCTCTGGACCCCCGGCATTCACAGCGCGGAGCAGGTGGCGGGCTGGAAACGGGTTGCCGATGCGGTACACGGCAGCAGCGGACGCATCTTCCTCCAGTTGTGGCATGTGGGGCGCATCTCCCACACCTCGCTGCAACCGGGCGGCGCCGCGCCCCTCAGCTCCACCGCCAAGCGCGCCGACGCGCAGGCCTTCGGCCGCGACGCGCAGGGCAACCCCGCCTACCTGCCGTGCAGCGAACCGCATGCCGCCACCGGCGCGGAGATCGCAACGGTCGTGAACGACTTTCGCCGCGCGACCGAAAATGCCATCGCCGCCGGCTGCGACGGCGTCGAGGTGCACGGTGCCAACGGTTACCTGCTCGACCAGTTCCTCAACGGCGCGCTGAACGATCGCGACGACGACTACGGCGGCTCCCTCGCCAACCGCGCGCGACTGCTGCTGGAGGTGATCGATGCCGTCGTGGCGGTGGCCGGCCCGGGCCGTGTCGGAGTGCGGTTGTCGCCCCACGGCAGCTTCAACGACATGCCCGCCGACCCCGAGGCCGACGCCATGACGCTCTACCTGGCGGAACAATTGGGCCGCCGCGGCTTGGCTTATGTGCATTACGTCGACCCGCAATTCAACGGCTACGCCGACGGCGCGCAACTATTGCGGCAGGCACGGGACAAGGCCGGCATCCCGGTGATCGTCTGCGGCGATATGGATCGCAGCAAGGCGGAACGCTATCTGCAGGAGGAGCTGGCCGATCTCATCGCCTTCGGCCGTCCGTTCATCGCCAACCCCGACCTGCCGGTGCGGCTGCACATGGGTGCCCCGCTCAACGCCATCGACGAGGCGACCATCTATGGCGGCGACGCCCACGGCTACACCGACTATCCGGCGCTGCGCTAACGCCGGCGCGGCAAAGGCCCTGTAACCACTGAAGGCACCGAGTACACCGAAAACACCAGACCATGAGAGGAGATTGTTGGTCTTATCCTTACTTGGCGTTCTTGGCGCCTTGGCGAAATCATCGGTTTCCCCAAAAAGCAAAACGCGATCTCGCGCCAAGAGAAGATGAACACATGAATACTTCGGTGGATTCGGTGGTCGCCCTAGGAGCCTGTCGGACTATGGTGCCCGTAGCGAGCAAGGTGGGAGAGCGAGGCCAAATTTTCACGATTTCGAGGCGCATAGTTGTTCTACGCAACGAGAAATCGGGGAAATTTGGGCCGCTCTCCCACCGGCGCAGTAGGAGCATCCATAGTCCGACAGGCTCCTAGTCTCTACTCATTCGTGCCGCAGCGCCTCGATGGGATCGAGCTGCGCCGCGCGGCGGGCGGGGAAATAGCCGAACACGACGCCGATGGCGGCGGAGAAGAGGAAGGCGATCACGACGATGGCCGGATCGACGATGAACGGCATCGTCATCAGGCGCGCGATGCCGAACGAGGCGAGCATCGCCAGTAGGATGCCGAACAGCCCGCCGAACGACGACAGCACCACCGCCTCCACTAGGAACTGGGTCAACACCTCGTGCTCCAGTGCGCCGATGGCGAGGCGCGTACCGATCTCGCGGGTACGCTCGGTGACCGATACCAGCATGATGTTCATGATACCGATGCCGCCCACCAGCAGGCTCACCGCCGCCACCGCGCCCAGCAGGCCGGTAAGGACCTTGGTGGTGCCGGTCAGTGCGTTGGCGATCTCCTTCATGTCCATCACGCTGAAGTCGTTCTGTTCGCCGCGCGCGATGTGGCGCCGCTCGCGCAGCAACTGTTCCACGTCGCTCTGCACCTTACTGGTCGACACCCCATCGCGCGCCGACATCTGGATCAGACCGACGTCCTGATTGCCGGCGATGCGGCGCCACAGCATGCGCATCGGCACCAGCACCACATCGTCCTGATCCGACCCCATGGTGCTCTGCCCCTTCGACTTCAGCAGTCCCACCACCTCGCACGCCACCTTCTGCAGACGGATACGGCTACCCACCGGGTCGATGTTGCCGAACAACTCCTTGCGCACCGTCTCGCCGATGACGCAGACCGCCTTGCCCGAACGCAGCTCGTTGACGGTAAACTGCCGCCCGGAAGCGATCTGCCAGTCGCGCACGGTGAAGTAACTGTTGTCGATGCCGGTGACGGTGGTCGGCCAGTTGGTATTGCCGTAGATCGCGACCGTGCCCTGGGTGGCGGTGGGCGCCACCGCCGCCAGACCGCCGACCTCGCGCCAGATGGCCTGGGCGTCGGCCAGCTTGAACGGCGGCGCCGCCTCGCGCATGCCGGGACCGAGGCGCTGCCCCGTGCGCACGATCAACAGGTTGCTGCCGAGGCTGGCGATCTGCTCGGTCACCTTGGCGGTGGCGCCGGTCCCCAGATTGACCATGGTGATCACCGAGGCGACGCCGATGACGATGCCGAGGACGGTCAGGAACGAGCGCAGCACGTTGCGCCGGATCTCGCGCAGGGCCAGCAACAGGGCATTCCACAACATCAGTGCGAAGCCTCCGCCTCTTGTGCCGTCACCACGCGGCCGTCCAGGAAGTGGATCATGCGGCCCGCATACTCGGCCATGTCCGGTTCATGGGTCACCATCACTACCGTCAGACCGAGCTCGCGATTGAAGCGCGTCAGCAACTCCATGATCTCGTGGCTGCGCGCCGTATCGAGGTTGCCGGTCGGCTCGTCCGCCAGTAGCAGGGTCGGCTGGGTGACGATGGCGCGGGCGATGGCGACGCGCTGCTGCTGGCCGCCGGAGAGCTCGCCCGGCGTGTGATGCTCCCATCCCGACAGGCCCACCGCCGCCAACGCCTCGCGTGCCGCTGCATGGCGCTCCGCCAGCGGGATGCCGCGATAGATCAGCGGCAGCTCCACGTTCTCCAGCGCCGAGGTGCGCGCCAGCAGGTTGAAACCCTGAAACACGAAACCGATGTAGTTGCGCCGCAGCAGCGCCCGCTGGTTACGCGACAGCAGCCCCACGTCGACGCCGTTGAAGCTGTAGCGGCCGCCGGTGGGGGCGTCGAGACAACCGAGAATATTCATGCAGGTGGACTTGCCGGAGCCGCTCGGCCCCATCATCGCCACGAACTCCCCGGTCAGGATGTCCAGGTCGATGCCCTGCAGCGCGCGCATCTCGGCTTGGCCGCGGCCGTACACCTTGGTGACGCCGCGCAGCGCGATCAGCGACGGCGCGGCGCCATCCGCCTGCAACGCCGCCGCACTCATGGGCTCGGCACCACCGCGTCGACGATGACCGGCTCACCCGGCCGAAGATCCCCTTCCACCACCTGGGTCACCACCCCGTCGCTGGAGCCCACCTTGACCGCTACCGGCACCGGCACGCCGTTGCGCAGCATCCACACCTGACGGCGCCCGTCCCTGGCGACCGGCGCCGTCGTCGCTTGCGGCCGGTGCGGTGCCGGAAACAGCCCGAGGAAGCGGTGCGACGAGGACTCGGGGGTTGTGCTCGGCGGCACGAAGCGCAGCGCGGCGTTGGGCACCAGCAGCGTGTTGTCGACCTCCTTCACCTTGATGTCGGCGGTCGCGGTCATGCCCGGCAACAGCGCCAGATCGCCGTTGTCCACCGCCAGCACGGTCTGATAGGTCACCACGCCCTGTACCGTCACCGGCGCGTGGCGGATCTGGGTGACGTTGGCGTCGAAGGTGCGGTTGGGATAGGCATCGACGGTGAAGGAGGCGTGCTGGCCCAGTTCGACCTGGCCGATATCGGCCTCGTCCACCGAGGCGATCAGCTCCATCTTCTTCAGATCCTCGGCCAGGGTGAACAGCACCGGCGTCTGAAACGAGGCGGCCACGGTCTGACCCTTCTCCGCCACGCGGTTGAGTACCACGCCGCTGATCGGCGCGCGGATCACCGCCTTCTGCAGGTTGGTCTCCTGCTGCGCCAGCGTCGCCTGCGCCTGCGCCACCGCGGCCTTGGCCATCTCCTGCCCGGCCATTGCCCGCTGATAGTCGGCACGGTCCTTGTCCAGATCGCTCTGGGCGCACATCTGGCTCGCCACCAGCTCCTTGCAGCGCTGGTAATTGAGCTTGGTTTCGGTCACCGTTGCCGCCGCGTTCTGCAGATTGGCCTTGGACGACTGGAGCGCCGCGCGCGACTCCACCATGCGTGCCTGCAACATCTCGGTATCGAGCCGCGCCAGTACCTGCCCCTGGACCACATGGTCGTTGTAGTCGACGTCGACCGAGGCGATGGTGCCGGACAACTCGCTGCCCACATCCACCTGATTGACCGGTTGCAGCGTGCCGGTGGCACTCACCGTCACCACCAGGTTGCCGCGCTTGACCGCCACTGTCTTGAAGATCGGTCCTTGCTCCTCGCGGCCGGTAAAGTGGCTGATCAGGGCGAAAAGCGCGATCGCCGCCAGCGCTGCCGCCAGCCACTTCACCCAGCGCCGTTGCGCACGGGCGTGGCGGCCGACCCCGAGGGTGCGGGCGATATCGTCGTGAGAAGGAGCCTCAGCCATCATGTCTCTCCAATTGTCGGGGGCGACAGCTCCGCGACGCGCGCCGCAGGGAAACGCATGCGCACGATCATGCCGCCCGCCGGATGATTTTCTATCGACACCTCACCGCCGTGCGAATGCACCGCACGGCCGGTGATGGCGAGGCCAAGGCCATAACCGCCGCGTTGCCGCTCGCGTCCTTCGCCGACCCGGGCGAACGGCTGGAACAGCCGGCTCAACTCCTCCTGCGGCACGCCGCCGCCGTGGTCGCGCACCTCGATCACCGCGCCGTCCCGCTCCATCCGCAGCACCACCGCCACCGTGGTGCCCTCTTCAGTATGACGCACGGCGTTACGCACCACGTTCTCCACCGCGGAGCGCAACAGTACCGGGTCGCCCTGCAGCGTCACCGCCTGCGCCGCGTCGAAGGTGACGTGGCGGCCCTTGGCCTGGGCCTCGAACTCGGCGTCGGTCACCACCTTTTCCACCAATTCGTGCAACGGCACCGCGCGCCGCTCCAGCGTCGTCTGACCCGATTCGAGACGCGCCAGGGAGAGCACGTCGGCTATCAGCTGCTCCAGCTCGCCCGCCTCCTTATCGATACGGCGCAACGCCTTCGCCGGGTCGTCGCCGCGCTGCGCCAGCTCCAGCGCCACGCGCAGCCGCGCCAGCGGCGAGCGCAGCTCATGCGACACGTCGCGCAGCAGGCGGCGCTGGGTCTCCAGCAACTCGCGGACGTGATCGGCCATTTGATCGAAGTCCTGTGCCAGCGCGGCCACTTCATCGCGGCCGCGGTAGCCGACGCGTACCGCCAGGTCGCCGGCGGCCAGCGCCTGCGCCGCATGGCGCAGCCGCCGCAACCGCCGCGTCAACAGTGCCGCCAGGCCGAGACTGACCAGGCCCGTCACCGCCACCGCCAAGGCGATGCGCAACCAGATGGGGGTAAGCGGCAGCCGCCGGCGGCCCAGCTCGCTGACGAAATAGAGCGGCGGGAGGGTTTCCGGCAGGCGGGCGACGATCACGTAGTGGCCGGGGGCGATGGCGTAGTCGCCCGGTGCCATCTCGCGCTTCAGCCAGTGGGCGATGTGATAGGGCAGCGGATGACGTAGCGGCAGCATGGTGTTGCCGTTGCCGTCCACCAGCAGCATGGGCAAGCGCATGCCGCGCGCCTCGTGTTCCTCGTGCAGCCAGCGGGTGACCGCATCGGCGCCGCCTTCGCGCCACAGGGCCGCCGCAATGGCCGCCCGCGCCGTCAGTTGGCGCTGTCCCTCGGCGATGGCGTCGCCGCCCCACAGGCGCGCGGTACCGAACAGCGCTGCGCCCAGCAACACGGCGGCGAGCCAGAAGGAGAGGAAAATCTTGCTGAACAGCGAACCCATCAGCGCATCACGTACTGGTAGCCGAGGCCGCGCACCGTCTGGATGCGTTGCGCGCCGTCGGGCAGGGGACCGAGTTTGCGGCGAATTTGGGCCATATGGGTCTCGATGCGGCGATCGTAGGCCTGCAATGCCCGGCCCAGCCCCTCTTGCGCCAGGATTTCACGCTGCACGATGTGGCCGGCATGCTGCACCAGCAGCGCCAGCAGATTGAATTCGGCACCGGTCAGAACCACCTCGGCGTCGCCCACGGTGACGCGTCGGCTGCGTTCGTCGAGGCAAAGGTCGCCCACCTGCAGGGTCGCGGCATCGGCCGGCGCGGCACGGCGCCGCAGCAACGCCCGCAGCCGTGCCACCAACACACGGGGGCTGCAGGGTTTGGCCACGTAATCGTCCGCGCCAAGTTCGAGCCCAAGCACCGTATCGGTGTCCTCGCCGCGGGCGGTGAGCATCAGCACCGGCACGTCGTCCCGCGCCTTGAGCTGTTTGAGAATGTCGAAGCCGCTCATCCCCGGCAACATAACGTCGAGAATCACCGCATCCCAGCCGCCCTCGCCGCCGCGCGCCAGCGCCGCCACACCGTCATGCACCGCGCACACCTCGAACCCCTCGCCGGCCAGATACTCGGCGAGCAGTTCGCACAGGGCCTCATCGTCGTCAACCAGCAGTATTCGCGCCATTATCAACACTCCGTGAAAACATTGTGCGCCAGCCCCTGGGTACTGCAAAGCGGCGCCATGCGCTATTTGCACTTCTTTGCACTCCTTCGCATCCGCTCAACCAACTTCAAGTGCCATGCGACTAAGGTATCTCCATCCGCTAGTGCATGAGCGGCATTCATACAGACCACCGAGGAGATGGACCATGAAACACGCAAATAAATCGCTTACCTACCTGATATCCGCCATAGCGCTGCTGACGCTGTCCGGCGGCGCCTTCGCCTTCGGCGGCTACGGCGGCTACGGCGGGCACGACAGTCATGGGCGGCACGGCGGCTGCCACGGCGGCAGCCCGATGCGCGCCGTCTACCGCCTGCCCGATCTGACCGATGCACAGCGCACCCAGTTGGACACGTTGCACAAAGAGGAACGCAGCCGCATGCGGACCGAAGCCGACGCCATGCGCGACAGCCAGCGCAAACTGCATGACGCCATCGCAGACGACGCAGACAAGGCCGCCATCCGCACACTGGCGGAAAAACAGGGCACGCTGGTCACGCACATGATCATGGCACGGGTCGACGCCCGCGCTCGCATCGAGGCGATCCTTACCGCCAAGCAACTCAAGGAGCTGCATTTCCGGGGAGGCATGGGGCCGGCCGGCACCGCCAAATGACGCAGTAGCCCCAATCGGCCGGGCGCAGCAGCGCCCGCATTTTCCCGAATCGGCTGGTCCCTCCCACCCAATGCGGCTTGCCACCCCCCGGCATCCGTACGGGACCAGCCCCCTTTTTATGCCCCCAGGTTTCTACCCTGACGTGTTGCGACTATCGTGAAATAAGAGTGAAAATTCCACGATATTTTGATCTGCGTCAATGTTCGTCTATCGGTTATCGCTAATATTCTCATGTTCTTAAGGGTTGTTCGAGCGGATACCGGCCCCGAGCGGGCTCAACGCCAAGGAGAGTGGAGCATGTGTATCAAAGCGGGTGCGAACGAGCTGGAATCGGTGAAGAATCTGATGAGCATGGCGCTGAAAGCGGTCGTCGCCGACGCGCTGAACGCCGAACTGGAAGCCGTGGTGGAGGATGCACGGCTGGTGGAGGACCTGAAGATGGGCAGCGCCGAATGCCGGGTGCTGCAGGAGCTGCTGGCCGATACCTTCGACGGCATCCAGGTCGATGTCTGCCAGATCCGCACCTTTGCCGCCCTGCTGGACCGCGTGGTGCTGAAAGAGTTCGAGGGTCTGCCGGTCTAGATCCCCACCAGCATCGGTTCGGCACAAAGGCCGTCGGAAACCACCGAACACTCCGAATTCACCGATAATAACCACCATACATCCATCTTTCTTGGCGTTCTTCGCGGCTTGACGAGAGTTTGGGGTTTGTGCGCCAACCGAAAGACGACTGAAGATATCCGCGATAAGAGCTGCGTGTTTTTCGGTGTACTCGTGGTTCCCTCCCGCCTCCTCATCTTCCCGACGTACAGCTTCAGGCCGAACACAGGAACTCCTCGACGGCCGCCGCCACCGTGATCTCCCCGTCCAGTACCGCCGTGTGGTAACGCCGCATCCACGGCCCCAGGTACATGCGCGAATGGCGCAACTCGTCGAGCATCAACCGCGTCAGCGCTCCGCCCTGTTCGAGGAAGCCGCTGGTTGCAAAGTCGCGTTCGGCGCGCGCCTTGTCGTACCCCACGCGCCGCACCTCGGCGCGCCAGCGTCCGGCGTCGAAAATGAAACGACCGTAACAGGCGCGCGCATCGTCGTCGAACGGCGAACCGACCGAACCGGTGTTGACCAGCAGCGTGCCGTTGAACTCGCGCACCATCGGCTTGTGGGTATGGGAGGTGATGAACAGGTCGCGGCGCTCGCCCAGCTTGGCCGGCAGGTCGGCCTCGTCGGTGCGCGGCGAGATACCGTCGCGGTTGCCGAGACGCGAGCCGTGGGTGATGTGCAGCGCACCGCCATCCAGCTCGCTCAGATCGATATGGTCGGCCCAATCGCGCAACGCGGCCGTCGCTGCGCCCAATTGCGCATGGGTCCAATGAGTGAAACGGCGCAGGTCGTAGGCGTAATGCTCGGGATCGTGCCCGCCGTCGTCGCAGGAGAGGACGAAATCCTCGTGGTTGCCGCGCAGCAGGCGCACCGTCGGCAGGCGTTGCTGCAACAGCTGCAGACAGGCGAGACTGTGCGGGCCGCGGTTGACCAGGTCACCGTTGACGATCACTTCGTCGGGCGCCCAGCGCTCGACGTCGTCGAGTACCTGTTGCAGCGCCGGCAGGTTGCCGTGAATGTCGGACATGACTGCTATCTTCATGGTCGGTTACCATAGCATCCGATCAAACCGCGCAAAAGCACCGTCCGCCCAATGAAACTCAAACGCCTGCTGCTCGAAACCGCCGTGGTACTCGGGGTATTGGGCGGCGTCGCCCTATGGCAGGGACGCACTCTGGTCTCCGGCAGCGCACCGCCGCTGCACGTCCATACCACGACCGGTGCCGCGTTCAGGTTGGCGGCGGACAAGCAGCCGACACTGATCTATTTCTGGGCCACCTGGTGCCCCATATGCCGCCTCACCAGCCCCAACGTAAATACCGTGGCTGCGCATCACCGCGTGGTAACGGTGGCGCTGCAATCGGGCGAGCCGGGCGCCATCAATGCCTTCCTGGCGAAGAAGGGGCTCACTTTCCCCGCGGTCGCCGATCCGGACGGCGCCATCGCGGCGCAATGGGGCGTGCGCGGCGTGCCGGCGATCTTCGTCGTCGATGGCCGCGGCATCGTCCGTTTCGCCGGCATTGGCTATAGTTCCCGTTGGGGCATGGAAGTACGGCTATGGGCCGCGTCACTACGCTAGTGTACTGTTGCACTATTGGAGGCACTTTCAGCGAGTCGCCCGAAGGGAGCCCCCGAAAGCACCATGACTGCGTTGCGGCGCGCGAAACGCGACAAAGGACTCCACGCCACAGCCGCCGCCGTGTGGGATAATGGAACGCCGGGCAATGATCTTGAGGCCCGACAACGGACTAACGGGAAGAAAAACAATAATGAACGTTCAAACCTACTCCTTCCGCATCGTTGCAGCATTCGCCGTCGCGGGGCTGCTTTTCATCACCGCACTCGCCGTCGCCATCCACGGCATGGATCGCATCACCGCCGGCTACGGCGAGCTGGAACAACACGCCAACGTCCGCCTGCATGCGCTCAACGACATGTTCGGCAACGGCCTGTTCGGCGGCATCGCTACCCGCAACAAGGTGTTCAAGCCCCAGCTCAAGGCGCCGCTCAAGGTGGTGCAGCAATCGGGCGACGCGTTCCTGGCCGACCTGAAACAGGTGCGCGCGCTTACCGCCACGGACGATACCCGGTCGCAGACCCTGCTCAACGACATCGAACAGCGCTGGATGATCGTGCAGAACGCCCGCCTCGACGTGCTGAAGCTGGTGGAGCAGAAGCAGACCGACCCGGCGATCACCGAACTCGCCAATACCGAGCACCCCAACTGGCAACAGATCCGCAAAGATCTCCAGGTGTTGATGAAGTCGCAGGAGCAGGCGGTAACGGGATTGGGACAGAAGGTCTACGCCCAGGCCCACGCCGCGCGGCGCAACAGCATCATGGTGGGGCTGGTGGCGATCATCCTCGGCATTGTCGTGACCCTGCTGGTGCTGCGCAGCCTGCGCCGCGGACTCAACTCCACCATCGAGGCGATGCAGGCCATTGCCGAAGGTGACGGCGACCTCACCCGCCGCCTCGCCGTCAACGGCAACAACGAGCTATCGCGGCTGGCCGCGACCTTCAACCGCTTTGCCGACCTGATACAGAAGCTGGTGCGCCAGGTGGCGGCCTCCACCACCCAGCTCGCCGCAGCGGCGGAACAGATGTCGGTGATCACCCGCGAATCGCGCGCCGGCCTGGAGCGGCAACACCGTGAGACCGATCAGGTGGCCACCGCGGTGGAAGAAATGGCGGCGACCGTGCACGAGGTCGCCGGCAACACCTCGCTCGCGGCGGACGCGGCGCGCGACGCCGACGGCGAGGCCCGCACCGGCCGGGACACCGTGCAACAGGCCGGCGCCGCGGTGCGGCAGTTGGCCGGCGAAGTGGAAGCCTCGGCGGCCGCCATCGAGGCGCTGGAGCAGGAGTCGCAGCGTATCGGCGGGGTCCTGGACGTGATCCGGGCCGTCGCCGAACAGACCAACCTGCTGGCGCTCAACGCCGCCATAGAAGCCGCCCGTGCCGGCGAAAACGGCCGCGGTTTCGCCGTGGTGGCCGACGAGGTGCGCACCCTTGCCGGCCGCACCCAGCAGTCGACGGCGGAGATCCAGGCGATGATCGAGGCGTTGCAGGAGAAGGCGCGCGACGCCGCCGCCAAGATGGAGGCGGGCCGCAGCCGCACCACTGCGACGGTCGAATACGCCGAGGCCACTTCGGCGTCGCTGGCGACCATCGGCAAGCGGGTGGCGAGCCTGTCGGACATGAACACCCACATCGCCGCAGCGGCGGAAGAGCAGAGCGCCGTGGCCTCGGAGGTCAGCCGCAACGTCTCCAATATCAAAGTGATCACCGACGAGGCGGCCAACCACGCCGAGCAGATGTCACAGGCGGGCGACAACCTGGCCCGGCTCGCCGCCGAGCTGCAATCGCTGGTGCAGCACTTCAAGGTATGACCTCCGGCGACGGGTTACCGATGCGCTAGCGCTGCTCCGTCAGCCACGCCTCCAACTTGTCCGAACCGCCGACCCGCTCGCCGTCGATGAACACCTGCGGCACCATGTCGACGCCGCTCACCGCACGCAGGGCGCGGCCGCTGTAGTCGCGATTGAGCACCAGTTCCTCGTAGGGGATACCGCGGTCCTGCAACATCCCCTTGGCCTTGGCGCAGAACGGACAGCCGTCGCGGGTGAACAGCACCACCTCGTGCGGCTTCACCGCGCCGGGGGCGATGTATTCCAGCATGGTGTCGGCGTCGGAGACCTCGAACGGGTCGCCCGGCTTGTCGGGCTCGATGAACATCTTGTCGACCACACCGTCCTTCACCAGCATCGAGTAACGCCAGGAGCGCTTGCCGAAGCCGAGGTCGTCCTTGTCCACCAGCATCCCCATGCCCTCGGTGAACTCGCCGTTGCCGTCGGGGACGAAGGTGACCTGATCGGCCTTCTGCTCCCGCGCCCAGGCGTTCATCACGAAGGTGTCGTTGACCGAGACACAGACGATGGCGTCCACCCCGTGCTCGCGGAACACCGGGGCCAGCTCGTTGTAGCGCGGCACGTGCGACGACGAACAGGTGGGGGTAAAGGCGCCGGGCAGCGAGAACACCACCACGGTCCTGCCCTTGAATAGGTCGTCGCTGGTGAGGTCGACCCACTCGTGGCCCTGGCGGGTGCGGAACACCGCAAACGGCACTCTCTGGCCTTCTCGATTCTCCAGTTTCATCTCGTAATCCTCCGTTGGTCATGGTGGTGTCTGAAGATGGGTTCCAGAATACGCGGGGGGGATAAATAGAAAAAATCGTTTATTCTTATTGGATCGATTGGCTACGACTATTTATATGATCGGCCTGGTCGCCGGCGGGAGGTATCACCCAGCGGCGGATGAGGGCCGCGCGCGGTTCCCCGCCGGGCCGGAGCCGTCAATTCAGACAGCAGTGCTTGTACTTGCGTCCGCTGCCGCAAGGGCAAGGGTCGTTGCCGCCCACCTTCGGCGCCTCCCGCATCACCGGCGGGGGCGGCGCGCGCCGCTCCTGCCAGAAGGCGTAGATTACATCCACCGTATCCGGGATGGCATCCTGCATCGCGGCCACTTCGTCGTCACCTCTGTCTTGCAGCAGCTCCCACCCCTGTTCAGTGGCGAACAGCAGGATCGGCGCGAGCAGTTCCACCAGATCCTCGCCGCCCTCGTCCCATTCCGCTGCGGCAAGGGCTACGCCGCGCAGGTAGCCTTCGCACCACTCGTCGACCAACAGGTAATGATTGCCGTCGACCTCGCGCTCATTGAAAAGCGGCTCGAAGCCGTACTCGGGATCGCTCAACGAACCGATCACATCGTTCATGTGGCGCGCCATCAAATCGAATATCCGTTCGAAGGCCTCCTCGTTCTCCCATCTCGGCGCCTCGTCGCCCCACACCGCCGGCAACCAGCGCGACGGCGCTATCGCGACCGGACCGCTGACGACGGCAGCAAGAAAACCGTCCAGTTCGGAGAGGCAAAGAACCCCTTCGTCCGCGTCATCGACATACGCCGCATCAACGTCGTCCGCATCGCCACCACGATAGAGCAGGAAGCGATCCAGTTCATCCATCTCTTCTTCGCTAAGGGGATCGTTCATGGTGTTCATCCGGCACCTCCATATCAATGGCGGCAGTGTAGTCCTTTATCACTTTCACCGATACGTAGTCGCTGACCATCCGGCGCAACCCCGCCACTGTATGTGCAGCCGTGAATATTCGCGCCGTGACACCCTCATGGCAGCACATGACAGGAGTGCCGCCGAACCCGGAGCCCGATTCGATTCACAGCGCGCTGCACGACGATAGCGCGTAGGGAATGGATCCGCGCAGTTTCCATTCCTGGGTACACGGGTCAAACAATGAAACGCGTTAGCGCAAGTGTCGTTCGTAGCGCGGCCACGCGCCATTGATCCGATCGGCCGCGCCGGTTACCACTTCGGCGACGATGCAGGTTTCGGGCTGAATCGTCGGATGCAGATCCATGGTGAATATCTCGCAACCACAGCGACTGCTACAGACGAATCGTATCTTCCATCCTTGATGACCTGCGGCAGTGTTCAGCCGTTCGAATACAGTCGCTTAGCCCTGCGTTGTTATGCTGGCCACCATCGCCTCGAACTCGGCGCCGGAGAAACCGACGGCATACAACTCCAGCATCGCATCGCCATGATGTTTTGCGGAACGATGGATCGCAAAACCGTTCCAACCGGCGGGGCTCCTGAGCTGACGGAAAAAGGTGACGCTGCGGCCGCCCCTGGCGACACGCCAATCGGCATGCGTTCCCAGGTCGCCAAACGCGGATACCGAAGTGGCGTGGAGCAACAACTCCTTGCGGCGGCGGCCGGAAGGATATTGATACACATCGACGGAGCCGTTGTGGGCGATCTGCCGGTAACCGGCCGGAATTCGCAGCACAAACCCCGCACCGCCGGTCACCGCCACGCCGCGGTAACCGTGGGCCGGGCTCAGCACGACCGGCTTGGCCACCGTCACACAGGGTTGTGCCCCGCATAAGGGAGCGTTGGAGCCGGTCGCTGCCGCTGCGGATATACCGAAGGCCGATAGAAGGACAAGGCCGCTAAGGAGTGTTGTGTAAACGCGCTGAAACGGCAATACCACTGTTCTATTACCCTTCCATAGATATCCTGAAGAGCGGTGAGTGTATTGCCGTGCCGGGAGGGGAGTCAATCGCAACACCCCGCCCAGAGCCGCCGGTTCGCGACGACGGTGACGCGCCTGTCGCGTCCGGTGTTTTAGGCCTCCGAATTAACGAAAAAATGACTTTCGCCGGAAAGGGGTACCTTCCGCCCCGCGTTTTATGGTCAACTGACGGAAATGGGGCAAAGCACCTGGGGAACACGGCCCGGTATGCAGTTCGACATTCGCACACTATTGGTCGCAGCCGTGCTGACGACCGCTTTTTGCGCCGGGGCGAGATTCCTGCTGTGGCGGATGCATCCGCGCATGCCCGGCCTTGCGCGCTGGGCGGCGGCCGGTGCCACCGGGGTGCTGGGGCTCGCGCTGTTCGCTGCCCATCACCCCCATTCGACGCTGCCGATGTTGTCGCTGGGGCAGCTCGCCATCGTTGTCGGTTTCCTGCTGAGTTGGGACGGCTTTCGCCGTTTTGTCGACCACGCCCCGCTGCCGCGGCGGGTGGTGGCCGCATTCATCTTCGTCACCCTCGGCACGATCGTGTTGGCCCACATGGAGCACTCGCTGACCTTGCGCGCGTTCACCAACGCGCTGCTGATTTCCCTGCTGTCGGCGCTGATCGCCAATGAGCTGCTCTCCGCCGCCCAGACCGGCCAGATGGCGATACGTGCCACGGGTTGGACCTTTGCAGCCAACGCCGGCTTCTTCCTGGTGCGCGCCACCGCCGCCGGCCAGAGCAGTGGAACCTTCAGCAACTGGAATCCCGACGGCTTCGCCGCGCTGCCGCTGCTGTGGTGGCTGTGCATGATCATAGCGACCACGCTGGGGATGGTGTTGATGACCGGCGAACGCCTCCAGGCAAATCTTGACCGCCAAGCCAGCAGCGACCCGCTTACCGGCGCCCTCAACCGCCGCGCCTTTTCCATCCTGGCGGAAAAGGAGATGGCGCGCGCCCAGCGCCACGGCCGATCGCTGTCGCTGTTGATGATGGACCTCGACCACTTCAAGCAGATCAACGACCGCCTTGGCCATGGCGACGGCGACGCTATTCTGTGCCGCTTCGTCGCCATCGCCACGCGGGTGCTGCGCGGCGAGGACGTACTGTGCCGCTTTGGTGGCGAGGAATTCGTCGCTCTGCTGCCGGCCACCTCCGGCGCGCAGGCGCTGGTCGCGGCGGAACGGCTACGGCTCGCCTTTGCCCGGGAAGGGAGCGGCGTCATCACCGCAGCACCGCCCCTGCCGTTCGCGATCACCGTCAGCATCGGCGTCAGTGAGCTGAAGCAAGGCGAAGATATCAAGAACGCACTGCGCCGTGCCGACATCGCCCTCTACCGCGCCAAGGCCATGGGCCGCAACCAATGCGCAGCGGCGGACGGTCCGGCGGAATCGGCGAACGACGGCGGTCTCAATAGGCGGATGTCGCAGGGCGAGAGCTGAGCCGCATCCCCCCCCCGCTGCGGGGCCCGCAGGCATATCCCCACAAATCGCGACCGTCCACGGCAACCGCGAGCGCATCGTGGACCGGCCATTGCGCCGTCCCTCTTTTCCCCGTCCACTGCTATGATGGCGCGTGCAATTCATGCCGGGCTCTGCCGCTCTTGCGTCGGCGCCATGCCGTCCGCTCGCTTATTCCGCTTGTCGGCGTTTCGGGTAGAGCGTTGTCGGCGCCCGCCGGGCGGAATCGTCATGGCCGCAACGGAGCGCGCGCGGATTGGCGACTTGGTGAACAGGCTAAAAAAGATGCAAATGCAAAATGCGGTTTATACGGCCTTCATCGGCCTTGTCGCGGCAGCGATGCTGAGTGCGTGTACGCGACCGCCCAAACTCTATGAAGTCGACGGCTTTGCCGAAGGCACCACCTATCACATCACTTGGTGGAGCGCGAAGCACGTTGACCCGGACGCCGTGTCGCAGGAGATGCAGAGGGCGTTGAACGAGATCGACAAGGAAATATCGAGCTACCGCAACGATTCGATTCTGCAAGGCTTCAACCACAGCCGCTCGACGGCGTGGCAATCGCTGCCTGCCTCCACCATCAAGCTGCTGGAGATCGCCAAGCCGATCTACCGCGACTCCAACGGCTGCTACGATCCCACCGTTGGCCCGCTGTTCGATCTGTGGGGTTTCCGCAACGACAAATTCCATGTTCCGACCGCCCGGCAGATCGCCGCGGTCAAGAAGGCGATCGGCTTCGACCACATCCTGATCGACGCCGCCCACGACAAGGTGCGCAAGACCCTGCCGCAACTGGACATCGACCTGTCATCCGTCGGCGAGGGCTACACCATCTGGCGCCTGTCGCGCATCCTCGAACACTATGGGGTTCACAACTACATCGTGGAGTTCGGCGGCGACATGCTGGTGATGGGCCACAAGCCCGGCCCGCAAAAATGGCGCATCGCCATCGCCCGGCCGACGCCGGGTAAACTGGCGGCGCAGGACGTCATCACCGTCAACGACGAAAACGGCGTATCGATCAACACCTCCGGCACCTACCGCAGGTTCTTCGACGCCAGCGGCAAGGCCTATTCGCACATCCTCGATCCGCGCACCGGACGCCCGGTCACCCATAATCTGGTGTCGGCCACGGTCATCGACAACGACCCGCGGGTGGGCGACGCCTGGGCGACGGCCATGCTGTGCATGGGCCGGAAAGAAGGGGATACGGTGGCGCAGTCGGCCGGCATCAAGGTCTATTTCATTCAGGACGAAAACGGCAAACTGGTCGGCAGCGAGAGCCCCGCGCTGAAGAACAGCAAGGCGGTGACGATCAACGGCGCCGAGTGACGCCGCGGGCGGCGGAAACCCGCCCGGCAGCGGCGAAATCATGCCTATTTCTTCACGTCGAATTCAATCGTGAGCAGGTTCTCGTTCGACTTGGAATAGCTGCCCGTAGCGGTCAGCGCAACCGGCAACACCTCTAACTTTACCCCGCCGCCGGCGGTGGGCGATGTGGTCGTCGTGATGTCCATCGCAACGATCATCTGTTGCACCGCCATCGGATATTTGCCGCCGCCCGCCTTCGACACGCCCTCGACCACCGCCACGATGGACTCCGCCAGCCTTTCGCTGAGCGTCTTTTCGTATCGCTTCTGCATGGATTTCCGACGCTCCAGCGGCACCAGGATG
>DFMR01000201.1 GCA_002376325.1 Proteobacteria bacterium UBA3588 | reverse complement strand
TCTCCACCTGCTCTCTCTCCTGCGGCATGTAGTTGAGCATCAGCCGCCTCCCGCCCAGCGAGTAGAATACCTGTTTCTCGTTTGTCTACAGCGTCGTATCGGTTTCCACCATCTGCAACGGCGTCGGCGCCTGATAGTAGACATACAGTCCCGGCATCTCCACCTGCCACAGCACGTTGCTGGGGTCGGAATTCATATAGAGGCTCAGGCTTTCCAGATCGGAGCCGGTCACCTTTTGCAGCGAATCGGTGTGATTGAACGTCACCGTGCCGTCGTTGTTCAACGTAGCCATGTGCTCATCGCCGCCCAGGGCGAAGATGTACTGCTGCGGCGCAGAACCAAAGGCGCTGATGTCGTGGGTCGAGGTGTCGAGGTTGTAGGTCAGTTTGGCGTATTCGACGTCACTGTTGAGCAGTTTGCTGAGTTCGGCTTGGCTTGGATCATCGCGTGTCAGGTCGATCACCTTATCGGGCTTGCCGGTACTGGATTTGTAATGGATCGTCAGCAGTTGGTCCATCAGGTCGACGACAGAAAACCCCATCTCGGGCCGGTAGGGCCACTGGTAGGCAGGGGGAACGTCGTCCACGGACTGGCCCGCAGCCACCGCGGCATTGCGCAACTGGTCGTAGCGCGCTTCGTCAAACACCGGTACCCGCACCGGGGTATAGAGTTTCGGCCGCTGGCCGAAGTCGGCGCCGCTTCCCAAATCATTGAAGAAGCCGTCGCTGGTCAGCGCCTCGCCGGAGACCTGGACGTAGAAGTGATTCGGTTGCAGGTCGTCGCCGTTCAGTGTGATCAGCTGCGTGTATGCGCCGGGCCGGATCGGGAACAGGCTGATCTGATTGCCGCTGCTGTTGGCGCCGCTGACGGTGGTCAGGGTATTGCCGCCGTTCACCACCGCCAGGCGGCCGGTCATCTGCATATCGCATTTCTCGATGGCGGTGCAGTCCGGCAGCGGCGAGCCGTCCCGGTCCATCCAAATCGTTCGAACCTCGATGGCAGTGTCCTTGGTGGTCCCGGCCCCCTGGTAGCCGACGATGTGCTCTTGCTGGCCTTTGGCGGTCTGATAGGTCCGCTTCACCTCGATCTTCAGGTTGGGCGGACCCAGCACGAGGTCTTTGATATTCACCGCCATCATACTCGGGTCCGGCACCTGGACCGGGGTGCGCAACGTCCCGAGGTAGCCGGTGGCACGGTTGAAGGCTACCACTTCCACCCGCTCGCCGGGGCGGATCGCATCGATGTTGCGTCCACGCACGGCGGCGTTTAAACCCAATTTCTCCTGCCAGCCGTCGACGCCGGTTGAGGCAGCGATAGCGTTGCCCGACTGCGGCCCCGGCATCAGTATTTGAAAATAGGCGACGCCGTTGATAATCCTTCTCTGCTTGATCCCCTTCTGGCTCACCAGCAGCCGGCCGGTGGAGACGCGGAATACATAGAAATCGGTATTTTCCAGGTCCGCGGTGCCGATCGCCTTCAACAATCCCTCGTTGTTGAAATCGGCTTTGTAGTCGCGCACCCGCTGGAAATCGTCGTTGCCCGGCGTGGCGGGGGTGATGGCCGTGGCGGCGGTGCCGTTGATGCAGCTCTGGCCGTCCGCCGGCGGGGTGAGGCAGACGTTCACCACGTTGCTGTCGCTGGCCGACAGGCTCATCCAATCGGCGCCGCCCGAGCTGTTGGCGTCGAAACCGAAGGCATTCTGGTTACTCGTTGCCACCGGCTGCGCAGCTGCGCTTGGCGGATTGTATCGCGTGGCGCTGCCGACCGGCAGCGTCACGCCATCGGGCTCGGGTGCGCCGCCATCAGCCAAATTGACGTTATTGAGGATTACTTTGCCATCGAATTCCAGGATATCGGTCGGAATGAGGATACGTGGGGAATTGCTCAGGTTGGACTCGGCGCTGATGGCGCTGGCATCGACGGCCGCCATCAGGCCGGTGAGCGATCCAGAGGCGGCCAAAGGGCCCTCGCCGTATCCCACGCACTCCGTATACGCGGGAGCCGATCTGAAATACTGATAGCCGACACTGTTCGGATTTTGCGGGTTGAAGGTATGCGTATGAATCCCCGCAAAGGTCGTCAGCGCATAGGAAAACGAGAATCCGGGGCACGGCGGGATCAGGAAGTAGATATTGAATTTGCCGTTGTCGTCCGAGCCCGACAAACCCAGCGCCAGGGCACTTTCCAGCATGGCGCCGGCGACCGGATGGACCAGCGTGTCCCCGGGGCTGCTAAGCCAGTTGTTGGGGTCGGCGCTACCGCCCGATTTGGGTTCGAAATAGGCGACCTTGTAGCCGATATCGAGCGCGCTCATATCCAGTATCTCGCCGGTGTTACTGATGATCAGTGATTTATACGTCGTGCCGACCGCGCCATGGCCCGTCGTCAGATCCACCGGGGCCTCGAACAGCGCCGGGCCGTTCGGCAACGCGACGGCGTTATGGATGTTGGTCAACGACCGGATCAGGACGCTCTTGATGGCGTCGGGGACCGGTGTACCGCTCACCTTCTGCTTCTTGTAATAGCCATCCGAACCCGGCACCTGGATCGTGAAGCCGCCGCTGCCTAGCTTCGCGTTATAGTCCTGCGCCTTCATCACGTAGGAGCCCTTATTGGCCTGCTTGATAGCCGCCATCTGGTCCACGTAGTTGTTGTACTCGGTGACGCTCATCACTGTGGCGTTGGCATATTTCCCGGTGCGCTCTTCGTTGATGGCGCTGTTGTCGTATTTTCCCTGGGTGTCGTACTCGACGAAGATCGGCTGCTGGTTCGGGCCCAGCACCAGGCCGCGCGCCTCCACGTAGCCCCGGATGATAAACGGCCCGCCGCTGCCGTAGCCCGCCATCGATACCGACAGCAGCAGCAGCGCCACCGCACAACGCCAGATATTCCCTCGTTTGCCCGTCATACGCACTTGCATTGCATCATCCATTGGTGTGGCGACCCATCAAAAACCCGACGCATCCGTCAGCGCCGACTGGAACTCGGCGAGCGAGGCGATCTTCCCGGCCCGGTAATCGGCCAGCACCTGCAGGCTCTTCGCATTCGTCATCAGGGCGTAGCCCAGATAGTCCAGGCGCCGCAGGGCGATGGGCGTAACGCTGACCACGGCATGACCATCCACGCGGCCCACCCCGATCGGTTCGATGGTCTGGCTGTCGGGATTGAGCGCCAACAGGGCCACCAGCGTGTCGGTCGGCGGAACATACAGGTAATTCCCGAACAGCATCGGCATTTCGATACGCAGACTTACATTGCCCTGAACGGCGATTCCGCCCGGCTGGACGCTGAAGAGCCATTGCGGCATGGCGCCATGGAACACCGGGAAAGAGAACTGGCCGGCATTCTGGAAATCCGCATGGACGTTACCCACATTGCCACCGTCACCGGGGAATACCAAAGTAGCCTGCGACAGATCGAGGATCAGGCCGCCGCCCGCGAGCAACGCCTGGGACTCCCCGCCTTCGATCCGCACAAAGGGCTGCGAGCTGTCCAGTTGCGGAACCCTAATCCTGCCGAGATTGTTGATTCGGCTCTGAGTGACGCTCACCGCCCGGCTGACGGTGCCGAAATCGGGATCCTGCATGCCTGGATTGATGACGACGGTATAGCGTCCCTCGGGTAGCGCCGTGCTCAAATCGGAACCGGAACCGAAGCTGAAATTGCCGGAGGAATCGGTCTTGGTTGTAAGGTTGTAACGCGGCAACTGTACCGTCATATCGCCGATGGGCACTCCGTTCTGATCACACACGTCACCGCCGACGATGGTCGGCAGCGGTTGCACCTGATAGGCAAAGCGTCCAATGGTGGTTCCGTCGTAACTGACGTCGACATATTCATTGCCGCCGTAGGCGAGACGCCCGGCCAGCTCGAAGGTGACGAAGCGGTTGCCGGGATAAGTACGGATACCGCCGGCGATCGGCTGCATGTCATGATCTATGCGAACCAGTGTCGGTTTGGGTAGTTGCGAAAAGCCGACGCCGACCTGATTGCTCAGGTCGTAGTCCATGCCGTGCACACTCTCCTTCACCGAGACGCTGAGCTTGCTCGGGTCGATGACTTTATTGAAATAAAGGTTGATAGGCGCATTGGGTGCGATACCGGTCGCGCTGTTTGCCGGTTCGCTGCGTTCGAGAACAAGCGGCACGCTGTTCGAGTTGACGAGCGAGATAGTAACCGATGAACGGGTCAATACCGTGCCGCCCGCCCCGGCGACCTGAACGGTGATTTGATGCTTGCCACCGGTTTGCGAGGTCACCATGGTGGTATACGCCGTGGTGCCGTCCAAAGTCATGGCCTGAGGGGCGCCACCATCGACGGAGATACTAACGTTCTGACCGCTCTGCAANNAGGGTCACGGTGTCGGAACCACTGGTGCAGGCGGACAGATCGACCGTGTACTGGAAGCTGCCGCTGGTGCCGTCCTGCCCGACCAACGACACCGGTTGGCCGTTGGCGGTGAGGCTGACCAGGCTGTCGTTGCTGCCGCTGACCGATCCGGTGAGGGTGATGGAGTCGCCGTTGACGGTGGTATTCACCGTCGGCGAGGTGATGTCGAGGGTCGGCGGCTGGTCCACCGGCTGCTGCGGCGGCGTGCTCTGGTAGGTGACGCCGACGGTCTGCTGGGCCGAACCGGCCGGGGTGGTAACGGCAACGGTGATCGGATTGTAGCCGTTGTTAAGACGTACCCCGCTGAAGTCGAAAGGATAGCCGTGGGTGGCGTCGCCGCTGCTGGGGAACTGTTGCTGGCCGCCCAGGGTGATGCTCACCTTGTCCGCCGGCAGA
>DFMR01000123.1 GCA_002376325.1 Proteobacteria bacterium UBA3588 | reverse complement strand
CCGCCCGACGCGCGGGCACAGCAGACGGCGCAGCGGCGCGGCATCGACCTGAGCGGGCAGCGCGCGCGCAAGGCGCTGAGAGAGGATTTCGCCCGTTTCGACTATGTGCTGGCGATGGATCGCGACAACTATGCGTTATTGGCGGAGCTCTGCCCCGAGGGGGAAGAGCAGAAGCTGCGCCTGTTTCTCGATTTTGCCCCGCAACTGCCGCAACGGGAGGTGCCCGACCCCTATTACGGCGGCGAGGCGGGTTTCGAGCGGGTGTTCGAGATGGTGGAGGCGGCGGCTCAGGGCCTGCTCACGGAGATTCGGCAACGCTATGCCATGTGACACCTGTGCCGGCCGCAACGAAAACGGGGAGCCAAGCTCCCCGTTTTTATGCCAAGGGCCGTGAAACGCGCCCCTATTGCGTAGGTTCTTTGTGCTCCGGAAACAGCTCCGGCTGCGTTTCAGCGGCAGGCTTGTCCGTCGGCGCCGCGGTTGTCGTCACCATCGGCTCCGGCGCACTCGGCTCGACCTTGTCGGGGGCCGCAGGTGTCTCCGCTTCCACGACTTTAGGCGGCTGATAGGTTTCCACCTGGAGCAGGCGCGGCGCAGGCGGCGTCTCATCGGTTACGGTCGACGTCGGAGCCGCCGGCGGCTCCGCTGCTTCTGGTGCCGTTGCTGCCTGCTCCGTTACCGTAGGTTCAATTGACGCCGGCTTCGATGAAATCACCGATTGTTCGCGGCGCCGTGCTTCGGTTTGCGCCTCGCTGCCCGGTTCCCGTGTCTGCTCCGTGTTCTGCCGGGGAGCCGCGTCACTGCCGGGCTCTTCCGTGGCCAGGTTCGTCGCTGCAGTGTCGTCGCTTGCCGTACCGGTTTCCTCGCCGCCGGGACGACGGCGGCGGCGGCCGCCGCGACGACCGCGACGCGACGACGAACCACTGCGTTCTTCCCGCTGTACCTCGCTGTTTTCGCCCTTGGCCGCAGGGGGTTGCGGCTTTCCCTGTCCCTCAGGAGTTGCGGCCATCGCCTCGGCGGCGGCCGGCGGCGTTTCGCGCGGCGGACGTGGCGGACGCGGCGGCCGCGGCTGCTGTTGCGTTGCTCCTTGTCCACTGCCGCCACGGCGCTGCGTTTGTCCTTGTCCGCGCCGGCTGCCTTCATTCTGTTGGCCGCGTCGACTGTTTTCGCCTTGGCCGCCACGGCCTTGCGGCTGTTCGGTACGGCGTTCACGGCGTTGCGGTTTCGTCGGCGCCGCGGCCTGTTGTTCCTCGGCGCCATCCTTACCGTTTCCGAACAGGCTGCCCATAAGGCGGCGGAACAGCCCGGGTTCGCGCGCCTCTTCGGCTGGTTTGACTTCCGAGACCGGACTCGGTGCGCTGGGCACCACCGCCTTGACTGCCGGTTCCTCGGCCCGCGCCTTCGGGGCTTCCGCCGCGATTTCGGCCGCCGATTCGGGTTTGGTGATCAGTTCGTAGCTGGGTTTGGCGCGTTGCGATTGCTCCATCTCGTCGGCGCGAACCCGTTCCACCTCGTAGCGCGGGGTTTCCATGTGGTGGTTGGGGATCAGCACAATCTGCACGTTCTGCCGTTCTTCAATCGCATTGATGACGTGGCGCTTTTCGTTGAGCAGGAAGCTCGCCACGTCGACCGGTACCTGTGCGACGACCTTGCCCGTCTTGTCCTTCATGGTCTCTTCTTCGACGACGCGCAGGATGGAAAGGGAGAGCGACTCGACACCACGGATGGCGCCCTGGCCACGGCACCGCGGACAGACCACCTGGCTCGATTCGCCGAGCGAGGGACGCAGGCGCTGGCGCGACATTTCCAACAGGCCAAAGCGGGAAATGCGACCGACCTGTACCCTGGCCCGGTCCTGTTTGAGCGCATCACGCAGACGGTTTTCGACCTCGCGTTGATTCTTGGCCGGCGTCATATCGATGAAATCGATCACGATAAGCCCGCCGAGGTCGCGCAGGCGCAGCTGCCGAGCAATTTCGTCTGCCGCTTCCAAATTGGTGTTGAGCGCCGTCTCTTCAATATCGCCGCCCTTGGTGGCGCGGGCCGAGTTGATGTCGATGGAGATGAGCGCCTCGGTGTGATCGATGACGGTGGAACCGCCGGAGGGTAGCTGCACCTCACGGGTAAAGGCGGATTCGATCTGGCTCTCAATTTGGTAGCGGGTGAACAGCGGCACCTTGTCCTGATAGAGCTTGAGCTTGTTCAGGTTGTGCGGCATCACCTGCTTCATGAATTCGCGGCCCTGTTCGAATACCGATGCCTCGTCGACCAGAATTTCGTTGATATCGCTGCGCAGATAGTCGCGGATGGCGCGGATGATGACGTTGCTTTCCTGATAAATCAGAAATGGCGCAGCGCGCTCAGTGGCGGCAGCCTCGATCGAACTCCACACCTGGAACAGGTAGTCCAGATCCCACTGCAGCTCTTCGACGCTCTTGCCGACGCCTGCGGTGCGAACGATCAGCCCCATATCCTCGGGGATATCGAGCTGGCTCATGACGTCGCGGATTTCGCTGCGGTCCTCGCCCTCGATGCGGCGCGACACGCCGCCGGCGCGCGGGTTGTTGGGCATCAATACGAGGTAGCGGCCCGCCAGGCTGATGAAGGTGGTGAGGGCGGCGCCTTTGTTGCCGCGCTCTTCCTTCTCCACCTGCACCACGACCTCCTGGCCTTCCTTCAGCACGTCCTTGATATTGACGCGTCCGGACTGCTCGGCCTCGGGATTGAAATAGCTGCGGGATATCTCTTTAAGTGGGAGAAAACCGTGGCGCTGGGCGCCGTAGTCGATAAAGGCCGCTTCCAGACTGGGTTCGACCCGCGTGATGCGGCCTTTGTAGATGTTGGATTTTTTCTGCGCTCGGGATGTGCTTTCGATATCCAGATCGTACAGGCGCTGGCCGTCCACCAACGCTACACGCAACTCCTCCGGCTGAGTTGCGTTAATCAGCATGCGTTTCATGTCGTATTGTCTCTCGGGCGCTCAACCGCCGCCCGGGTTCAGGTGCGGATTCCGTGCCTGCCCGAACATAGGGCGGCAACAGTGGAGCGATTGCGAAGCGACAGCCTAATTCGGCGTTGTCGTCGCACCCTCTCGAATCCGGCAGGGCCTGAGCATCGGCTGCGGGAGCGCTTGTTTGTTTGGGCAACCGAACTTTCGTTCAGTCGCTGAAGCTTTATTACTCATCCGTCGACCAGGTCGGGGAGAGTACCTAAATGACCTTGTGCCCAACAGGGACACCGCCAGTGCCTGCGACGCGTATAGCAACAACCTTTCGGTTCGGCCGCAGACTGGCCGCCAGCAACTATATCAGCGATGGAAAGTTGCATCAATCGCCATGGCGAGTTGATATGATCCGCTTATGAATCAGACAGATCATCCACAAGTCAGGGTTATCGAGGTCGCCGCCGACGAGGAGGGGCAGCGCATCGACAATTTTCTGGTCACCCGGCTCAAGGGGGTACCCAAGAGCCGCATCTACCGTATCCTGCGCACCGGCGAGGTGCGCGTCAATCGCGGGCGGATCAAGCCCGGCTACCGGGTCCAGGCAGGCGATGCCATCCGTATCCCGCCCTTGCGGCAGGCGGAAACGGCGCCGCCGGCCCGGCCCGGCGACCGCGTGCTGGAGCGGGTGGCCGCAAGTATCGTTTTCGAAGACAAGGGCCTGTTGGTGCTCGACAAGCCTTCCGGGCTGGCGGTACATGGCGGCAGCGGACTGAGTTTTGGCCTGATCGAGGCGCTACGCGCGCTGCGGCCCGACGCACCGTTCCTTGAGCTGGGGCATCGGCTCGACCGCGACACCTCCGGCTGCATCATCATCGCCAAGAAACGCAGCGTGCTGCGTGCGTTCCACGCGCTGCTGCGGGAAGGCGGTACGGATAAGCGCTATCTCGCGCTAGTGAAAGGGCGCTGGCAAGGCGGCGAACGGCGGGTGGAAGCGCCGCTGCGCAAGAACGTGACCCAGTCGGGGGAGCGCATGGTACGGGTCGCCGAGGACGGCAAACCGGCATTGACCATCCTGCGCCCGGTCACCCGCTATGGTGACGCGACGCTGGTGGAGGCGGAACTGGTCACCGGCCGGACCCACCAGGTGCGGGTCCATGCCGCCCACATCGGCCACCCCATCGCCGGGGACGACAAGTATGGCGATGACTCCTTCAACAAACGGATGGCGGCACTCGGCCTACGACGGCTGTTTCTCCACGCCAGCGCGCTGAGTTTCACCCTGACCGAGAGCGGGCAGAGCCTGGATGTCAGCGCACCGTTGCCTGCGGAACTGCACACGATCCTCGAAAACCTGGAAGAAACATGA